>JBBINN010000032.1:0-20617 GCA_037443885.1 Gammaproteobacteria bacterium | reverse complement strand
AGCGCTTCGCGCCGCTCAACAGCTGGCCGGACAACGGCAACCTCGACAAGGCGCGCCGGCTGCTGTGGCCCATCAAGAAGAAGTACGGCAACCGGATCTCCTGGGCCGACCTGATGATCCTCGCCGGCAACGTCGCACTCGAGTCCATGGGCTTCAGGACCTTCGGCTTCGGCGGCGGACGCGCGGACATCTGGGAGCCCGAGGACGACATCTACTGGGGCAAGGAGACCAGCTGGCTCGGCGACGAGCGCTACAGCGGTGACCGCGAGCTCGAGAACCCGCTCGGCGCCGTGCAGATGGGCCTCATCTACGTGAACCCCGAGGGCCCGAACGGCAACCCGGACCCGGTCGCCTCGGGCCGCGACGTGCGCGAGACCTTCGCCCGCATGGCGATGAACGACGAGGAGACGGTGGCGCTGGTTGCCGGTGGCCACACCTTCGGCAAGGCGCATGGAGCCGGTGACCCGGCGCTGGTGGGACGCGAACCGGAAGGCGCGCCCCTCGAGCAGATGGGCCTCGGCTGGAAGAACGCCTTCGGCACCGGCAAGGGGGTGCACACCACCACGAGCGGCATCGAGGGCGCCTGGAAGCCGAACCCGACGAAGTGGGACATGGGCTACTTCGACATGCTCTTCGGCTACGAGTGGGAACTCGTGAAGAGCCCCGCTGGCGCCCACCAGTGGCAGGCGAAGAACGTCCGGCCGGAACACATGATCCCGGACGCACACGACCCGTCGAAGAAGCACCCGCCGATGATGACGACGGCGGACCTGTCGCTGCGCTTCGATCCCGTCTACGAGAAGATCTCGCGGCGTTTCCACCAGAACCCCGGTCAGTTCGCCGACGCCTTTGCCCGCGCCTGGTTCAAGCTGACGCACCGCGACATGGGTCCGCGCGCCCGCTACCTCGGCCCCGAGGTCCCGGCCGAGGAGCTGATCTGGCAGGACCCCGTGCCGCCGGTGGACCACGAGCTGGTCGACGCAGCGGACATCGAGGCCCTCAAGGCCCAGGTCCTCGCCTCCGGCCTGACCATCCCGCAGCTGGTGACGACCGCCTGGGCTTCGGCCGCCACGTTCCGCGGCTCCGACAAGCGCGGTGGCGCCAACGGCGCCCGCATCCGGCTCGCGCCGCAGAAGGACTGGGAGGTGAACCAGCCGGCCGAGTTGGCGGTCGTGTTGCGCAGCCTCGAAGGCATCCGCAAGGCCTTCAACGGCGCACAGACCGGCAACAAGCGGATTTCCCTCGCGGACCTCATCGTGCTCGCCGGTTGCGCGGCGGTCGAGGAAGCCGCCCGCAAGGCCGGCCAGAAGGTCAAGGTACCCTTCTCGCCCGGGCGCACGGATGCCTCGCAGGCGCAGACGGACGTGGAGTCCTTCGCCGTGCTGGAGCCCCTGGCCGACGGCTTCCGCAGTTACCTGCGCGCCGGCGTCAAGACACCGGCGGAGGAGCTGCTGCTCGACCGCGCCCAGCTGCTGACCCTCACCGCCCCCGAGATGACCGTGCTCGTCGGCGGTCTGCGGGCCGTGAATGCGAACGTCGGTCAGTCGAAGCACGGTGTGCTGACCAGCAAGCCCGGGACCCTCACGAACGACTTCTTCGTGAACCTGCTCGACATGCGGACCGAGTGGCGGCCCTCGAAGACCGAGGGCCTGTTCGAGGCCCGCAGTCGCGCCACCGGCAAGCTCAAGTGGACCGGCACCCGGGTCGACCTGGTGTTCGGTTCCAACTCGGAGCTCCGGGCGCTGGCGGAGGTCTACGCCAGCAACGGGAACAAGCGGAAGTTCGTGAAGGACTTCGTCGCCGCGTGGTCCAAGGTGATGAACCTGGACCGCTTCGACCTGGGGTGAGAGCGCTGACACCGCGGGGTGGTGTGTCGAGGGGCGCGCGGTCGCGACGCCAAGGCGGCGCCCGAGCTTCGGACCCCGGTTGATCCCGGCGGGTCCCTGTCACCCTCCCCGATCCCGGGCTTCGCGCGCCGCGTCGCGCGAAGCCCGGTCCAGGATCAGCAGCCGCAGGTGCTTCTCGCGGACGTACTTGGCGGCGATCAGGGCCATGGCAAGACCGCGCCAGCCGTCCAGGAAGCCGAGGCGGAAGACGTAGCCGCGCAGGAAACGCCACAGCGGGTTCAAGAAAACCGGCAGCCAGCGGCCCCGCTTGCCGCGCGCGTGCGCCGTGGCGGCCACGAGGCGCGCGTAGGTCGTTCGCTTCGCCAGCTGGTCGTCGAGGTCCCGGAAGGAGTCGTGCAGGATGTCGTGGCGCAGGTGGCCGCGTCGCCCGTCCACCTGTACGCGCTCGTGCACTTCCATGCCCGCAAAGCGGGCCCGGCGGCGGTCGAACAGCCGCGTCTGCCGGTCCGGGTACGCGTCGCCGTGCCTGAGGTAGCGACCGAAATACCGCGACAGTCGCGGGATGTCGAAGGCCGCAATTCCTCCCGCGCCTGCGCGCTTGAAATCTTCGATCTCGGCCGCGAGCGCCGGTGAGAGCTGCTCGTCGGCGTCGAGAACGAGGACCCAGTCGTGCGCAGCGGCCTCGATGGCGAACTGCTTCTGCGACCGGTAGCCCGGCCAGTCCCGCTCGATCACCCTCGCGCCCAGGGAGGCTGCGATCTCGCGCGTGGCGTCGGTCGAGTGCGAATCAACGACGACCAGCTCGTCACAGGGCGACAGCGACTCGAGGCACGCCCGGATACTGTCGGCCTCGTTGAAGGTGATGACGCAGCCGGTAATCGAGAACTTGGGTTCCGCGGTCATGCAGCCTCCATCGGATGCCCCCGCGCCGATCGGGGCACTCGAGCGCCATTGCAGTGGCTGGCCGATGCCAGCGATCGGGCCAGGTTGGCGGATAGGGTGGGATTCGAACCCACGGTCCCCTTGCGGGGACGCCGGTTTTCAAGACTCGGCCGCCACTTTCGCGCAAAAACGCACGCCAGGAAACGCAACGATCGTTGCCACCCGAAAGCCCCGACTGGGCGGACAATACCCGACATTCCAGCCGCAGTGGCAATCGAGTGGCAACGATCCCCTGCGGCGGATCTGCACCGCCTGCGTCCAGCCAGAAAGAAACCCGGCGCGCGGTCCGGATCCGCGCGCTTTCGCGCCCCGGCCCGGCATCGGTTCGTCCGGCCCGGGACGAGGCTGCGGGAAATCCCGGCGGCGAACCCCGGTTCAGCCTCGGGCGGGCGCGAGCCCAACGCTCGCCTGCAGCAGCTGCAGCATCGCGGCCGTAGCCTCCGCCTGCTCCGCGCCCGCCGGATGCACAGCGCCGAGTCCGTCTATCGGCAGCGTCCTGTTCAGGGCCAGCCGCGCCACCAGTCCGCGCCGGACGTACCACTCGGCCACGCTGGCGGGACCCAGCGTCACCGTGCTGTTGTCCGCGAGCAGGGAAATGATCACCGAAGGAGATGACGTCGAAACCGGATGAACGACCAGCGGCGGGTTGCGGCCCCCGAACAGCTCGTCGAAGATGTCGCGGACCTTCACGCCCGCCGGCGCGCGCATCCAGGGGAAGCGGGCCAGATCCTCCACCGACACCCGCGGGCGTCCCGCGAGCGGGTGGCCCGTTCCCGCCAGGAATACCGCCTCGTCGTCCATCAGCGGCTCGAAGCGGAAACGGGCTCCCAGTGCGGCGGGCTCGCGCGTCAGCACGATGTCGAGGCTGCCGGCCGCGAGTTCCTTGAGCAGTTGCGCCGGCGTGCCCTCGACGACCCGGATCTCGAGACGCGGGTGCCGATCGCTGAGCGCCGGAAGACACGGTGACAGCAGCCTCGAGACTGCCGCCGGAATGACTCCGATGCGAAGCAGGCCGCTCGCCCCGAACCGCACCGCCGACAGCGCTTCGAGCGAGCCCTGCAGCGCCTGCAGGACCTGGCGCACCACGGGCAACACGACCTGCCCTGAGACGGTCAACCGCATGCCGCGGGCCCTCCGCTCGAACAACGTCACCTCCAGCAGGCGCTCCAGTTCGCCGATCGCCTGGGTCGCCGCCGGCTGGCTCATGCCGACCCGCGCGGCAGCCCGCTTCAGCGTGCCGTCGTCCGCGATGGCCACGAGCAGCTGCAGGTGACGCAGCCGCGCCCGCGCCATCAGCCGTGCATAGAGCACCTCCGCCGAAGATGCCATCCCTCACCCACCAAAGTATTTGCTTTGCTTATACGTTAACCGAAAACAGATTGGTCCGGCCGCGTCGGGAAATGGAGCATCGCAATCTTTTTAGCCAACGCCATCTACCGGAGCACTGCCATGAAGACATCGAGCATCGTCCGTTCCCTGACCTGCGCCGCGACGCTGGTCGCCGCCCATGCTTCGCTCGCCGGCGAGCCTGGCAGCCCCGACATGGGCGAGCCGCAGAAGCGCATGCTCGCAGCGTCCGACGGCCACGCGATCAACAACGCCATCAGGCTGCTCGAGCCCGGCCAAGTGCTGCGCCTCGTCATCGTTGCGCGGCAGTACGCTACGGCCGAGAGCTGTGACGGCTTCGAGGTGGACGGCGAGAAGTTCCGCAAGGTGATGAACGACATCGTGGCGCCGCTGGCCAGCAAGACCCAGGAGGGCCAGAACAACCTGCCGGTGGACGCGGTGATGTCGGCTTACTCCACCTCGCTCGGCGGCCACCTGGCCGTGGCGGCCTACGACAAGGGCGCGTACTGCGCCGCAGCCGCCGGGTTGCGCAAGACCCTCGAGGCGGCCGCTTCCGAGAGCGTGTTGATCTGGAAGTGAGCCTGCCCGCGACCAAATCGGGCAACGACGACGGTTGCGGTTGAGGGAACCCGGATGCTCATCGTGCCAGCGAACCGGATCCGCACGCTGTTCGCGCCGCTGGCTGCCGGCCTGCTCCTGGCCGGCAGTCCACCCGCGCTCGCCGCGACGGAGGTGCAGATGGCCACGAGTACGGTCACCGGGCCGGTCACCGGCGTCGCCACGTACCGCGAACGCATCGCACTGCCTCCGGGCGCCGTGTTCGAGGCGGTGCTCGAGGACGTGACGCTGGCGGACGCGCCGGCCACGGTCGTCGGCAAGACAGTCATCGACAACCCGATGCCGCCGATCCACTTCACGATTCCCTTCGATCCCACCGACATCTCGCCTTCGCGCCGTTACTCCGTGCGGGCACGGATCTTGGTGGACGGCCAACTGCGGTTCACCTCGGACACGATCCACCGGGTGCTGACCGGCGGGGCCGGCAACACGGTCGAGATCCTGCTCAAGGCTGTGAGGGCATCGTCACCGAAGCCTGCATCGGGCGACCCGGCGAGCGCCGCGCCGCTGCCGGCGCACGGGCTGCGCCTGCCGGCCAGCTTTCGCGGCGTCCTGCCCTGCGCGGACTGCGAGGGCGTGCGGCATCACCTCGACCTGTGGCCGGACCAGGTCTTCCACCTGCGCCGCGAATGGCTGGGCACGGACCGGGTGCGGGGCGACATGGGCCGCTGGCGCGTCGATCCGGGCCGCCGCGCGCTGATCCTGCAGGGCGGCAGCGAGGCCCCGATCCAGTTCGAGATACGCGGCACGGACCGGCTGCGGCAGCTCGACGTCCTGGGCAAGCCGATCGCGTCGGAGCTGCCCTACGAGCTCGAGAGCGACGGCACGCTCGAGCCCGCCGACGTACCGTCCATCATGGCCGGCGAAATGACCTACACCGCCGACAGCCCGCGCTTCACCGAATGCCTGACGGGGCGCAGCTATCCGATCTCGGCGGGTGACGAGGCGCTGAAGCTGCAGCGGGCCTATCTCGCCGCCGTCAAGGAGCCCGGCGCCAAGCTCTACGTCACCGTCGAGGGCACCCTGACGCAGCGCCCAGGCATGGAGGGCGACCGCCTCGTGCCGACCATGACGGTGGAGCGTTTCATCAACGTCTGGCCGGAGCAGGCCTGCAGCCGGGCCAAGGCCACTGCCTCGCTGTTCAACACCTACTGGCGCATCGTGCGCCTCGACGCCGCGCCCGTCACGCCGGCGCCCGGGCGACGGGAACCGCACCTGCTGCTGCGGCAGACGCAGGAAGGCAAGAGCTACGCCGCGACCGTGGGCTGCAACCAGTTGATCGGCCCGGTCGAGGCTTCGGGCGGGAAGCTGTCGTTCAAGCGGGTGGCCACGACGCTCATGGTCTGCCCGCCCCCGCTCGCCGAGCTGGAGCACGAGCTCGGGTCGGTGCTCGAACGGGCGCGGCGCGGCCAGGTCGTTGGCAACACCCTGGCGCTCCAGGACGAGTTGGGGAACGAACTCGCGCTGCTGGAGGCGGTGTACTTCTAGAAGGTCGCCGCCAGGCTGCGCCGTCCTTCGCCGTCGCTGCGCGACGGCTCGTCGAACCCGGCGGGGGTTCGTCCACACACCCTCCCCGGCTGATGTGCCAAGGGCCCCGACGGGGCCCTTGGCACATCAGCTGGCGGAGAGGGTGGGATTCGAACCCACGGTCCCCGTGAGGGGACGCCGGTTTTCAAGACCGGTGCATTCAACCGCTCTGCCACCTCTCCGGCGCACGGCGCGGGGATTGTCGGCGGGCGCGCGGAAGCCCGCAAGGTACGAAGTAGCGGCCGGGAACCTCGGCTCAGCCCGTGGATCCAAGGCCAACTGTGAAATTCGTTTCGCGTGTTCTTGTTCGCCAGCCCAGGATCCGTATACTTCTCGCAACCTACCCGCAGGAGACCGTGTCGATGGATCGTCCGAACTTCCCGAGCCGCCCCGAAGCGGCGGTGATCACTGCCCCCGTTTCGGCGCTCGCGACCAACAAGGTCCTGCGCAATACGTACCTGCTGCTGGCCGCAACCCTCGGCTTCAGCGCCCTGATGGCGGGCGTGTCGCTCGCGTTCAACCTGCCGCACCCGGGCCTCGTGATCACCCTGGTCGGCTACTTCGGCCTCCTGTTCGCCGTCCACAAGACCGCCAACAGCGCCACGGGGCTGCTGTTCGTGTTCGCGCTGACCGGCTTCATGGGCTACACGCTCGGGCCGATCATCGGCATGTACCTGAAGTTCGTGCCGAACGGCCACGCGGTGGTGATGAACGCCTTCGCCCTCACCGCGCTGTCCTTCGCCGCCCTGTCGGCCTACGCGGTCAAGAGCGGCCGCAGCTTCTCGTTCATGGGCGGCTTCCTGATGATCGGCATCATCACCGCCTTCGTGCTGGGCCTGGTGGCCTTCTTCTTCCAGATGCCCGCGCTGTCGCTCGCCGTGTCGGCCATGTTCGTGCTGCTGATGGGCGGGCTGATCCTGTGGCAGACGGGCGAGATCGTGAACGGCGGCGAGACCAATTACATTCTCGCCACGGTGACGCTCTACGTCAGCATCTACAACCTTTTCACGAGCCTGATGCACCTGCTGGGGATGGCCGGCGACGACTGACTCGTTGTCCCCGCTCATGTTCGGTCCGGGAGCCCCGCCGCCGCGCGGGGCTCTCGCTTTCCGGCCCGCAGTCAGTCGTTCTTCAGATGATCCCGCCGGCGGCGCCAGGCCTGCAGCGCGATCAGGCGCCACAGCTGGTCCACGACGACGTAGGCCGTCACGGACAGGCTCGTCGCCAGGATGGTGAGTCCCAGGAGCAGTGGGCGGCCGACCGTGACCATGCGATCGAGCCACAGCTGCAGCCATCCAGCGTCGACGACCATCTTTTCCGCCAGCGCTTCCTCCGTGAGCGTGGGGTCGCCGCCGAGCAACCAGTGTCCGAGCCGGTACGCGGCGAAGTAGATCGGCGGAAACGTGAAGGGATTGGTGACCAGCGTGCTCAACGCGGCCACGGGCAGGTTGGCCCGCAGCACGACTGCGGCGGCTGCGGCGAACAGGATCTGTCCCACCGGCACCAGCAGACCGAAGAAAAGGCCGACGGCCACGCCGAGCGCGACGCCGCGGCGCGTCAGGTGCCACACGCGCGGGTGGTGCAGCGCCGGGCCCAGCCAGGCGACCGACCGGTGCTCGCGAAGGTGATGGTGCCGCGACAGCCACTCGCGAAGCTTGACCACCCAGGCCGGGCGGCGGCGGTCACGCAGCCGCATGAGGGGCTCCGCCGGGCTGTGCGGTGGGCATGCCCTCGGGCGTCAATCTGAGCAGCAGCCGAGCGCCCTTCGCCGCCTGCTCGGCGATCCGGCGGCCCAGGCTCGCCCGGTCGAGCGCCACCCTCATGGGCTCGACGCCGAGCCGGCCGCTGGCTCCGGCCTCGAGCAATTGCTGCTTCGCGCCCTCGTAGCAGGCCTGCAACTGCCCAAGCCGCTCCGTGTCGGCGGCCGCGGCACAGGGCCCTGACTCCGGGTCGGCATCGGCCAGCAGCAGCACCGCGCCCTCCAGAAAGCGGTCGAGTTCCGGCGAGATGCCGTGCGGTGTGGCTGGGGGGCGCGCCGCCAGCGCCGCGGCCAGCTCCGCAACGGTCTCGTAGTACCGAGCAGCGCGCAGCAGCTCCGGGAGACGCCGGCCCGCCTCGGGCGTCATGGACGCCCGGTTGAGCCGTGCGATGAAGGTCGCGATCTCTCGGTTGAGCGCCTCCACCGCCTGCTGCCCGCCGGCCAGTGCGCCCGGCGCGAGGGTCCCGCCGAGGGCACGGCGCGCGAGACCGAGGGCGAGCACACCCGTTCTCCGCAGTTCGCGCTCGAGCGCCTGCAGCGCAAGCTCGGGAACCGCCAGGACGCTCTCGTCGAGGTGCCGCGGCCGTGCGCCGTCATCCTCCTGCGTTCGAAAGCGGCGCTCGAGGAAAGCTGCGAGCCGGTCGGCCAGCGGCCACATCAGCAGCACGCCGAGCACGTTGAACGCGGTGTGGAATAGAGCGAGCGTGACGGTCGGGCCCGACTCGAGCCCCAGCGCATCACGGGCAGCGAGGATCGCCGCGAGCAGCGCCGGCAGGATGGCGAGCGCCACGGCGGCCGTCAGCAGGTTGAACAGCACGTGCCCGAGCGCTGCACGCTTCGCGTTCGGGGTCGCGCCGACGGCCGCGAGCAGCGCCTTCACGGTGGTCCCCACGTTGGCACCGACGACGACGGCCGCGGCCGCCTCGATGGGCAGGACGCCACCCTGCGCCGCCGTCAGCGCCACGGCGAGCGCGGCGCTCGACGACTGCATCAGCACGGTCAGCGTCGCACCGGCGAGCACCTGCACCACCAACGCTGCCGGCCCACGCCCGAAGTCCGGCAGCTCGAGCTGGCTGCCGATGCCCGAGAAGGCGTCGCGCAGCACGTCGATGCCGAGGAACAGCGTGCCGAAACCGGCGAGCGCCAGACCCAGCGGTCCGCGGCGCTGGCCCTGCCCTGCCGTGAGGTGGAGCACCATTCCGATTCCAACCAGCGGCAGGGCGTAAGCCTCGATCCGGATGTCCACGCCCGCCAGGGCGACCAGCCAGCCCGTCATGGTGGTGCCGACGTTGGCGCCGAACAGCACCCACAGCACGCCGGTGAGGGTCAGCAGCCCGGCGTTGATGAAGCCGATAGCAGCCACCGTCACCACGCTCGAGGACTGCACCAGCGCCGTGATCGCCACGCCCGACAGGAAGGCCCGGCCGCGCGTGCCGGTGGACCGCGCCAGGATCCGGTGCAGCGCCGGGCCGGCCGCGAGCTTGAGGCCGTCCGTCATCAGCCACATGCCGAGGAGGAACAGCCCGATGCCGCCCAGCAGCGGCCCGGTGAGGGTGAGCGCGGTCATGCCGCCTCAGCTGGCGCCGAGGCGCTCCAGCCCGCCCATGTACGGCCGCAGCACGCCGGGCACCGTGACCGAGCCGTCCTCCTGCTGGTAGTTCTCGAGCACCGCCACGAGCGCGCGCCCAACAGCGACACCGGAGCCGTTCAGGGTGTGCACGGGCTCGGGCTTGCCCGTTGCCGGGTTGCGCCAGCGTGCCTGCATGCGCCGCGCCTGGAAGGCCTCGCAGTTGCTGCAGGAGGAGATCTCGCGGAACTTGTCCTGCCCCGGCAGCCAGACCTCGAGATCATAGGTCCTGGCGCTGCCGAAGCCGATGTCGCCGGCGCACAGGGCGACTACCCGGTGCGGCAGGCCGAGCAGCTCCAGCACGCGGCAGGCGTGACCAGTGAGCTCCTCGAGCGCGGCGTAGGAATCGGCCGGGCGAACCACCTGCACCAGCTCGACCTTGTCGAACTGGTGCTGGCGGATCATGCCGCGTGTGTCCTTGCCGTAGGAGCCTGCCTCCGAGCGGAAGCACGGCGTGTGCGCGACGAAGCGCAGCGGCAGCTCGCGGTCCTCGAGGATGCGGTCGCGTGCGAAGTTGGTGACCGGTACCTCGGCCGTGGGGATCAGGAACAGGTCCTGCAGGCTCTCGGCCTCGGCCAGGTCGTCGCGGCCGCGCAGCGCGAACAGGTCCGCCTCGAACTTCGGCAGCTGGCCGGTGCCCGTGAGCGTCTGTCGGTTCACGAGGTAGGGCACGTAGACCTCGGTGTAGCCGTGCTCGCGGGTGTGCAGGTCGAGCATGAACTGGGCGAGCGCCCGGTGCAGGCGCGCGACACCGCCGCTCATCACCGCGAACCGCGCGCCGGTGATGCGTCCTGCGAGCTCGAAGTCGAGGCCACCGAGGCGCTCGCCCAGGGCGACGTGATCGAGCGGCACGAACCCGAAGCGCCGCGGCTCGCCGTGCCGCCGCACTTCGACGTTCGCCGTCTCGTCGCGGCCTTCGGGCACGGACGCATCCAGCAGGTTGGGCAAGCCCATCAGAAGGCGCTCGAGCTCGGCCTGCAGCGCGGCGAACTCAGCCTCGGCGCTCGCCAGCGACTCGCCGAGGGACTCCACCTCGGTCAGCAGCGGTGCGATGTCCTGCCCCTGCGCCTTGGCGCGGCCGATGGACTTCGAACGCGTGTTGCGCTCGTTGCGCAGCCGGTCCAGCTCGAGCTGCAGCGCCTTGCGCCGCTCTTCCAGCGCACCGAACTGCGCCGTGTCGAGCACGAAGCCGCGACGCGCGAGGTTGGCGGCCACCGCGCCGGGATCCGTCCTCAAGAGCCTGCTGTCGAGCATCGTTCCTCCTGCGTTGCCGGGGCGTGGCGGCGTGCGGGCTGGCGGGACGCCGCGGGCGCACGAACGGCGTGCCTGCGGCGGGCGGCTTCAGTCCCCGCCGCCGCTGCGCTTGCGCAACCGGGCGAGGGCTTCGCCGATCCGGATCTCGAGGCCGCGCGGCGCAGGATGATAATAGATCCGCGGTTCCATCGTGTCCGGGAAGTGGCGCTGCCCGGCGGCCACCGCTTCGGGCTCGTCGTGGGCGTAGCGATAGCCGGCGCCGTAGCCAAGCTCCTTCATCAGGCGCGTCGGCGCGTTGCGCAGGTGCAGGGGTACCTCGAGCGTGCCCAGGCGCCGGACGTCTTCCTGCGCCTCGCCGAAGGCCTTGTAGACGGCGTTGCTCTTGGCGGCGCAGGACATGAACACGACCGCCTGCGCCAGGGCGAGATCCCCCTCGGGGCTGCCGAGCCGGTCGTAGGCCTGCCAGGCCTCGAGCGCCAGCGTGAGCGCGCGCGGGTCGGCGTTGCCGATGTCCTCGATTGCCATGCGCAGGATGCGCCTTGCGAGGTAGGACGGATCGCAGCCACCGTCCAGCATGCGCGCCAGCCAGTACAGCGCCGCGTCCGGGTCGCTGTCGCGCACCGACTTGTGCAGCGCCGAGATCTGGTCGTAGAACTGCTCGCCGCGCTTGTCGAACCGGCGGTGGCCGCCGGCCGCCAGCTCGAGCGCCACCTCGCGCGTGACCAGCGCACCGCCCTGCCCGGCCTCGGCCAGGTCGGCGGCGACCTCGAGCAGCGAGAGCGCGCGCCGCGCGTCGCCGTCGGCCGCCTGCGCGAAGGCGTCGAGCACCCCGTCGGCCACCCCGATCCCGCGGCCACCGAGGCCTCGCTCCGGGTCGGCGAGCGCTGCCTGCATGACCGCCACCAGGTCGGCCGCCTCGAGGGCCTTGAGCACGTACACGCGCGCGCGGGAGAGCAGCGCGGCGTTCACCTCGAAGGACGGGTTCTCGGTCGTCGCTCCGATGAAGACCAGGGTGCCGTCCTCGACGAAGGGCAGGAAGGTGTCCTGCTGCGCCTTGTTGAAGCGGTGCACCTCGTCCAGGAACAGCACGGTGGGCCGGCCGCCGGACGCGCGCCGCGCGCGGGCCGACTCGACCACGGCGCGAATGTCCTTCACACCGGCCAGGACCGCGGACAGGGCCTCGAAGTGCGCATCGCAGGCCGCGGCCACGAGTCGCGCCAGCGTCGTCTTGCCGGTACCCGGCGGGCCCCAGAGGATCATCGAGTGGGGGTTGCGGGTCTCCACCAGTCGCCGCAGGGCACGGCCCGGGCCGAGCAGGTGCTGCTGGCCCACGACCTCATCGAGGCTGCGCGGCCGCATGCGATCGGCCAGCGGCCGCCAGGCCCCCGGCGAAGCAAGCGGCAAGCCCTCCTGCGTGGCATCCACGGGGGGCATTCTAACCAACCATCAGCGGCCGCCGGACGGGCTCACGCCGAGCCAACGCTCGAAGTGACCCGCCCAGCCGCCGAGACCCGCATAGGCCAGCACCAGGCCGAGAGCGGCCCCTGCGCCATTCGCCACGAGGTCGGCGGATTCCGCAAGCCGTGTCGTGGTGATCGTCGCCTGGGCCAGTTCGACCAGGAGACCAAGCCCGAAGCTCATCAGTCCTGCCAGCAGGTAGCGGGAGCGCTCGAGCAGACCGGCGAACCACAAGGTCAGGGAACCGTAGGCAAGCAGGTGCAGGGCCTTGTCCCATGGCGACAGGGGCAGCGACTGGATCACGGGTGCCGGCAGCAGGCTGCCAGTGACGACGACCGCGCTGAGCAGCACGCCACCGGCCACCCAGGCCCGACGGTAGACGAGGTCCAGCATCAGGGGGCGGGGGCGGGGGCGGCGGCGCCGACCACGTCCACGCCCGGCGGAGGCTCGAAGCGGAACAGGTCGGCCGGCACCGCAGGATTACGCTGGATATTGCTGAAGTCGATGGCGGTCACCTGCCCCAGCCGGTCGGTCAGTTCCATGCGCCGGAGTTCGCCGTCACCTAAGGCGAGGCGCACGCGCCGGAAATCGGTGTCCTGCCGCCGCGGCGTCAGCGCGATCCAGTCGAGCCCGGCGCTGTCGTCGTCGTCGTCGACCACGAACGCCTCGCCCACGCGGCCCTGCCCGGTGAGCAGCATGGCAGGCGTGGTCGACAGGGTCTGCGACACGGGCCGGACGGTGACCTGCTCGAGTTCCTCGTCGTACAGCCACAACGTGGTGCCGTCGCTCACGAGGACCTGGCCGGCCGGCTCCCGGTAATCCCAGCGGAAGCGGCCCGGCTTCTGCAGCGTGAGGGTGCCGGAAGCGCGTTCCCGCACCCGGCCTTCGGCATCCGACACCTCCTGGCGGAAATCAGCGCGCAGCGTCGTCACACCCGCGAGATAGCGGTCGAGCCGCTGCTCGCCCGCGGAGGCGGCGAGCGCCGGCATCGCGAGCAGGGCGAGCGGCAGTACCGCGGCGAGCGGTCGCAGGAATCGGAAGTTCATCGGATCAGTCCTCGGGCGGGCCGGCGACGAGCACTTCGCGGCTGCCATTTGGCTGCAGCGGGCCGACGAGTCCGGCCGCCTCCATGGTCTCGACGAGGCGCGCCGCCCGGTTGTAGCCGATCTTGAGGCGGCGCTGGATGCCGGACACGGAGGCCTTGCGCGACTCGGTCACGATGCGAACGGCCTCGTCGTACAGCGGGTCCTGCTCGCCGGAATCCCCGCCGCCCTCGCCCGCCTCGCCCGCCTCGTCCGGCAGCCCAGGCACGGGTCCCTTCGGTCCCGAGAGCACCTCGTCCACGTAGGTCGGCTCGACGCTGGAGCGCAGCGAATCCACGACGCGGTGGACCTCCTGATCGGACACGAAGGCGCCATGGATGCGCGTCGGTACGGACGTGCCCGGCGGAACGAACAGCATGTCGCCGTGGCCGAGCAGCGATTCCGCGCCGCTCTGGTCGAGGATGGTGCGCGAATCGACCTTGGCCGACACCTGGAAGGCGATGCGGGCCGGGATGTTGGCCTTGATCAGCCCCGTGATCACGTCCACCGACGGCCGCTGCGTCGCCAGGATGAGGTGGATGCCCGACGCGCGCGCCTTCTGGGCCAGGCGCGCGATGAGTTCCTCGACCTTCTTGCCGACGATCATCATCAGGTCGGCGAGCTCGTCGATGACGACGACGATGTAGGGCAGCGGCTGGAGCGGCGGCACCGACCCCTCGTGCTTGCCGGCCCGCGCCAGCGCCTCGACCAGGGGGTCGGGCATGGGCCTGCCCGCATCGTGCGCCTCGCGGACCTTGCGGTTGAAGCCGGCGAGGTTGCGCACGCCGACCGCCGCCATGAGCTGGTAGCGCCGCTCCATCTCGGCGACGCACCAGCGCAGCGCATTCGCGGCCTGCTTCATGTCGGTGACGACCGGCGCCAGCAGGTGCGGGATGCCCTCGTAGACCGACAGCTCCAGCATCTTCGGGTCCACCATGATCAGGCGGACCTGCTCGGCGGTGCTCTTGTACAGCAGCGACAGCACCATCGCGTTGATGGCGACCGACTTGCCGGAGCCGGTGGTGCCCGCCACCAGCAGGTGCGGCATGCGCGCGAGGTCGGCCACCATCGGCGCGCCGCCGATGTCCTTGCCGAGCGCCAGCGTCAGCGGCGATGCCATCTCGTCGTAGGCGCGCGACTTGATGATCTCCCCGAGCGTCACGATCTCGCGCCGCTCGTTGGGGATTTCCAGCCCCACGACCGCCTTGCCCGGGATGACCTCGACCACGCGCACGCTGATGGCGGACAGCGAGCGCGCGAGATCCTTGGACAGCGTGCTGATCTGGCTGACCTTGACGCCGGGCGCGGGCTTGAGCTCGAAGCGCGTCACGACCGGGCCCGGCTGGACCGCGACGACCTCAACGTCGATGCCGAAATCCTTGAGCTTGATCTCCACCAGTCGCGACAGCGCCTCGAGCGCCTCGGGAGAGTAGGTCTGCTCGCGCGCCGGCGGATCGTCCAGCAGCTTGAGCTCCGGCAGGTCCCTGGCGGCAGGCTTGGCGAACAGCGCCACCTGACGCTCCTTCTCCACGCGCTCACTCTTCTCCAGGACCGGCGGCGCGGGTGGCTCGATCTTCGGCGGCGTGCGCGCGGCCGACTTGCGCTTCTCCTCCCGGACCACGGCCTCGCGCTGCTGCCTGAGCTCGCGACCCGCCGCCTGGTCCCGCGCGCTGCCGAAGCGCTCGCGCACGACATCGAGCGCGTGCAGCGCATGATGGCCCAGCCAGTCCGCCACGGTGATCCAGGACACGCCGGTGAACAGCTGGACGCCGGCGAACCACAGCGCCAGCAGCAGCAGCGTCGCCCCGAGGAAGGACAGGCCGGCGGCAAGGCCCTCGCCGACGAGGCTGCCGAGCACGCCGCCCGCCGTGGAGGGCAGGACGCCCGGCGCGAAGTGCAGCGTGGCCAGCCCGCAGCTCGTGACGAGCGCAAGCACCAGGCCTACCGCACGCAGCGCGACCGTGCTGCGCCGCGCCTCGGAGACTTCGGCCTTCTTGAAAGCCAACCACGCGCTGAAGCCGGTCGCGAGCGGGAAAAGGAAGGCCGGCCAGCCGAAGAGCATGAACAGCACGTCGGCGACCCAGGCACCCAGCGGCCCGATCAGGTTGCCGACACGGCCGGGCTCGCCCGTGTAGCTGAAGCTGCGGTCCGACGGGTCGAAGCTCGCGAGCGCGAGCGCCAGGACCAGGGCGACGGCGGCGAGTACCCAGAAGGCGCCCTCGCGCAGCCCCCGCACCACGGCGGGTTC
This sequence comes from Gammaproteobacteria bacterium, assembly GCA_037443885.1. Taxonomy (GTDB): domain Bacteria; phylum Pseudomonadota; class Gammaproteobacteria; order Steroidobacterales; family Steroidobacteraceae; genus SG8-30. The sequence goes on along the minus strand of JBBINN010000032.1, from coordinate 4,908 downwards.
GAGCGGCCTCGACTCGTCCCGGGCGTCGGTGGCGGCTCGTGGCACGATTATCAACCTCTGCGTCAAGTAGACGTTATAAAGGTTTGAGAATACTGGAAAATATAGACGACGTACAGGCGGGAACCATTCCCCGGAGGCGCGCCGGGCGAACCACGGCTCGCGAGGCTTTCATCGGGCAGCGCGCTCCCCTAGCATTGCGCGTCCCGGCATCCGCCGATGCCCTGCCCGCTTACGGAAAATCATACATGACGGCCCCTCGGCACATCCGCCTGCTCATCCTCGGCTCCGGCCCCGCCGGCTACACGGCCGCGGTCTATGCCGCGCGCGCCAACCGTTCCCCGGTCCTCGTCACCGGCCTCGAGCCGGGCGGCCAGCTCATGACGACCACGGAGGTGGACAACTGGCCGGGCGACGTCGAGGGGCTGCTCGGGCCGGCGCTGATGGACCGCATGCGCCGCCACGCCGAACGCTTCGGCGTCGAGATCGTCAACGACCACATCAACGCGGTGGACCTCGGCAAGCGCCCCTTCCAGCTCACCGGCGAATCCGGCCGCTACACCTGCGACGCGCTGATCATCTCCACCGGCGCCTCCGCCCGGTACCTTGGACTCGACTCGGAGACGAAGTTCCGCGGCCGCGGCGTGTCGGCCTGCGCCACCTGCGACGGTTTCTTCTATCGCGGGCAGGACGTGGCCGTCGTCGGCGGCGGCAACACTGCCGTCGAGGAAGCCCTGTACCTCTCTAACCTCGCCTCGCACGTCACGCTGATCCACCGCCGCGACCGGCTGCGCTCCGAGAAGATCCTCCAGGACCGCCTGTTCGCGCTCGAGCGCGAGGGCAAGGCGACCCTCCTGTGGAACCACGTCGTCGACGAGGTGCTCGGTGACGACAGCGGCGTCACCGGCGTGCGCCTGAAGAACGTGCAGGACGGGACGGCGCGCGAGGTCAGGGTGCCGGGTCTGTTCATCGCCGTCGGCCATACGCCGAACACGCAGATCTTCGAGGGCCAGCTCGACATGCGCGGCGGCTACATCGTGGTGAAAACCGGCCTCGACGGGGACGCCACCGCGACCAGCGTGCCGGGCGTGTTCGCCGCAGGCGACGTGGCGGACCACGTCTACCGTCAGGCCATCACCTCGGCCGGCTCTGGCTGCATGGCGGCCCTCGACGCGGACCGCTACCTTGACAGGCTCGATGCCGCTGGCTGACGGATGATCCGCACGCGCGTCCTCGACTCCATCGAGGAGGTCGCGGCGCGCGACTGGAACGCGCTCGATCTGGGCGGCCGACCGTTCCTTCGACACGAATTCCTGGCGGCCGCCGAGCTGTCCGGGTCGGCGACGCCGGCCACGGGCTGGACACCGGCGCACTTGGTCGCGGCCGACGGTCAAGGTGTGGCCGGCGCCATGCCGCTGTACCTTAAGTCCCACTCCTGGGGCGAGTTCGTCTTCGACTTCGCCTGGGCCCGCGCCTACGAGCGCCACGGCCTGCCGTACTACCCCAAGCTCGTCAGCGCGGCCCCGTTCACGCCCGCTAGCGGACCGCGGCTGCTGGTCCGGCCGGGGACCGACGCGCTCCGGGTCAGGCTGGCGCTGCTCACCGCGGCCCGGGAACTGGCCGAGGCCCGCGGCCTGTCCTCCCTGCACGTGCTGTTCGCGGCGGACGAGGACCGCCGGCTCCTCGAGGAATGGGGTTTCATGACGCGGCTCGACTGCCAGTTCCACTGGCGCAACGAGGGCTACGGCGACTTCGAGGACTTCCTCGCGGGATTCACGGCCGAGAAGCGCAAGAAGGCCCGTCGCGAGCGCCGCCGCGTCGCGGAGGCGGGCCTGCGCTTCCTCGAACTCACCGGCGCGGACCTCGACGCCACGCGACTCGCGGTGGTCTACGCCCTGCACGCCCGCACCTTCGCACTGCGCGGCAATCCGCCCTACTTCACCCCGGACTTCTTCAAGCGGCTCGCCGCGGCCCTGCCCGAGTCGCTCATGGTCAAGCTCGCCGTGGACCGCCACGGCGAGGCGGTCGCCTGCGCGGTATTCCTCCGCGGCGAGGACACGCTCTACGGGCGCTACTGGGGCGCGGCCGCGGACCATCACAGCCTGCACTTCGAGGCCTGCTACCACCAGGGCATCGAGTACTGCATCCGCGAGGGCCTCGCACGTTTCGAGCCCGGCACCCAGGGCGAGCACAAGATCGCGCGGGGCTTCACCCCCGCGCCGGTCTGGTCTCTGCACGAGGTGCGCCACCCGGCCTTCCGCGGCGCAATCGAGGGCTACCTCGAGCGGGAACGCGCGGCGGTCGGCGAGCACATGCGCGCCGCCGCGATACACGTGCCCTTCCGGCGCACCGCGGCCGCCGCTACGCTCGACCTCGATGCTGCCGATCCCGACGCTCGCGCCGACTGACCCGCCGCAGGCCCTGCCGCCGGTGTCGCGGGCGCTCGCCGAGCCGAACGGGCTGCTCGCGATCGGCGGGTCGCTCTCGCCGGACTGGCTGGTCCACGCCTACCGCCATGGCGCCTTCCCGTGGTACGGGCGGGGCCAGCCGATCCTGTGGTGGTCGCCCGACCCGCGCGCCGTGCTGTTTCCCGCCGAGTTCCGCCGGTCGCGCAGCCTCAGGCGAAGCATCCGAAGCCGCGGCTACGAGACACGGCTCGACAATGCCTTCGAAGAGGTGCTGACCGGCTGCGCGGCCCCGAGGGCGGACCAGCCGGGCACCTGGATCACGGCGGCCATGCGCCGCGCCTACGGCACCCTTCACCGCCTCGGTCTTGCGCATTCCGTCGAGACCTGGCGGGACGGCCGGCTGGTGGGCGGCCTGTACGGCGTGACCCTGGGCGCGGTCTTCTTCGGGGAATCCATGTTTTCCAGGGAGACGGACGCCTCGAAGGTGGCCCTCGCCCGGTTGGTGGACGAGTGCAGCGCGCGGGGCGTGGAACTGATCGACTGCCAGCAGCAGACGGACCACCTCGCCACCCTCGGCAGCCGGCCCCTGGGCCGGGACGAGTTCAGCGCGCTCCTCGAGCGCCTCGCCGACCCTGCCCTCGACCTGTGGCGTCGGTGACACAGCCGCGGGCGCCGGGTTTGCGTGACGCCGGTCGCTGCGGCACAATCCGCGCGCCATTTCCTACGGCTGAAAGGCGGAATGTCCAAAGAAGACGCGATCCAGATGGAGGGCGAGGTGGTCGACACCCTGCCCAACACCACGTTCCGGGTGAAGCTTGCCAACGGTCACGTCGTGACCGCCCATATTTCCGGCAAGATGCGCAAGAACTACATCCGCATCCTGACCGGTGACACCGTGACCGTCGAACTGACGCCTTACGACCTCACCAAAGGCCGCATCGTCTACCGCGCGCGCTGACCGTCGGGGTCAGCCGATCAGCTCGGGCTCCCGGGCCGCCCGGCACACCAGTGCGAGGCGATCCTCCTCCTCGTCGAGGGTGACGCGGACGCTGCCACCGTCCGCGAGGCGGCCGAACAGCAGTTCCTCCGCGAGCGGCCGCTTGACGTGCTCCTGGATCACGCGGGCCATGGGGCGGGCGCCCATCTTCGGGTCGTAGCCTTTCGCCGCGATCCAGGCGCGCGCCGCGTCGTCGATCGACAGCGCCACGCCCTTGCTCTCGAGCTGGGCCTCCACCTCCACGATCAGCTTGTCCACCACGCGCTCGATCGTGCGCGGGTCGAGCGGCTGGAACTGGATGACCGCGTCGAGCCGATTGCGGAACTCCGGCGAGAACATCCGGCGGATCGCCTCCATGCCGTCGGTGCTGTGGTCCTGCGGAGCGAAGCCGATGCCGGGGCGGCTCATCTCGAAGGCGCCGGCGTTGGTCGTCATCACGATGATGACGTGGCGGAAATCGGCCTTGCGACCGTTGTTGTCGGTGAGCGTGCCGTGGTCCATCACCTGCAGCAGCAGGTTGAACACGTCCGGGTGGGCCTTCTCGATCTCGTCGAGCAGCAGCACGCTGTGCGGGTGCTTGGTGATGGCCTCGGTCAGCAGCCCGCCCTGGTCGAAGCCCACGTAGCCGGGGGGCGCGCCGATGAGCCTCGAGACGGTGTGCCGCTCCATGTACTCGGACATGTCGAAGCGGATGAACTCGACACCCAGCGCGATGGCGAGCTGGCGCGTGACCTCGGTCTTGCCGACGCCGGTCGGGCCCGCGAACAGGAACGAGCCGACCGGCTTGCGCTCCGACCCGAGCCCCGCGCGGGTCATCTTGATGGCCGAGCAGAGCGCGTCGATGGCCGGGTCCTGGCCGTAGATCACGAGCTTGAGGTTACGGTCGAGGTTCTTCAGCACCTCGCGGTCGGACATCGACACGTTCGCGGGCGGAATGCGCGCCATGCGCGCGACCACCGCCTCCACCTGCTCGACGCCGATCACGCGCTCGCGGCCTTCCATGGGCTTGAGGCGCAGCGCGGCGCCCGCTTCGTCCACCACGTCGATGGCCTTGTCCGGCAGGTGGCGGTCGCCGATGTGACGCTGGGCGAGCTCCGCCGCAGCCACGAGGGCCTCGTCGGTGTAGCGGACCCCATGGTGTTCCTCGAAGCGCGAGCGCAGTCCCTTCAGGATCTCGACGGTCTCCGGCACGGTCGGCTCGACGACGTCGATCTTCTGGAAGCGCCGCGCGAGTGCGTGGTCCTTCTCGAAGATGCCGCGGTACTCCTGGTAAGTCGTCGAGCCGATGCAGCGCAACTCGCCGCTGGCCAGCACCGGCTTGATGAGGTTGGAGGCGTCCATCACGCCCCCGGAGGCGGCGCCCGCGCCGATGACCGTGTGGATCTCGTCGATGAACAGCACCGCGCCCGGGTGCTTGCGAAGCTCGGACACCACGGCCTTGAGCCGCTTCTCGAAGTCGCCGCGGTACTTGGTGCCGGCAATCAGCGCGCCCATGTCGAGCGAGTA
>JBBINN010000031.1:13089-21169 GCA_037443885.1 Gammaproteobacteria bacterium | reverse complement strand
AGCTGCTGAACCCCTTCCCGCTCGTCAACATGGCCGCCATCGGCGGTTGCCTGACGAGCTGGCTGCGCTGCGCCGGCACGCTGGTGCTGCACCACCCCTTCGAGCTGCCGGTGTACCTGCAGCAGATCGCGCGCGAGCGCCCCGAGTACGCCATCGCGCCGCCGGCGGTGCTGATGCTGCTGCTGCAGAACCAGGCGCTGCTCGCGGGCTTGGACCTCTCCTGCCTGCGCTGCATCGGCTCCGGCTCGGCGCCGCTGCCGCCGGCCATGATCAAGGGCTATCGCGAGCGCCACGGCATCGAGATCGTCAACCTGTTCGGCTCGAACGAGGGCGTGTCGCTCGCGAGCGGCCCCGGCGAGGTGCCGGACCCGGAGCGGCGAGCGCGCTACTTTCCGCGTTTCGGCCGCCCGGACATCGCCTGGCCGCAGCGCATCGCGCGCATGATCGAGACGCGCCTCGTCGATCCGGACGGCGGCGCCGAGATCACCGGGCCGGGCATGCCAGGCGAGATGCAGATCCGCGGCCCGACGGTATTCGACGGGTACCTCGGCGCGCCCGCGGCCAACGCCGCGGCCTTCACCGCCGACGGCTGGTTCCGCACCGGCGACCTGTTCGAGATCGCCGAGCCCGATGATCCCCGCTTCTACCGCTTCGTCGGCAGGCTGAAGCAGCTCATCGTCCGCGGCGGCATGAAGATCTCACCCGACGAGCTCGACGCCGTGCTGGCCGCCCACCCCGCGATCGCAGAAGCCGCGGCGGTCGGCGTGCCCGACGAGGTCCTCGGTGAGCGCATCTGCGCCGTCGTCGTGCTGCGACCGGGCAAGGGCCTCACGCTCGAGGAGCTGCAGCAGCACTTCGGCGCCGCGGGCCTCGCGAAGTTCAAGTGGCCCGAGCAGCTGCGCCTCGTCGCGCAGCTGCCGCGCAACCCGGTCGGCAAGGTGGTGCGCGCCGAGGTGGCGCGCCTCGCCACGGCCGGCTGAGCGCGAGGGCTTCCCATGGCTGGTGGCGTCTACCTCCTCGGCGGCTGGCAGACGGACTTCGCGGCCAACTGGGCACGCGAGGGTCTCGAGATCGCCGACGGCGTCCGCATCGTCCTCGAGGGCGGCCTGCTGACGACCGGACTCGAGGCGAGCGAGGTCGAGACCGTCCACGTCGGCAACTTCGCCGCCGAGCTCTTCTGCGGCCAGGGCCATCTCGGCGGGCTGGTGGCCGCCGCGCATCCGGACCTCGCCGGCGTGCCGGCCGCGCGGCACGAGGGCGCCTGCGCCTCCGGCAGCCTCGCGGTGCTCGCCGCCGCCGCCGAGATCGAGGCCGGCCGCTACGGTCTCGCCGCGGTGATCGGCGTCGAGCAGATGCGCAACGTCCCCGGCGACGAGGCCGCGCGGCTGATCGGCGGCCCCGCCATGTGGGCAGGGCACGAGTGCCCGGGAGTCCGATACCCGTGGCCGCACATCTTCAGCCTGCTCGGCGACGAGTACGAGCGCCGCTACGGGCTCGACCGGCGCCACCTGGCGCGCATTGCCGAGATCAACTTCGGCAACGCCCGCCGCAACCCGAACGCGCAGACCCGGCGCTGGACCTTCACGCCCGACAGCTTCGCCGAGGACGATGCCGCCAATCCCGTCATCGACGGCCGCATCCGCAAGCAGGACTGCGGCCAGATCACCGATGGGGCGGCGATCGTGTTCCTCGCCAGCGAGCCGGTGGCGCGCGCCTGGGCGGAGCGCCGTGGACTCGCCGCGGACCGGCTCGCGCGCATCGCCGGCTGGGGCCACCGCACCGCGCCGATCACCTACGCCGCCAAGGTCCAGGCCAGCCAGGATCAGCCCTACATCTTCCCCTGGGTGCGCGCCACCATCACCGACGCCTTCCGCCGCGCGGGCATCCCCGGCGTCGAGGCGGTGGACGGCATCGAGACCCACGACTGCTTCACGACCACCGAGTACATGGCCATCGATCACTTCGGCATCACCGCCCCCGGCGAGAGCTGGAAGGCCATCGAGGCCGGCGACATCGAGGTGGGCGGGCGCATCCCGGTGAACCCGAGCGGCGGCCTCATCGGCCTCGGCCACCCGGTCGGCGCCACCGGCGTGCGCATGGCGCTCGACTGCTACAAGCAGGTGACCGGCCAGGCCGGTGAATGCCAGGTCGCCGGCGCGCGCCGCTTCGCCACGCTGAACGTCGGCGGCAGCGCCACCACCACCGTGAGCTTCGTGATCGAACGTGCCGCCTGAACAGGAGAGCGGAGCGATGATGCGCAACTACGCCCAGCAGAACCCCGTCGATCCGCCGGACCGCCCGACCTGGGTGGACGGCATCGACAACCCCTACCTGCACGGCCCCTACACGCCGGTGGTGTCCGAGGTCACGGCGGTCGACCTCGAGGTGGTGGCCGGCGAGATCCCGCAGGACCTCTACGGCGCCTACATGCGCAACGGCCCGAACCCGGTGCTCGCGCCGAAGGGCCTCTACCACTGGTTCGACGGCGACGGCATGGTGCACGGCGTCTATTTTCGCGACGGGCGGGCCAGCTACATCCGCAAGTGGGTCCGCACCCGCGCGCTGCGCGAGGAGATCGCCCGCGGCACGGTGACGCTGTCGGGGGTCATGGGCCCCTTCGACCTCGCCGGCGTCGGGGACGGCCAGCACGCCGTCAACCCGGACTACTGCAAGGACACCGGCAACACCACCCTCAACTTCTTCAACGGCCGGATCCTCGCGCAGTGGTACAACGCCGGGCGCGTCTACGCGCTCGACCCGCTGACGCTCGACACGATCGGCGAGGAGACCTTCGGCGGCGGCCTCGACACCACGCTGAACGCCCACCCCAAGGTGGACCCCCGCAACGGCGACTACCTCGACTACGACTACGGCGACTTCAAGTCCTACCTCACCTATTACGTCGCCGGCGCCGACGGCAAGCTCAAGCACAAGACCCGCGTGGACCTGCCCGGGCCGCGCCTGCCGCACGACACCACGTTCACGCCGAACTACACGATCCTGCACGACTTCCCGCTGTATCACGACGTCGAGGTGCTGCGCCGCACCGGGCACCGCGTCGTGCAGTTCCACCGCGACCAGCCCTCGCGCTTCGGCGTCATCCCGCGGCTCGGCACGCAGGAGCAGATCCGCTGGTTCGAGTTCGAGCCCGGCTACGTGCTGCACATGGTCAACGCCTGGGAGGACGGCGACTGGATCGTGATGGACGGCTGCTTCCAGCCGGATCCGACCATCCGCCGCGACCGCAGCGAGGGCGTGCTCGCCTCGATGCTCGCCTACCTGCGCTACAAGGGGCACCTGCGCCGCTGGCGCATGAACCTGCGCACCGGCGAGGCCGTCGAGCAGCAGCTCGACGACCTGAACGTCGAGTTCTGCCTGCCGGACACGGAGCTCTACGGCGTGAAGTCGCGCTTCTCCTACCACCAGCGCATTCCCACCGACCTGCAGACGCTGGCCTTCGACGCGCTGGTGAAGTACGACCACGAGACCGGCTCGCGCGAGGTCTACGAGTACGAGCAGGGCTGGTACCCCAGCGAGGCGCCGTTCGCCAGGAGCACCCGCGGCGGCGACGAGGACTCCGGCTACGCGGTCACCATCGGCACCAGCGTGCACGACTACCGCTCGGAGGCGTGGATCTTCGACGCCAAGCGCGTCACCGCCGGGCCGGTCTGCCGCGTCCGCATCCCGGCGCGCGTCGCGCCGGGGTTCCACGCCGCGTGGATCCCGGGCCGCGACCTGTGGGGGCCGTCGGGCGCCGCGCACTGACGCCGGCATGAGCGGGGAGTTCGCCGCCGTCCCGTTTCGCGAGACCGGCTTCATGCCGGTGGACCTCGATCTCGAGCGCCGCGCCGACGGCACGCTGCTGCTGCGCTCGCGCATCCCGCTCGAGCCGCACGACCACAACCTGCCGCGCGTGCTCGCGCGGCATGCTCGCGCGCAGCCGGACAAGCCGTGGCTCGTGCAGCGCCTCGGGTCCTTGCGGGCGTGGACGCCCGTCAGCTACGCCGATGCGAAACGGCAGTCCGACGCCATCGCTCAGTGGCTCCTGGAACGCGGGCTCGGCCCCGATCGCCCGATCCTCATCCTGTCGGGCAACTCCATCGCCCACGCGCTGGTGAAGCTCGGCGGGATGGCCGCCGGCGTGCCGGCCTGTCCGGTCAGCGCCAACTACAGCCTGCTCGATCCGAGCTTCGAGCGGTTGCACCACGTCGTCCGCCAGCTGCGCCCCGGGATGGTGTTCGTCGAGGACGCGACGGTCTTCGCGCGCGCGCTCGGGGCCGTGGACTTCGGCGACGCCGTGATCGTGACGCGCAATCCGGCCGACTCGCCCCGGCCCGCCGTGGCCCTCGACAGACTGCTGGCGACGCCGGTCACCGCCGCCGTCGCGACGCGCATCGAGGCCACGCTCGCGGACGATCCGGCCGCGTACATGCTGACCTCCGGCTCGACCGGTGTGCCGCGCATCGTCGTGCAGTCCTTCGCCAACCTCGCCGCGAACGTCGCGCAGGCCCGCCAGGCCATCGGGCGGGCGGCCGGCTGGGGCGGCACCACGATGGACTGGCTGCCGTGGAGCCACGTGTCCGGGGCTTTCGCACCGCTGCTCACGCTGGTCGCCGGCGGCACGCTCCACATCGACGAGGGCAAGCCGATTCCGGGCCCGCTCTGGCAGGAGTCGCTCAGGAACCTGCGCGAGGTGCCGGGACCGTACTACGTCAACGTCCCGCTCGGCTACGGCCTGCTGGTCGACGCGCTCGAGGCCGACGACGCGCTGCGCGAGACGTTCTTCCGCGACCTGCGCGTGCTGCTCTACGGCGGCGCCGGCCTGCCGCAACCGCTCTACGAGCGCCTGCAGCGACTGGCGGTCCGGACCGTGGGCCGGCGCATCGCGCTGATCGCCGCCTACGGCGCGACCGAGACGACATCCGGCTGCATGGCGATCCACTTCGAGACCGACCGCGTGGGCATCGGGCTGCCGATGCCGGGCACCATCGCGAAGCTCGTGCCCGTGGACGACCGCTACGAGATCCGCATCGGCGGGCCGGTCGTCACGCAGGGCTATCTCGGCGACCCGGAGGCCACCGCGGCAAGCCGCGACGAGGAAGGCTTCCTGAGGCTCGGCGACCTGGTCACGTTCAATGATCCGGCCGAACCCAGGCAGGGGCTCGCCTTCGCGGGCCGCCTCGCCGAGGAGTTCAAGCTCGCCAGCGGGACCTGGGTGTCCGCCGGCGCGCTGCGGGCGCAGCTCGTCGCCACGCTCGCACCCTGGGTGAGCGAGCTCGTCGTCTGCGGCGACGGGCAGGCCTCCCTCGGCCTGCTCGCGTGGCCGAGCCGTGCCGCCGTCGCGCGCGATTTCGGCATCGCCGCCGACGCACCGCTCGACGTGAGCGGGACAGCGCCTCTGCGCGCCGCGCTCGCCGGCCGGCTTGCGGCTCACAACGCCGCGCATCCCGGCGCGAGCACGCGCGTGCGCCGCTGCCTGCTGCTCGCCGAGCCGCCGAGCGCGGGCGCGCACGAGCTGTCCGACAAGGGCACGGTGAACCGGCGAGCGGTACTCGAGCGCCGTCGTGCGGATGTCGAGCGGCTCTACGCCGAGCCGCCCGGCGCCGACGTGATTGTCCTGCCATGAGCCAGGTCGCCGCGAAACGCGCGGATCGCGGCCGGGCCACACAGGCGCCGGCCGCCGGGATCGGTCGCCGCATGCATCACAGCTCGGTGACCCGCGCGATCCGGGTCCTCGGCGACCGCTGGTCCATCCTCGTGATCCGCGACGCGTTCCAGGGGGTGCGGCGCTTCGAGGATTTCCTCGAGCGCAGCGGCGCCCCGCGCGCGACGCTCACCCGGCGACTGCGCGCGCTGGCGGCCCACGGCATCCTCGAGCGGTTCCCCGCCCGTGAAGCCCCGGCCCGCCACGAGTACCGCCTGTCGGAGCGTGGCCGCGATCTGTACCCGCTGAGCCTGGTGGCCTGGAGCTGGGAGCGGCGGTGGGCGCCCCGTGGCGCCGGCATCCCGACTCGCCTGTACCACCGCGGCTGCGGGCACGCGATGCGGCCCGAACTCGCCTGCGCGCACTGCGGCGACCCGCTCTCCCTGGGCGACGTGAGCTACCGGGCGCGACCGGGTCGGCCCGACCGGGAGCCCGCGCGGCCGGCGCGTCACGGCCGCCTGTCCTCCGCGACGGCCGCGACCCACCGGGGCAGCCAGTCCGCCCTCATCCACATCGCCGACATCGTCGGAGATCCCTGGACGCCACTGCTCGTGGCCGCCTCGTTCTTCGGGCTGCGCCGCTTCGACGACTTCCGCCGCGAGCTCGGCATCGCGAGCAACACTCTCGCTGCGCGGCTCGATCTGCTCGTCCGGCAGCGGATCCTCGTGCGCCGCGCGTACCAGCGCCATCCCGCGCGGCACGAGTACCGCCTGACCGACAAGGGCCGCGACCTGTTTCCCTACGCGCTGGTCCTCAACGCCTGGGGCGACCGCTGGCTGGCGGCGGCGGCCGGGCCACCGTACCAGCTGCGTCACGTGACCTGCGGCCACGAGGCGGTGCCCGTCGTGCGCTGCAGCCACTGCGAGGCACCGCTCGCCCCGGAGGACGTCGCTCCCGCCCGCCGCCGACCGGCGCCAGGCCCCGGCACCCGCGATTCGCGGATGTCGTTCGCGAAGAAGAGCGGCCGTGCGCGAAGTGCCGGCGGCGGCCGGCCTGCGCGCCGCCGCCTGGACCCGTCAGCTTCAGCTACCCGGCCGTCGCGACGGCCGCTTCACTCGTCAAGGAGACTCCGACCGTGACCAAGAAGACGGATGACGTCGACACCTCGAAGCGCAACCTGCTGGCGGGCGCCGGCGCCGTGGGCCTGACCGCCGCGCTTGCCGGGTCGGGCGCCGCCCGGGCCGAGGCAGCCGCCACCGCGGATCCCGGCCATAGCGGCATCTCGGTCGCGCGGAACGGCAAGTACGAGACGGTGGTGCTGCGGCAGGACTCGATCAACGTCACGGCGATCCAGTCGCACGTCCGGTCGGTGGACATCCGCGACCTGAAGCGGACGATGAAGGCCAACCTCGATCACGTCCTGAAGCTGATCGACTACGCGCAGGGGTCACCCGAGGCCTGGGGCAACGAACGGCTGTGGGGCGCGAAGCAGGACCTGCTCTGCCTGCACGAGTTCCCGCTGCAGGGGTTCCAGCCATGGACGCGCGAGCAGCTGCTGCGCGTCGCGATCGACCTGCCCGGCCCCGAGACCGAGGCGATCGGCGAGCGCGCCAGGCGCTACGGCTGCTACATCTCCTTCGGCGCCTATGCCAGGGAGAAGGACTGGCCGCGCCACGTCATCAACATGTCCATCCTGATGGGCCCGGACGGCAACATCGTCTCCAAGCAGTGGAAGGGCCGCAACATCCTCGGTCTTTTCGGCGAGGGCGCGCTGATCGGCACGACCGTCTACGACGTGCTCGACCGCTACGTCGAGATGTACGGCTGGGATGCCACGCTGCCCGTCGCGCGCACCGACATCGGCAACATCGCCATCACCGCGGTCGGCATGGAGCCGATGCTGTACCAGTGCCTCGCGCTGAAGGGCGCGGAGATCCTCGTGCTGAGCGTCACCGGCGGCAGCAATGCCGAGAGCGCGAAGCAGGTGGCGCGCGCCAACCGCATCTTCACGGTCGGCATCGGCAACGCGGTGACGCCGGACAACATCGGCTGGGCCGACGCGGCCGGCGTGCGCGGCGACGGCTCGCTGATCGCCGACCCGCGGGGCGAGACCATGGCGCAGACGGCGAACCACCACGAGGACTTCGCCTCGGCGCGCATCCCGATCGCGGACTTCCTCAAGACGCGGCGATTCCCCGAGATACCGGCTGCGCTGTTCCTTCCGGTGCTGCAGCAGTACGAGCCGAGGTTCAAGCCGAACGCCTTCCTCGACTCCCTGCCGGAGACCTACAAGGAGGCCGGCGCGCTGGTGCGGGCGAGGATGGGGAGCTGAGGCCCGCGCCTACCCGGTAACGACGGCGCCGCCGAGCCGGGTCGGTCACGCGCCGCGCGCGGCGAATACCTTCGGGCGATGACCGCCTGCCTCGAGGGGCGGGG
>JBBINN010000031.1:0-13058 GCA_037443885.1 Gammaproteobacteria bacterium | reverse complement strand
CTACAGCGGACGATGTAGCCTCGCCCGGCGGCATCGTCACTGCTGCAGGTGCCTGCCCAGCCAGCCGAGCACCTCGGCGTGCCACTGCAGGCTGTTCGCCGGCTTCTGGATCCAGTGGTTCTCGTCCGGGAACATCACCAGGCGGCTGTCGATGCCGAGGCGCTGCAGCGCGGTGAAGGTGGCGAGGCCCTGCGTATACGGCACGCGGAAGTCGAGCTGGCCGTGCAGCACCAGCATGGGTGTGCGCCAGCTGGTGACGTGCGCGGCCGGGTTCCAGCGCTCGTGGTTCTCCGGCACCTTGAAGTACGGCCCGCCGCTCTCCCACTCGGGGAACCACAGCTCCTCGGTGGTGTAGTACATGGAGCGATGGTCGAACAGGCCGGCGTGGTTGACGAGGCACTTGAAGCCGTCGTTCCACTGGCCGGCGATCCAGTTGACCATGAACCCGCCGTAGCTCGCCCCGAGCGCGCAGGCGTTGCCGGCGTCGAGCCACGGGTACTTCTCCGCCGCGGCGGCGAAGCCGAGCCGCAGGTCCTCGAGCGGCTTGCCGCCCCAATCCTCGCTGATCGAATCGGTGAAGGCCTGGCCGTAGCCGGGCGAGCCGTGGAAGTCGATGAACACCACGGCGTAGCCCGCGCCCGCGTACACCTGCGGGTTCCAGCGGAAGCTCCAGTTGTTGGCGAAGCTCACCTGCGGGCCGCCGTGGACGATGAACGCGACCGGGTACTTCCTGCCGGGCTCCAGCTTCCAGGGCTGCATCACGTAGCCGTAGACCGTCGTGCCGTTCGCGCCGGCGAAGGAGAACTGCTCGTAGCGCGCCAGGGTCACGCCGGCCAGCAGCTGCTCGCCGGCGCGCGTGAGCTGGCGCGAGGCCGGCCGGCTGCCACCCTCGAGCGCAAACAGCTGCGGCGGCGAGCCGAGCGACTGCAGCGCGTAGACCACGCGGTCGCCGGCGACCGCGACGTCCGTCACCGTGCCGTCGCCCGTCAGCCGCTCGATGCGCGGCGCCGCACCCTGCGGCACCAGCGGGACGCGAAACAGCGGCGACTGGCCGATCTCGTCCGCAGGCAGCAGTAGGCTCTTCGAGTCCGCGGCCCAGGCGAGCTTCTTTGGCGAGCGGTCCCAGTCCGGCGCCAGCTCCCAACGCTTTCCGTCGCGCCGGTCGAGCAGCATGATCGCGTAGCGGTCCGCCTCGAAGCCCGGCCGCACCATCGCCTTCCAGGCGAGGTAGCGCCCGTCCGGCGAGTACACCGGCATGGTGTCCGTCGCGAGGTTCTGCGGCGTTAGGTTCACGGGTGTGCCACCCGCCGCCTTCACCTCGTAGATGTCGAGGTTGGTGGACCACGCCTCCTCGCGGCCCGCCACGCGCGCGGTGAACGCGATCCGCGCGCCGTCGGGGCTGAAGTCGTACTCCTCGCTGCCGCCGAAGGGCGTCGAGGGAACGTTCGCCTCGAGCTGGCCGGACAGCGCCACCGGCGAACCCGCCGCGTTGCCGTCGCTGCCGAGCGCCACGGTGAAGAGCACGTTCCTGCGGCCGTCCCACCACGTGTCCCAGTGCCGTACGAACAGCTGGTCGTAGGTCCGGCCGGTCGTCTGCGCCTTGCCGGCGGTCTCGAGCCGCTTCGCCGTGCACTCCAGGTCCGCACAGTCGCGGAACACGCGCGCCGAGAATGCCAGCCGGTCACCCTTCGGCGACACGCGCAGGCTGTCCACGCCGACGGGGAAACGGGTCACCTGCACCGGCTCGCCGCCACCGAGCGACAGCCGCCACACCTGCTGCGAGCCGCTGCGCGCCGAGAGGAAGTAGATCGCCTCGCCCGAGGGCGCCCAGCGCGGGCTCTGGTCGTTCGCCTCGTGCGTGGTGAGCCGCTGCGGCACGGCGTCGCGGCGCGAAAGGTCCAGCAACCACAGGTCGGTGCGGCCGCGGTTCGCGGCCATGTCGGTCTCGCGGACCACGTAGGCCACGTAGCGCCCGTCCGGCGAGGGCTGCGGGTCACTCACCCGCTCGAGGCGAACCAGATCGTCGGCAGTAAAGCCACGGTCTTTGGCGGATGCCGCAAGCGGTAACGCCATGAACAGCAGGGCGGCAACTGCCAGCACGAGGGCGTGGGGGCGCATGGAGCGTCTCCGGAAGCCGGTAAGGCTGATATTTTACGGGAGTGCGTCCTGGCGGCGGGACGGCGGTTCGCATCGGCCGCCGGTGCGCTGCTATAGCTTCCGGGTTTCTCCGGGGAATGCCTTCAGCAGCTTGGCGTCGCGGGTCACGAGCGGCACTCCGAGCTGGCTCGCCAGAGCGACGAACTCGCAGTCGTAGGCGCTGCATTGGCTCCGATGCACCAGTTCCAGGACGCTTCCGGACGGCACGTCGTGCTCACGTCCCGACATGAGACTCTCAGCCTCGGCCTGCAGTTTCAGGGCCGCGTCGAGGCTCAGGGCGCCACGGCGCAGGTAGCCCGCGAGCATGTTGCGAAACTCCGAGCGCCAGAGCACCGGCGCCGCCCAGTCCGGATCGCGCGCGAACAGCGCCTCGGCACGGAGTTCGCCCATCCGGCCTGCTCGCCGAGCCGGTCCAACGCGGCTTGACCCGGCCCGCCGCGCGCGCGACCCTGTGCGCCTCCCACACGTCAGGCCGCGCCATGAACCGACTCGTAAGCTGCACCATCGCCATCGCCCTCGGCACCGCCGCGCTGACCGGCTGCGGGCGCAGCGAGCCGAAGCCCGAGACGCCGCCCGCCGACGACGGCACGTTCACGCTGTCCATCAAGGTCGGCTCGCTCGGCCTGTCGCGCGACTCGGTGCGCATCCGTCCGCAGGGCCTGCCCGAGGCGCGCATCTTCCCCGGCGGCCGGCTGGTGATCGACGGGAACGAAATCGAGGTCACCGACGCGGAGCGCGCCGAACTCATCGCCTACCACGCCGCGGCCATGCAGCTCCGGGTGCACGCCACGGACACCGGCATCGCCGGCGCCAAGGTCGGGCTCGCGGCCGTCGGCGCCGTGATCAGCGGCCTCGCCAAGGGCAACCCGGACAGCATCGGCCCGAAGGTCGAGGCCGAGGCCGCGAAGGTGAAGGAGGCCGCGCGGCTGCTGTGCGAGGACATCGCCGCGATGCGCAAGGCGCAGGATGCGCTGGTCGTGGAACTCGAGGAGTTCCGGCCGTACGCGACGCTCGAGGAAGCCGACGAGCAGGACTGCCGCCGGGGCCTCGCGCCCTCGGGGGCGCCGGCCGCGCCCGAGCCCGCGGCACCCGAAACGGAGCCGGTGCTCATCTGAACCGCCGCGCCGCAGGCTTTGCGCCGCGTGGCGGCGACGGCTACGTCGCGGGCCTCGCCGTGGCGCCCGCGGCGGTCTTCCCGGCCACGCCGACGAACAGCGTGACGATCCAGGCGCCGACCAGGATCACCAGCACGACGATCGCCCACAGCACCCACAGCAGCACGATGCCGAACTGCTCCACGAGGCGCAGCGACCACTCGAGCACCTGCAGCCATTCCGGCGGCAGCGCGAAGAGCCCGCCCATGCCGGAGAGCCACTCGGCGCCGGCCGTCACGACCCAGTAGCTGCCGAAGCTCAGCAGCGACCACAGCGCGATCGCGAGGAGCGCGCCGACCCACACGAGCCGCTTCATCGTGGTCGTCATCTCAGGATCTCACCGCTTCCGTCACCGGCATCGCCACCCCGCCGCCCGGGCCGCCGCCGTCGCGGCGCCTGCCGAACAGCGAGTGCAGGCTCACGGGCAACAGGCTCTCGCGCAGCTCGTTCTCGCGGTCCTCGCGGTGGAGCACGCCGAGGTCGATGACGAGCAGGGTGACTACGCAGCCGAGGAAGGCGAGCCACAGCCAGCCGGAATGACCCAGGAAATCGGCGGATGACGCAGCGAGGAGCGGTTCCATCAGGCCTCCATGCGAAAACAGCCTTGCTGTTCCGACATGGCGGGTGGTGCTCACCCGTCAGAGGGGCCCGGAACTTTGAGTCGCGAATTATAGATCGTCCGCAACCGCCGTCAAGGCCCACCGGCGCCCGCCCGACGCGGACCGGACGGTGCCCGGCCGGCCCGGCGAACCGCGCGCCGTACATGTCGGGATGCCGCGGCGGGCGGCCGGCGGCGATCATTGCCCCATGCCCCCGCCGGAGTCGCGGCAGCTCGCAGTCCGACTCCATCAAGGACGAAAAGGAGCCATGGCCATGGCCGTTTCGCGTCGCACCTTCCTGATCGGCGGTGGGACCGCCGTGGTGGCCGGTATCGGCGCCCCGGCCTGCAGTCGCGGGCCGGACTACGACGCCGTCGCCGAGAGCCTCTGGTCGAAGCGACCTGCCGGAGACCTGGAGGCGCTGGTGCACCACGCCACGCTCGCCGCCAACAGCCACAACGCCCAGCCCTGGCGCTTCCGCCCGACGGCCGATGGTGTCGCGATCCTGCCGGACCTCGCGCGCGCGCTGCCGGTGGCGGATCCCGACGACCATCACCTCTACGTCTCGCTCGGCTGCGCGGCTGAGAACCTGGCGCTCGCCGCAGGCGCGGAAGGCCGCTCGGCATCGATCGAGTTCGCCCCGGACGGCGACGGCGAGGTCCGCATCGCGCTCGGCACCGCAGGCACCCGCGATCCACTGTTCGACGCCATCACCGCGAGGCAGTGCACCCGCTCGGACTACGACGGCCGCGCCGTCGGCGCCGGCGACCTCGCACGACTCGAGCAGGCGGCGCGTCTCGACGGTTGCGAGTTACTCGTGATCGACGACCCGGCGCGCATGGAGCAGTTGCTGGAGCTCATCCTCGCCGCCACGGAAGCCCAGGTGTCAAACCCCGCGTTCGCCAGCGAGCTCAAGTCGTGGATCCGCTTCAACGCCCGCTCGGCAATCGAGTCCGGCGACGGCCTCTACTCCGCCTGCTCCGGCAATCCGACGCTGCCCACGTTCCTGGGCCAGCGCATCTTCGGGCTCGTCTTCACGGCGAAGGGCGAGAAGGACCGCTACGCGCGGCAGGTCCGGTCCAGCGCCGGGCTCGCAGTGGTCGTCTCGGAACGCGACGATGCCGCGCACTGGGTCGAGGCCGGCCGCAGCTACCAGCGCTTCGCGCTGCAGGCGACGGCCCTCGGCATCCGCCACGCCCATCTCAACCAGCCGGTCGAGGTCGCCTCGACGCGGCCCGAGCTGCAGGCGCTGCTCGGCCTCGGCGATCGCCGGCCCGACCTCGTGCTGCGCTTCGGCTACGCGCCGCCGATGCCGCGATCGCTGCGGCGGCCGGTCGCGGACGTGTTCACGTCGTGACCCGCGCTCTCCGCGGGCGCCGCAAACGCGGAAGTCTCGTTTGGAGCCGACACCCTGTTCTGGCTTCGGGATCACCGGCAGAAGCTGGAGCACATTCTCTCGCTCCTGCAGGCAGCCGAGTAACCGCCGCGCTCCATCGGTGGCGTGGCCGCCCGGAGTCATTGCGAGCTGTCGCTGGACGACAGGGAACACGCAAGGTCCATGGCCAGTCCACCCGCAGGAACAGCCGGCGCGGATCGTCGCGAAATGCTTCGAAGCCGTAGTGCCGATAGGGGGCGGCCGCAGGCCCGGCGCTCGCGTGGCGAGACGTCCGATCGGACCTGATCCCCCTGGCGCGCCTGCAACCGCCGCTCAGTCACCGCCCGGGCAGCACCCCTGCCCCGGAAGCTCCAGCACCGGCGCAAACCCTCCGCCCGGGGTGCGGAAATTCGTCGTCTGGCCGCTGTAGAGCCTCGCGGCGCGCATCCAGGTCGCGCCGTCGAAGACGTAGTTGCGCACGTCGGCCTTGAGGTCGGTCGCCTGGCCGTCGACGACCACCTGGCGCGTCGAGGGCGGCGCGACAGCCTGTGCAATGTAGCGGTGCGCGAGGATGTGCTCGAACTTCGCTCGGGTGAGCTTGTCGCCGCGATACGCGGCCTTGCCGCCAAAACCGTCGATGGGCTTGAAAAAGAGCTCCTTGCGCCGCTCCCAGAGGCTTGCCGCCGCCGCCGGATCGACGATCTCCGTCGCGGGAATCGTGCGCAGCAGGTGGGCGCGCTCCCCGGCCGTGAGGCCTGCATCGCGCAGCAGCGATTCGTCGCGCAGCCAGGCCAGCAGGCGCTTGTCCGCGAAATGCGCGTGATCCGCGGGACCCGGCGTGACGACCACGGCGCCGGCCTCGAGCGCCGCGCGCAGGGCGGCGTTCGCCGGATCGGCGAGATAGAAGTCGGTGAGGCGGTTATAGACGAGGTCGACCTGCAGGCCCTCCGCCATCAGCCTGTCGCCCTCGAGTCGCAGCGCCGCCGGGTCGAAGATCCGCGCCTCCAGCCCCGCGTCGCGGAACATCCGCTCGAACAGCAGGAACTCCGGGTACAGGTACTGCGCCGCCGGGTCGTCGTCCACGATGGCGACCGTCGCGAGCGGCGCGGTGCCGCGCGCGTCCGCCCAGGTCTTCCGGAAGCTGTCGACGATGCGCCCCGGCAGATCCCCTTCGCTGATGCCGCGGACCAGGCAAAGCCGCAGCGGCGCCGCCACGGCCTCGCAGCAGGCGGACACCGCCCGCGCCAGGTACAGGTTGATCAGCAGGCCGCCCGGGTTGGTGTTGATCTCGATGAGTTGCGGAGCCGCGCCACCGAGGTGAAAGTCGAGCCCCAGCAGTGCGCCGGCATTCGGCCGGGTGTGGCGCGCAATGGCGGGTGCGTGCTGCGCCACGTGGTGCAGGTACGCGGGACTGCCCAGCGCGCGCAGCGCAAGCGCGGCGGTGAGATCCATCGCCGCGAGGTCCGCAGGATCGATGAACATGGCGCTTCCGGAGGCCAGCCCCGGCCGCGCCCCGAACAGCGCGTGCCCTTCGCCCAGCACCTGTTCGAGCTCCGCCTCGAGCCGTTGACGGTCGAGCCCGACGCACTGGCAGGCCGCATTGAGGCGCCCAGCCAGCGTCGAGGGTTCCATGGGTCCTGCGTTCATGTCGCCTCACGAGCAACCGTTACCGAGCGCCTGGCCAGATCGATGCATTCCAGTCCGAGAGGATCCAGCCACCTCACGGCGTCACGATCGCGAACCTCCCGTCCGGCCGGTCTAGCATCGAGAAGAACAGCAGCAGCTGCACGCGACTGCCCTCGACGCGCAGGTCGTCGGACATCAGCAGCTCGCGCAACCCCGCCTCGCCGACACCCATGCGCACCAGCAGCTCGCGCGTGACGTAGACCGTCGCGTCGGCCTCCTCGACCGGCTCGGCGCGGCGGTGATGCAGGACGGCATTCTCGAGCTCGAGGACATGCGACTCCCGCGCGTCGGTGAAGACGAAGTTGAACGTCATCCGCTTGCCGTCGGCCTCGGGGCCGTTCAGCCGCACGGCAAGCGAGTCGAGCATGCGCGCCGGCGGCGTCTGCAGCAGCAGCCCCAGCGCGTTCTTCGGCGCCGTCGCCGGGCCCTGCGCGCCGTGACGCAGCTCGTAGGCGCCGGTGAGGTACACGTCGCGCCAGGGGCCGGACTCCGCCTGGTAGCCGAGCTGGTCGTACGCCCCGGCGAGCAGGTCCTTCGCCTCGCGGTTCGACGGCTCGGCGAAGACCAGGTGATTGAGGAGCATCGCCGCCCAGCGGTACTCGCCGGCCTCGAGCGCCGCGCGCCCCTTCACCAGCACCTCCGCCGTGCCGCCCATTGCCTCGACGTACTTCTTCGCCGCCGGCTCCGGCGGCAGCGGGTCGAGATTCACGGGATTCGCGTCGTACCAGCCGAAGTAGGCCTGGTAGACCGCCTTGGCGTTGTGCTTCACCGTGCCGTAGTAATCGCGGTTCGCGAAGCGGTGCCGCAGCGTCGTGGGCAGCTCGAGCTGCTCGGCGATCTCCTGCGGCGTGTAGCCGCTGTTGGCCAGGCGCAGCGTCTGGTCGTGGATGTAGCGGTAGGTGTCGCGCTGCGCCTTGAGGTAGTCCACGGCCCGCTCGTTGCCCCAGATCGGCCAGTGGTGGCTCGCGAACACCACCTCCATGTCGGCGAAGCGACGCAGCGCGTCGTCGATGTAGCCGCTCCACTTCACTGCGTCGCGCACTTTCGCGCCGCGCAGCGTGTAGAGGTTGTGCAGGTTGTGCGAGACGATCTCGGCGCCGCACCAGGCCTTGAGGTCGGGCAGGTAGAACGTCAGCTCCGCTGGCGCCTCGGACTCCGGCGCGTACTGGAACACGAAGCGCACGCCGTCGAGCGTCACCTCCTGCGGCGTGCGGTCCACGAGGATCGTCGGCTCGCGGATGCTGAGCGTGCCGATGGCCGGCGCCTTGCCGAGGCCCGCGTCCACGTGGCCCGTCGGCGATCGCGGCAGCGGCGTGCCGTACATGAAGGTCGCGCGCCGCATCATCGCGATGCCGGCGAGCGTATTCTCGCTGGTCGCCTCCTCCATGAAACCCGAAGGCGCAACGATCGGAATGCTTGCGGCCGCGGCCGGGTCGTCCGGCAATACGCCCGCCACGCCGCCGAAGTGATCCACGTGGCTGTGCGTGAAGATGATCGCGGTGATCGGCTCGTCGCCCAGATGGCGCCGGGCGAGCGCCAGCGCCGCGGCCGCCGTCTCGTTCGAGGTCAGCGGATCCACCAGGATCCAGCCGGTCTCGCCCTCGATCAGCGTCATGTTCGAAAGGTCGTAGCTGCGCACCTGCCAGATGCCGGGCACCACCTCGAACAGGCCGTACTCCCCGTTCAGCATCGCCTGTCGCCACAGGCTCGGGTTCACGGTCGGCGGCGCCTCGCCCTGCACGAAGTCGTAGGCCGTCATGTCCCAGGCGGGCGACCCATCCGGCCCGGCGATCACGAGCGGCCGGTCCGTGGCGATGAAGCCGCGCCGCGCGTCCTCGAAGTCCTGTTGATCGTCGAGCGGCAACGACCGGGCGACGTCGGCGTTCGCAGCCACGGTGGCGGGCGTCGCGGCGCTGCCGGCGGCGTCGGGGCCCTCGAGCGGACCGCCGCGCGGTGCACAGGCGGCGAGCGAGACGACGAGCAGGAGCAGCGTCAGGGCATGGGCGGGCTTCACGGCGGGGACCTCCACGGCCGCATTGTGCCAGCCGACCGCATCATCCAGCGTGACTCATGCGACCCAGTCGCCGAGCGTGACGGCGCACTACAGCGCTCACCCAGCTAGGCGTTCTCCGCCCGCCGCACGATCTCGCTCACCGCGCCCTCCACCAGCGGTCCGTACAGCGGCAGGTGGGCGTACCAGTACAGCAGCCCCCAGAAGCCGGCCGGGTGCCAGTAGGCACACATCTCGACGACCCGCCGGTCGCCGCGCTCGCGGATGATGAACTCCTGCAGCCCCGCGCCCGGCGCACGCATCAGCATCGAGAACGTGAGGCGCTCGTTCGGCTTCACGCCGAGCACGCGCCAGCCGTCCACGATGTCGCCCATGCGCAGGTGCTCCGGGTCGCGCCGGCCGGTGCGGAAGCTCGGGCCGCCGACCAGCCAGTCGAGCGCGCGACGCAGCCACCACAGCGGCCGGTGGGAGAAGAAGTCGCCGTCGCGTCCGAACTGCTGCAGCACCTCGAAGATCGCCTCGCGCGAGGCACTCGTCTCGAGCTCGCGGCAGAACTTCTTGGCGTAGAACGAGTACCTCGGGTTCCAGTCGCGGCAGGCGATCGAGCCTTCGACCCAGCGCGCGGGAAAGTCGTGGCGCTTCTCCGCCTCGAGCGTCACCGCGACGGACTCGCGGAAGCCGAGCAGGCGCTGCGGCACGAGCTCGCGCATCTCGTGGTCGTCGCCGACGTAGTCGTGCGCGAGGCCCTCGACCAGCGACATCGCCGTGGTCGGCGGCACCGACGTGACGAAATAGAGCCAGTAGCTCGAGAGCTTCGGTGTGAGCACCGGCACGGGGATGACGATCGGCTTCTTGCCGACGAACTCCCCGTATATGTTCATGATTTCCTGGTAGGTGAGCACGTCGGGCCCGGCGATCTCGAGCGCGCGGTGGCCCTCGAACGGCAGGTCGGCGGCGGCGATGGTGTAGGTCAGCACGTTCTCGAGCGCGATCGGCGTCGAGCGCCGGCGCACCCACTTCGGGGTGATCATGAGCGGCAGGTGGTTGACGAGGTCGCGGATCACCTCGAACGCCGCCGAGCCCGGTCCCACGATCATCGCCGCCTGCAGCTCGATGACCTGCACCGGCCCCTCGCGGAGCGCGTCGCCGACCACAGCCCGCCCCTCCATGTGCCGCGAGCGCTTCTCCTTCGGCATGATGCCGCCGAGGTAGACGATGCGCCGCACGCCCGCTGCCTCGCAGGCCTTGCGCGCGTTCTCGGCCGCGCGGCGCTCGACCGGCACGAAGTCGCCGCCGGTCCACATCATGTGCACCAGGTAGAAGACGACGTCTGCGCCGGCGAGCACCGGCGCGAGCGTCTCGGGTTTCAGCACGTCGGCCGAGAGGCACTCCACGCCCGGCCACTCGCGCGCCTCGAGCACGGCGGCGTTGCGCGCCACCGCGCGCACGCGCCAGCCCGCCGCCGCGAGCGCCGGCGCAAGGTTCGAGCCCATGTAGCCGCTCGCGCCGAGGACGACAGCGATGCGGGCTCGCGACGGCGTGGCGCCACTGGAGTCCGTATCACGCATGAAGTGTTCCCGTCCGTCCCTGGGCGATCGCGCCGGCCGCGTCCCTTCTGCGCCGATACTGCATCATTGTGTCCACCGGCAGAAGGGGCCGGCAACATGGCCGTGGGGAGGCCGTCGGCGTGCACATCCGCCTGCGAGAAGTCCCGGACCCGGATCTGCCGCTCATCGAGCGGTGGCTGCGTCAGCCTCACGTGCGCGACAGCTGGGGCGATCCGGACGCCAACCTCCGCCTGTTGCGCGAGCCGCCGGCCGCCGGCCACTGGCGCGCCATGATCGAGGCGGACGGCCGGCCGGTCGGCCTCGTGCTGTGGCAGCACCCGACCCGTAATGAGCTCGACCTGGCCTGCCTCTTCGACGTCCCGGCGAACGTGATCGACATCGACATCATGATCGGAGAGCCGGATGCTGTCGGTCGGGGATTCGGGTCGGCCGCGATCGGCCTCGTCGCCGAGAACGCCCTGGCCGACCCGGCCGTGCCGTTCGTAATCGGCTGCGCACGGCTCGACAACCTGACGTCGCAGAAGGCCTTCGCCAAGGCCGGCTTTCGCAAGGACCGGGTGTTCGACGATGCACCGAACGGCCTGCACGTGCTCATGGTGCGCCACCGCCGGTACGGCTAGCCCGAGCCGCCCACCGCGCCTCTTGGCCGACTGCCCGGCCGCACGCACAATGCCGCCATGACCACCCGCAAGCGCGTCGACCCCGACTCCGCCCGCCTCGACCGCGTCGTGGCCGAGGCCCGGCGCGCCCGCGCCGAGCGCGAGCGCGGCTACCGTGCGCAGGCGCTGAAGCTGTACCCCTGGATCTGCGGCCGCTGCGCGCGCGAGTTCACCCACGCCAACGTCCACGAGCTCACGGTCCACCACAAGAACCACGACCACGATTACAACCCGCCCGACGGCAGCAACTGGGAACTGCTCTGCCTCTACTGCCACGACAACGAGCACCAGCGCCAGCTGGAGGCCACGCCTGCAGTGGCCGGCGACGACCGAACGACAGGCGCCACCCACTCGCCCTTCGCCGAGCTCGCCGCGCTGCTCAAGCGCAAGGATTGAACGCCGCCGCAGGCACGTCCGCCGGCTCCGCCACCCTGCCGGTCAGGTGAAGCGCCTCACTGCATCAGCTCCCAGACGTAGACCGCGGCCAGCACGTAGAGGAGCAGCGCCGCATACGCCACCGTCACCGCCACCAGGCGCAGCGCCAGCGCCCACCAAGGCCCGCCGTAGACGCGCCAGGCCGCCAGTGCGCCGTAGACCGGCACGGCGAGTCCCGCCGCATGCTTAAGCCCCGGCACGCCGGTCGCGGCGACGCCGACGGCCAGCAGCCAGAAGCAGTGCACGTGCAGCGCGAACACCAGGTGCTCCGCGTAGCGCCAGCGGCTGCGGGCGAAGGCCAGGCGCAGCAGCAGCGCGAACATGGGCATGAGCACGGCCATCGCCGCGCCGAGGCGCCCGACGGTGCGCTCGAAAGCCGCCAGCGAGCGCTGCATCATCGCCGACGGGTCACTCATCAGCCGCTCTTCGAGACGCCTGCACACGGCCTTGGGCACCCAGGTGCAATAGAAGCGCCCGCCGTCCACCCCCACCCGCAGCGGGTCGGCCCCGATGAACAGGAAGTGCGACTCGGCCAGGTCGATGTCCGGCGGACGCAGGTCCGCGACGCGTGCGTTGATGAGCACGCTCATGCCCAGCAGCACGAGCAGGCTGACCGTCAGGTAGAGCCGCAGGGGCATCACGTAGCACCGGCGGCGTCCCGCCAGGTAGGCCTGCGTCAGCGAGCCGGGCCGCGCCAGCAGCAGCCCGAGCGTGCGCCACAGCTTGCCGTCCGCCGCGACGTACTGGCCGGCGAACTGGCGCGCGAACTCGCGGATGCTCGGCGCCCGCTCGCGCGTGTCCTGTCCGCACTCGGGGCAGAACCGGGCCGAGGGCGCCGGCAGTGGCGTGCCGCAGTTCAGGCAGGCGCGAGCCTCGACCCTCGCCGGCGCCGCCGCGGCGTCCGCCTGCGCAGCGGGGCCGGAAGGGTCCTGCGACGTCATGACGTCCTCACTCCACCACCGGATAGCAGGCATCGCCCCACAGCGTCTCCGGATGATCGAGCATCACCTCGATCACGAGCGGCACGAGCTTGCCCATGAAGCCGACGCAGTCGCGGACCTGGTCGCGGTTGACCGAGCTGCCCCAGGTCGCGCCGCCGTGGATCAGCTGGTTCCGGAGCGTGTAGATCCGCGAGAGCACGATGCTGAGCACGGTGACCGTGTCGTGCCGGCCGAGCGCCACCTGCGCGGCGCGGTTGGCCTCGGCGAAGCGTTCCTTCCACGCTTCCGGCGGCTGCGTGCAATTGTGAGAGCTCCAAAAGTCCTGGAACACGTACGGGTTCTGCAGCAGCACCCGGATGCTCCCGGGGAACTCCTTCCACAGCAGGTCGCCGAAGCGGCTGCGGCCGCCGTCGAGGTCCACGAGCTTCTGCAGAAAGACCCGGAACGTGTCCTGCTCCGTGAGCCGGTACTTC
>JBBINN010000030.1:2692-21593 GCA_037443885.1 Gammaproteobacteria bacterium | reverse complement strand
TCCCTTCCCCTATCGACTCGCAACCCTGGCTGAGCCTCGTGGGTAATCAGGTACCGGAATGGAACCATGAATCAGAACATACCCCTGGGCGGTGCCGTACTGGCCGCCCTGGCTGCGGCCAGCGCCGCGGCCGATCCCCAGGCTCACCGCGAACTCGAGGAGATCGTGGTAACCGCCACCCCGATCGTGCTGGACCGTCTCAGCACTGCGAAGCCTACGACCGTGCTGACCGGTGACAACCTGCTCCTCGCGCTGTCGCCGACCATCGGCGAGACGGTCTCGGGCGAGCCGGGCATCCGCTCGACCTTCTACGGTCCCGCGGCGTCGCGGCCCGTGATCCGCGGACTCGGCGGCGACCGTGTGCAGGTCCTCACCGATGGCCTCGCCACGCTCGACGCGTCCGGACTCTCCGAGGACCACGCGGTCGCCATCGATCCCGCCCTGGCCGACCAGATCGAGATCATCCGCGGCCTGGCGACACTGGTGTACGGCAGCGGCGCCGCCGGCGGGCTGGTGAACGTGGTCACCAACCGGCTGCACGAGGAGGTGCCGGCCACGCCGGAAGGCCTGCTCGAGGTCCGTGGCGACACCGCGCTCGGCGAGCGCGCCGTCGCAGGCCGGCTCGATGCCGGCGTGGGCCGTCTCGCGCTGCACCTCGACGGCGTGTGGCGCGAGACCGATGACTACGAGATCCCCGGCTACGCGGAATCCGCGAGGCTGCGGGCCGAGGAGATCGCCGAGGGCGAGGAGCCCGGCGAGATGCGCGGCCAGGTGGACAACAGCGACAGCCGCACCACCGCCGGCGGCGTAGGAGCTTCCTACGTCGGCGAGGGCTGGATGGTAGGGCTGGCCTACAGCCGCTACGACAGCCGCTACGGAATCCCGGGCGGGCACGGGCACGGGCACGGGCACGAAGAAGGCGAGGAGCACGAAGAGGAAGAGGAAGGCGACCTGACCATCGACATGAAGCAGGACCGCCTCGACCTTGCCGCGCGCTTCGACCTCGGTGCCTTCGGCGGGTCGGTGTTGCGCCTGCGGGGCGCTGCGAACGACTACGAACACGCTGAGCTGGAGCCGGGCGGCGAGGTCGGCACGCTGTACCAGGTGGATGGGCGCGAGCTGCGCGCCGCGCTGGACCACGGCCGCCGCGACGGCCTCTACGGCACCTTCGGCCTGCAGTGGCAGCAGGGCGATCTCGTCGCCCGTGGCGAGGAGGCGTTCATCCCCGACTCACGGACCCGCACCGTCGGCGCCTTCCTGTTCCAAAAGCGTGACTTCGAGTCAGCCTCGGCCGAATTCGGGCTGCGCTGGGACCGGCAGGAAGTGGACGGCGACGGCCTGCCGGGCTACGACGACACCTCGCTCAACGCCTCCTTCGGCGGCGTATGGCGATTCTCGGAGCAGCTCGCCCTCGTCGGCCAGCTCGTGCGCAGCGAGCGCCACCCGAGTTCCACGGAGCTCTACGCCGACGGCCCGCACGCCGCGACCCGGCAGTTCGAGGTGGGCGACGCGGATCTTCGCACCGAGCGCGGCGTCACGGCGGACGTGGGGCTGCGCCTGGGCGGCAGCGCGGTCACCGGCGAGATTCGCGCCTTCGCGAGCCGCTACGATGGCTACATCTACCTCTCCCCCACGGGCGAGGAGGAGGACGGCCTGCCGGTATTCCAGTACCTGCAGCGCGATGCGGACTTCTGGGGCCTCGAGTTCGAAGCCGAGCTGCCGCTCGGCGATGGCAGCGGCTTCACGCTGGGCTTCACGGGCGATTACGTGCGCGGCGAGCTGCGCGACGGGGGCAACCTGCCGCGCATCCCCCCGCTGCGCCTCGGCGCGAAGCTCGCATGGGAACGGGGCGACTTCGGCGCGAGCGTCGGGCTTGACCACTACTTCGAGCAGGACGAGGTCACGGCCAGCGAACTGCCCACGGACTCGTTCACCCTGCTCGAGGCCGACCTGCGCTATCGTCCGCGCTGGGGGCGCGCCGACACGGTGCTGTTCCTGCGCGGCAGCAACCTGCTGGACGAGGATGCGCGGGTGCACTCCTCGCCGCTCAAGGACGAGCTGCCGCTCCCCGGCCGCTCGCTCACCGCGGGCGTGCGGATCGGCTTCGGCCGGTGAACCCCGGCCCCTGCCTGCGGTCTGACGGGCATCAAGCCCGCTGGCCGCAGGCCGGGGCCTGCCGAAGGAGGCGAACTTGGTTTCCGACATCCGTCCCCGGGCGCTCGGCTGCGCCCTGCTCGCCCTTTCGCTCACCTCGCCGACGGCCGCCGCGCACAAGGCCCACACGCACGGCGTCGGCGATCTCGACGTGGCCGTGGACGGCGGACGCATCAGCCTCGTGCTCACCGTGCCCGCGGCAGACGTGGTGGGCTTCGAGCACGCTCCCCGCAACGGCACCCAGCGCGAGGCGGTGGCCGCCGCCGAGAAGCTGCTGCGCTCGCAGGCCGAGCTCTTCGCTCTTCCGCCCTCGGCCCGCTGCCGGTTCATGTCGGCCGACGTGACCGTTCCCTGGGCCGGCGACGCGGCTGCCACCGGCGACGAGCACGTCGATTTCGCCGCGCGCTGGGAGTTCGACTGCGCCGAACCCGCCCAGCTGACCTTCATCGAGGTCCGCATCGCGGCGAAGCTTTCCGGCGACCTGAAGCTGCGCACCACGGTCCTCGACGAGCGCGGCCAGCGCAGGGCCGAGCTCACGAGGAGCCGCACGCGCCTGGCGCTCAGGTGACCTGGCGGCGGGCCTGGCGCTGTCCTGAAGTACGGGGCCGTCCCCGCAAGTGGCACCGATGACCGAAACTGCCGTCGACATCACCGACCTGCGCTTCGCCTGGACGCCCGGCCGCCCGGTGCTGGACCTGCCCCGTCTCGTCATCCCGCGCGGCGAGCGCGTATTCCTGCGGGGACCGAGCGGCAGCGGCAAGAGCACGCTGCTCGGCGTGGTCGGTGGCGTGCTGCCGGCGCAGGCCGGCACCGTTCGCGTGCTGGGGCAGGACCTCGGCCGGCTGTCCGCCTCGCGCCGCGACGCGCTGCGCGCGGACGGCATCGGTTTCGTTTTCCAGATGTTCAACCTGCTGCCCTACCTGTCGGTGGTGGACAACGTGATCCTGCCGGCCCGTTTCTCGGCCCGCCGCCGCGAGCGCGCGGGCAGCGACCTCGAAGGCGCCGCCCGCCGGCTGCTCACCGCGCTAGGCCTCGGCCAGCCCGCCCTGCTCGCGCGACCGGTCGCGGAGCTGTCCATCGGCCAGCAGCAGCGCGTCGCCGCCGCCCGCGCCCTGCTCGGGGCACCCGCGCTCCTGATCGCGGACGAGCCGACCTCCGCGCTCGATGCCGACGCGCGCGAGGCGTTCCTCGGCCTGCTCATGCAGGAGTGCGCCACGGCGGGCACGACGCTGCTGTTCGTCAGCCACGACACCTCGCTCGGCCGCCTGTTCGACCGGCAGCTCTCGCTCCCGGACATCAACCGCGCGCGGCCCGACGCGGAGGCCGCCTGATGCGCCTGCTGCCGCTCGCCGCCCGGAGCCTGTGGAACCGCCGCGTCGCCGCGGCGCTCACCGTCTTCGCCATCGCCGTCAGCGTGGCGCTGCTCGTGGGCGTGCAGAAGCTGCGCACCGAGGCGCGCGAGAGCTTCGCCAGCACGATCTCCGGCACGGACCTCATCGTCGGCGCGCGCAGCGGCCCGGTGAACCTGCTGCTCTACTCCGTGTTCCGCATCGGCGACCCCACTGCGAACATCTCGTGGCAGAGCTACCAGCTCGTCGCGCGCCATCCGGACGTCGCCTGGACCATTCCGATCTCGCTCGGCGACTCGCACCGCGGCTTCCGGGTGGTGGGCACGAACGGGGATTACTTCGAGCACTACCGCTACGGCGACCGCCGGCCGCTCGCCTTCGCCACCGGCGCGCCCTTTGCCGACCTGCACGATGCGGTGGTCGGCGCCGAGGTGGCGCGCGCGCTCGGCTACTCGGTCGGCGACCGCATCACCATTTCCCACGGCATCGGCGAGGGCAGCTTCGCCGAGCACGACGACCAGCCGTTCACGATCGTCGGGATCCTCGAGCGCACGGGCACGCCGGTGGACCGCAGCGTGCACGTCAGCCTGGAAGCCATCACCGCCATCCACGAGGGCTGGGAGAGCGGCATGCGGGCGCCGGCGATTGGCGCACGTCCCGGCGAGGCGGCGACCGCCGACCTCACGCCCACGGCGATCACCGCGTTCCTGGTGGGTCTGAAGTCCCGGGCCGCTGTCTTCCAGATGCAGCGGGCGCTGAACGACCACCGCGGCGAGGCCCTCTCGGCCGTGATGCCGGGCGTCGCGCTGCAACAACTCTGGCAGGTCGTCGGCCTGGCCGACACCGCCCTGTTGCTCGTCGCGGCCTGCGTCGTGCTGGCAGGCCTCATCGGCATGGTCACCGCGCTGCTGACGAGCCTGAACGAGCGCCGGCGCGAGATGGCCATCCTGCGCTCGGTCGGCGCGCGGCCGCTGCACGTCTTTCTGCTGCTGGAATTCGAGTCGGCGCTCCTTGCTGCGGCGGGCGTGGTGGCCGGCTTCGTGATCGCCTTCGGCGCGATGGCCCTGGCCGCGCCGCTGCTCGAGCAGCGGTTCGGACTGTTCGTGGAGGTCGGCGCGCCGACCGGCTACGATCTCGCCATCGCGGCCGCCGTCGTAGGGGCCGGCCTGCTGGCGGGGCTGCTGCCCGCCTGGCGCGCCTACCGCAATTCCCTCGCCGACGGGCTGTCCATCCGCCTCTGAGGTTCCGCATGCGACTGTTGTCCATTGCCGCCGCCATCCTTGCCACCGCCGCGCTGCTCGCGGCGCCCGCAGCACTTGCCCAGCCGAAGACCATCGACTGGGTCGAGTTGATCCCCGAGGACGCGCGCGACAGCTTCGACATCGCCCCGCCGCCGCCCATGCATGATTACCTCTCGGGCGAGGGCGGCCTCGCGGCGCAGCAGCTCATGGATTTCCGCGTGAACGACAAGCTCGACGGGCAGCAGGTGCGGCTGCCGGGCTTCATCGTCCCGCTCGAGCTCGACGCGAAAGGCCTGGTAACGGAGTTCTTCCTCGTGCCCTACTTCGGCGCCTGCATCCACGTGCCGCCGCCACCGCCCAACCAGCTCGTGTACGTGAAGATGGACAAGGGCATCAGCCTCGATTCCATGTACTCGGCCTACTGGATCACCGGCCGCATGAGCACGCAGCGCCGCGACACCATGCTCGGCGCAGCGGCCTACACGCTGGCGGGAACGCGGGCGGAGGAGTACAAGTTCTAAGGAGACTGTCCCCATGTCAGCTTTTGGAAATGGGGACTGTGCCCGGTTCCGGAGACAGCGTCATGCCCGACAAGAACAAGCGCCGCTGCGGCCGCGCCACCACCACCCGCGTGAAGACCAAGCCAGCCGCAAAGGCCTCGGCCGGCGCCGCGAAACGCCAACCGCGCGCGGCAAACCGCATCCGCAAGCCCGCCTCCCCGCGCAGCCTGCGCAAGCTCTATCCGCCCATCGAGCCCTACCGCATGGGCCACCTCGAGGTCCCGGGCGGCCACCAGATCTACTGGGAGGAGTGCGGCAATCCCCGGGGCAAGCCGGCGGTGTTCCTGCACGGCGGCCCGGGTGGCGGCGGCGACACGCGCGCGCGCCGTTTCTTCGACCCCAGGCGCTACCGCATCGTGCTCTTCGACCAGCGCGGCTGCGGGCGTAGCCGGCCGCACGCGAGCCTCGAGCACAACACCACCTGGCACCTGGTCGAGGACATCGAGCGGCTGCGTGAGCACCTCGGCATCGAGCGCTGGCTGGTGTTCGGCGGCTCCTGGGGCTCGACGCTGGCGCTCGCCTACGCCGAGAGCCACCCTGACCGGGCCACCGAGCTGGTGCTGCGCGGCATCTTCATGCTGCGCCGGCGCGAGCTCGAGTGGTTCTACCAGCATGGCGCGAGCGAGCTGTTCCCGGACCGCTGGGAGCACTACCTCGCGCCCATCCCGCCGGAAGAGCGTGGCGACCTGATCAACGCGTTTCACCGTCGCCTCACGAGCCCGGATCCTGCGGTGGCCAGCGCCGCCGCCCGGGCTTGGTCGGTGTGGGAGGGCTCGACCAGCTTCCTGCTCACCGACGAGGACGCTGTCCGCCGCTTCGGCGAGGACAACTTCGCGGTCGCCTTCGCCCGCATCGAGTGCCACTACTTCGTGAACGGCGGGTTCCTGCGGAGCGAAAACCAGCTGCTCGACGACCTGCACCGCATCCGCCACATCCCCGCGGTGATCGTGCAGGGCCGCTACGACGTCGTCTGCCCCATGCGCACGGCGTGGGAGCTGCACCGCGCCTGGCCGGAGGCGGAATTCCACGTCGTGCCGAACGCGGGGCACTCGGCGCTCGAGGCCGGGATCACGCACGAGTTGATCAAGGCGACGGACCGTTTCGGTCAGGCGTAGGCGGCGGATCGCGCACTGTTACGGCCGCTCTCGGGTCGGGCCCGGGGCCCTCGGGACCGCCGTGAATCCATCCCTGGAGGCTTCGTGCGCGCCATCCCTGGCGCGCACGATCCCTCGGACCCCGGGCCCGCCCCTGCGCGGCCTGCGCGTGCCGTATTCGGCGGTGGCTGGTCTGGATCGCTACCCAGCGGTGCACGCGAGGACAAGACTCCCCAACGATCGACGAACTGCCCTCACTGGCGACACCGCCAAGCGGGCATTTTTGCGACGCGGCAGCGAAATAGATCATGTCGAGGCCAGCACAGTCAGGCACTTGCCGGCACCTCGAGGTGTTAACGGGGCCGAATTGACGCATTATTCTGCGTAAGTGATCACACCCACGTCTTGTTAGGCCTCACGCGGGCCCGCCATTGAAGTGCAATTGCCGCTGTGAACGCTCGTGGTCATCGAATCCTTTGCGCGAACCCCAAGGCCGTCAAGTCGGTCCGCTTCGGGCACGCTCTGCGTAGCTGCATCGGGCGCGAAAGACAGAGCCACGTTGGCAGCGCTTCGCGGGATATCAGGTCTGTCTGCGAGGCGCCGCCGTTCAGCCAGTTGGTGGTCTCCGCCGCAGTTCAGCGTCGTGCCTTCGTTCTGTCTCGGCCGCTGCGGCGGAGGGAACAGCCATGCGCGGGCAAAGCGCGGTCGCCGCGCGCGTACGCGGGCAAAGCCCATCAGCGAGGCCTAACCAGTCGTTGCAGCCGACGGGCAACGGCATGGCGCTTGGCCCGCGGCTGAACTCGAACGTTAGGCCTCATGAACGACCAGTTCTTGCGATCACAGCCGATTCGGAAGAGCGCCGTAGTTTTGAGGCTCCAACGTCAACCGACGATTCGGTCGAAGATACTTTCCGTAGCTCGTTGAGAGTTGAGAAGTGAAGCCAGAACAACTTGTGTTTGTAGTGCTGGGAGCATTGTTCGCTGGTCTTGCGCTTCCTCTAATGTGGAGGAAGGTCCGCCCAAACGGACTATATGGCTTGCGTGTTCCCTCAACCATGAAGAGCGAGGCCGTCTGGTACGAAGCAAACGCAAAATGCGGTCGCGATATGCTGCTCTTTGGCGTCATCCAGATGGTTCTCGCCGCTTTTCTTCCGCATGCTGGAGAGTTTGGCAGAGATTACTTCTTGGACATAAACACTGCATTTCTCGTGATTGGTCCATTAATCTGTCTTTTTATAGGCTGGCGACATGCCAACAGTCTTCTGGATGCTGAAAGACGAAGATGCCGCCCCCAAGAGATGAGTGCTCCATAGGTGTTCGCAAAATGAGGCCTAACCGCTCGCTCAAGCTGACCCGCGGAGGCGCTTGCCGGCGGAACGCGAGTCCGGCGCTTCGTGAACATCGAGGCGGTTGCTCGGCGAAAGCTCCGCCAGCTCGAGATTGCATCACAGCTGGACGACCTGCGAGTGCCACCTGGAAATCGGCTTGAAGCTTTGAAGGGAAGAAGATCGGGTCAGTACAGTATTCGCATCAACGATCAGTGGCGCCTCTGTTTTCGCTGGGCGGGCTCGGGCTTCGAGGACGTCGAAATCGTTGATTACCACTGAGGTGATGACGTCATGAGCAAGCTGGATCCAGTTACCCCGGGCGAACTCCTCCTGGAGGAATTTTTGGCGCCAATGGGCATTAGTCAGTACCGACTGGCGAAGGAAATCGGCGTGCCTGCGCAGCGAATCAGCGAGATCGTTTCCGGCAAGCGCGCGATTACCGCTGACACCGATCTGCGCCTGTGCCGCTTCTTCGGACTATCCAGCGGCTACTGGTTGCGCGCCCAGGCCGCGCACGATACCGAGGTCGCCGAAAGGGAGCTCGGCGCAACTCTCAAGCGAATCAAGCCTTGGGCGACACATGCGGCCGAACAACGCGGTGCAGCGGACGCCGCTTCACGGCGCCGCTGACCGCCATCGTTGAGCCGCTACGGCAGGCACCGCGACCGAATCAGCCCGCACTGCAGACCGCGCGTATCCAACCGCGCCGGGAGATCGCAATGTACGAGAAGAAGTCGCCGCGGCCATCGTGGTCACTCCCCTCGCACATCGCGTGTTGCACAAGTTTCACTGGGACGAGCGGCTCTGATCGTGCGGCCGCGACCGGCGCGCCACGGCCCGGCCAAGCCGGCGGCGTCTTCGCGCTCGTGGCTCTCGGGTTCCTGGAGACATTGAATGGGAAAGAACAGGCTCGAGGCGTTCAGCGACGGTGTCCTGGCGATCATCATCACGATCATGGTGCTCGAGATGAAAGTCCCGCACGGGGAAGGCCTCCGAACGCTGGCACCGCTGGCTCCCGTGCTGCTGAGCTACGTACTTAGCTTCGTGTACATAGGCATCTACTGGAACAATCACCATCACATGCTTTACACCTGCAACCGGGTCACCGGCGGCGTCCTGTGGGCGAACCTGCATCTGCTGTTCTGGCTGTCCCTGTTGCCGTTCGCCACCGGATGGATGGGCGAGAATCACTTCGCCGCGTTGCCCGCGGCCCTCTACGGAGCGGTACTCCTGGCGGCAGCCGTCGCCTACCGGGTTCTCCAGCAGACGATCATCGCGGTCCAGGGACCGGGATCGCGGCTTGAGGCACTTGTCGGCAGCGACTGGAAGGGCAATCTCTCCCTTGCGCTCTATGCCCTGGGAATCGTTGCCGCGTTCAGGTGGCCTCTGGTTGCGCTGACGCTCTATGTGGCTGTCGCGCTCATGTGGCTGGTGCCCGACCGCAGGATAGAAGGCTTGCTGCGCGCCGATGGCACGTAACATCGAGATCAAGGCGCGTATCGAGAGCGTCGCCGCGCTGCTGCCTCGCGCCGCGGCCATCGCCACCGAGGGCCCCACCGAGATCCTCCAGGACGATACGTTCTTTCCCTGCACGGCGGGGCGGCTCAAGCTGCGGGCGTTCCCGGACGGAAGGGGGGAACTCATCTTCTATCGGCGGCCTGACGCTCCTGGCCCGAAGGAGTCGTTCTACCTGCGCTCCCCCACGGCCGACCCGAATTCGCTGCGGGAGACACTGAGCCTCGCCTACGGCGTCTCCGGCCGCGTCCTCAAGCAGCGCACACTCCTCCTCGTTGGACGCACCCGCGTGCATCTCGACCGCGTCCGCGGCCTCGGTGACTTCCTCGAACTGGAGGTCGTCCTGCGCGACGACGAGCCGCCCGGCGTCGGCCTGCAGGAGGCGCTCGAGCTGATGGCACGGCTTGGCATCGGCAGCGATCAACTCGTGGAGGGCGCGTACATCGATCTGCTCGATGCCGGGAGGCACCCGTCGCCTTCATGCTCCGGCCGAGCCCACACATGACTCCTGCATCCCTGCCCGTCGCTACCCTCCGGGTCCTGCTCGTCACCGGATTGCTCCTGCTGGCGCCAGCGCTGGCGATGCTGTTCACGGACGAGGTGAACTGGGGAATCGGCGATTTCCTGGCGGCGGGCGCGCTGCTTGCGGGCGCGGGCATGGCCTATGTCATTCTCGCACGACGCACCCGGAGCCCCGCGCACCGCGCCCTCGTTGCCGCGCTCGTCCTGCTGGCGCTCGCCACGGTCTGGGCCGAACTCGCCGTCGGCATCTTTCACTAGCGCGGCCTGTGGCCGCACCGATGTCGCGTTGCCGACGGCCGCGCCAGGGACCGGATTCCGGGGGTCCGAGGGATCGTGCGCGCCAGGGATGGCGCGCACGGATTCACGGCGTTCCCGAGGGCCCCCGGGATCCGGTCCCGCGAGCGGCCGGGACAAAAGTCGATTGCGCCGTCAGCACTCCGGCACGTTGACCGCGAGCCCGCCCTGCGACGTCTCCTTGTAGATCGTCGACATGTCGCGGCCCGTCTGGCGCATGGTCGCGATGACCTGGTCGAGCGAGACCTTGTGCGACCCGTCGCCCCTGAGCGCGAGCCGCGCCGCGTTGATCGCCTTCACCGCACCCATCGCGTTGCGCTCGATGCAGGGGATCTGCACGAGCCCGGCGATGGGGTC
This sequence comes from Gammaproteobacteria bacterium, assembly GCA_037443885.1. GTDB lineage: Bacteria > Pseudomonadota > Gammaproteobacteria > Steroidobacterales > Steroidobacteraceae > SG8-30. Next base: position 11,180 of record JBBINN010000030.1, on the reverse strand, counting down.
GCAGGTGAGCCCGAGGTTGTGCTCCATGCCGATCTCGGCGGCGTTCTCGACCTGCTCGTTGGTGCCGTTCAGCGCCGCCGCGAGGCCCGCCGCGGCCATCGAGCAGGCCACGCCCACCTCGCCCTGGCAGCCCATCTCGGCGCCGGAGATCGAGGCGTTGCGCTTGTAGAGCAGGCCGATCATGCCGGCCGTGAGCAGGAAGCGCCGCACGCCCGCGGCATCCGCGCCGTCGCACAGCCGCGTGTAGTAGTGCAGCACTGCCGGCACGATGCCCGCCGCGCCGTTCGTCGGCGCCGTCACCACACGCCCGCCCGCCGCGTTCTCCTCGTTCACGGCGAGCGCCCAGGCGTTGACCCACTCCATGGGATCCTTGCGGCCCGCGGCCGCCTCGGCCTCGAGCACGCGATGCAGCTTCGGCGCGCGCCGTTTCACCTTGAGGACGCCGGGCAGCAGGCCGCTCGCCGCGAAGCCGCGCGTGACGCAGTCCTGCATGATCCGCCAGCGCTCGTCGAGCGCCCGCTCGAGCTCCGCCTGGGGCCGCTGCGCGCACTCGTTGGCGAGCGCGAGCTCGTGGATCTCGAGGCCGTGCTCGCGGCAGCTCCTTAGCAGGGACGCCGCGTCCTCCAGCGGGTACGGCAGCGCCACCGCGGTCGCCGCGGTCGGCTCCTCGCCCGCACGCTGCACCGCGCCACCGCCGACCGAGTACATCTCCTCCTCGACGAGCACCGCCCCGCCGTCGTCCACCGCCGCGAAGCGCATGCCGTTCGAGTGGCCCGGCAGCCGCTGGTCGCGGAGGAACAGCAGGTTCATGGGCTCGTCGAAGGCAATGTCTTGCCGCCCGAGCAGCCGGATGCGCGACGTGGCGCGGATGCGCGCGATCGTGGGCTCCATCGCCGACGGGTCGATGGTCGCCGGGTCGTGGCCCTCGAGGCCGAGCAGTACGGCGCGATCCGTGCAATGGCCGTGGCCGGTCAGCGCGAGCGAGCCGTACAGCCGCACGAACACCGTCGCCGTCCGCGGGAGCAATCCCACGGCGTCGAGACGCTGCACGAACAGGCGCGCCGCGAGCATCGGCCCCATGGTATGGGACGACGAGGGCCCGACGCCGGGCTTGAACACGTCCAGGACGGAGCTGTCCATGGCCCTCAGAGGACCTCGAGCCGGCGCAGCACGAGGCCGGCGAGGTCGCGGGCCAGCGCCTCGCGGATGATGCGCTCCTCGTGCTGCTTGGCGAGCACCGCCGTCTCGTCGTAGGTGTACTCCCGCGTCAGCGTCAGCGATTGCCGCGGGAGCAGCTCCACGCCATCTGCGGACACGGAGTACTCGACGATGTAGTAAACCTCGTACTCGGCGGGCGTGTTCTGTGCCGTCACCGACAGCACGTGCCGGCCGGCCTCGTCGCGCCGGATGTGCACCACCGCCGAGGCCGTCTCGCGTGAGCGGGCGAGTGTGGCCCCGGCGGACTGCAGCGCCGACTCGAGCGCCGCGTAGAAAGGCGTGAACCGGTCCGGCACGTCGAGGTAGGGAGTCGCCATGCGCGGCGAGAGCTCGGCGCTGCCGCGCAGCTGGAAGCCGCAGCCGGCGAGCGCCAGCGTGACGAGCACCACGGCGACCCGCAAGAGCGCCATCACACCACCACGTTGACGAGCTTGCCCGGCACGTAGATGAACTTCCGGATCGCCGAATCGCCCACGAACTTCGCCACGCCGGGGTCTGCGAGCGCCGCGGCGCGCGCGGTCGCCTCGTCGGCGCCGGCCGGCACGGCCACGCGCCCGCGCAGCTTGCCGTTCACCTGCACCACGATCTCCACCGTGTCCTGCACGAGGGCGGCGGCGTCCGGCTCGGGCCAGCGCTCGTCCACCACCGCGCCCGCATGACCGAGCGCCTGCCACAGGGCATGGGTCGCGTGCGGCACGACGGGCGAAAGCATGAGCACGGTGAGCTCGAGCGTCTCCTGCAGCACGGCGCGTCCCTGCGGCGAGGAATCGTCGAAGCGGCCCACCGCATTCAGCAGCTCCATCACCGCGGCGATCGCGGTGTTGAAGGTGCGCCGGCGGCCGTAGTCGTCGGTCACCTTGGCGAGCGTCTGGTGCGCGAGGCGGCGCAGGTCGCGCTGCGCCGGGCCGAGCGCCGCGACGTCGAGCGCCGGTGCGGGGCCAGCCGAGACGTGCAGGTGCACGGCGCGCCACAGACGCTTCATGAACCGGAACCCGCCCTCGACGCCCTCGTCCGACCACTCGAGCGTCTGCTCCGGCGGGGCGGCGAACATCATGAACAGCCGCGCCGTGTCGGCGCCGTAACGGTCCACCAGCGCCTGCGGGTCCACGCCGTTGTTCTTCGACTTCGACATGGTGCCGATGCCGCCGCACTCGACCGGCTGCCCGTCGGCCTTGAGGATGGCGCCGGTGCGCGCGCCTTTCTCGTCCAGCTGCACCTCGACCTCGGCCGGGTTGTAGTAGACGACCCGGCCGGAGGCCGGCTTGCGGGAGTAGATCTCGTTCAGGACCATGCCCTGGGTCAGCAGCCGCGTGAACGGCTCGCTCACTTGCGTGAGCCCGCAGTCGCGCATCACGCGGGTCCAGAAGCGCGAGTACAGCAGGTGCAGGATGGCGTGCTCGATGCCGCCGATGTACTGGTCCACCGGCATCCAGTAGTCCGCGCGCGCATCCACCATCGCCCCATCGTTGCCCGCCGAGGCGTAGCGGAAGAAGTACCAGGACGAGTCCACGAAGGTGTCCATGGTGTCCGTCTCGCGCCGCGCGGGCCGGCCGCAATTCGGGCAGTCGCAGGCGAGAAAGGCCGCGTTCTTCGCGAGCGGGTTGCCCGAGCCGTCCGGCACGAGGTCCTCGGGCAGCACCACGGGCAGCTGGTCGTCCGGCACCGGCACGTCGCCGCAGGATTCGCAGTGGATGATCGGGATCGGGCAGCCCCAGTAGCGCTGGCGCGAGATGCCCCAGTCGCGCAGGCGCCAGTTCACCTGCTTGCGGCCCAGGCCCTTGGCCTCGAGATCGGCGGCGATGGCATCCACCGCCGCCTGATAGCCGAGACCGTCGTAGGGGCCGGAGTGCACGCAGGTGCCCTCGTCGGCGTACCAGGGTTCCCAGGCATCCGTCGAATACGCCTGGCCCTCGACGTCGATCACCTGCACGATCGGCAGGCCGTACTTCTTCGCGAAGGCGAAGTCGCGCTCGTCGTGGCCCGGCACGCCCATGACGGCGCCCTCGCCGTAGCCCATCAGCACGTAGTTGCCGACCCAGACCTCGACCTTCGCCCCGGTCAGCGGGTGGGTCACGAACAGGCCCGTCGGCACGCCCTGCTTGTCGAGCGTCGCGAGATCGGCCTCCATCACCGAGCCACGGCGGCACTCGTCGACGAAGGCGCGCACGCGCTCGCTGCGCCGGGCCGCCAGCGTGGCCAGCGGGTGCTCGGCCGCCACTGCGACGAAGGTGACGCCCATGATGGTGTCGGCGCGGGTCGTGAACACGCGCAGCTCGCCCGAAGTGCCGTCGATGTCGTAGGGGAAGGCGAGGTTCACGCCTTCGCTGCGGCCGATCCAGTTCGCCTGCATCAGCCGCACGCGCTCCGGCCAGCCCGGCAGGCCGTCGAGGGCCGCGAGCAGCTCCTCGGCGTAGTCGGTGATGCGCAGGTAGTACATCGGAATCTCGCGGCGCTCGACCAGCGCGCCGGTGCGCCAGCCGCGGCCGTCGATGACCTGCTCGTTGGCGAGCACCGTCTGGTCCACCGGGTCCCAGTTGACCGTGCCCGTCTTCTTGTAGGCAATGCCGCGCTCGAGCATGCGCAGGAACAGCCACTGGTTCCAGCGGTAGTAGTCGGGCCGGCAGGTGGCGACCTCGCGGGCCCAGTCGATGCCGAAGCCGAGCGACTTCAGCTGGCGCTTCATGTAGGCGATGTTGTCCCAGGTCCACTTCGCCGGCGGCACGCCGTTCGCCATGGCCGCGTTCTCGGCCGGCAGGCCGAAGGCGTCCCAGCCCATGGGCTGCAGCACGTTATGCCCCTGCATGCGCATGAAGCGGCTGAGCACGTCGCCGATGGTGTAGTTGCGCACGTGGCCCATGTGCAGGCGCCCGCTCGGGTAGGGGAACATGCACAGGCAGTAGTACTTGGGCCGCGTTGGGTCCTCGGTCACGGCGAAGGAGCCCTGCTCCTCCCAGACTCGCTGGGCAGCGGGCTCGATCTGGGCGGGGTCGTAACGTTCCTGCATGGGTCTCGGGGCGGTCCTGTCGAGCCGACAAGGATACCCGAGCATGGGCGCGCCGACCTTGCCCGCAGCATCCGGGCCGGTGGCCCTGGGCCTCAGGCCGCCGGCAGCGGCACCGTCACGGGGTCGTAGTCCAAGAGCCCCAGCGAGGCCGGGCTGGTGTGGCTGCCGGGGACATATTCCGCCTCGCTGCGCGGCACCAGCCGGTCGCCGTTCTCCGCCGACAGCCGCATCACCTCGTTAGCCCTCGGCAGGCGGGCACGCTCGTAGGTCGCGAGCGCCGATGGCAGGTCGTCCGCCGCGGCGATGGCGCGGACGAGGAGCATCGCGTCCTCGAGCGCCATCACGGCGCCCTGGCCCAGGAACGGCAGCATCGGGTGCGCCGCGTCACCCAGCAGAGTGGCGCTGCCCGCGCTCCAGCGCCCGAGGCTGCTGCGGGAGAACAGGCCCCACTTGAACAGGCTGTCGGCCGGGATGGCGCGAACCAGCGCGCGCACGTCGGCATGCCACCCGGCCAGCAGTCCGAACACCTCGTCGCGGCTCGCGGCGGTGGACCAGCCCTCGGCCGTCCAGGCGTCGCTGCGGCCGATGCAGGCCACATTGACCCGCTGGCCAGCACGCACGAGGTAACGCAGCAGCAGATTCCGCGGCCCCGTGTAGAGGCAGGACGCATGCTCGAGCAGGCGCGCGGGCACGGCCGCGACGGGCGCGAGCCCGCGCCACGCCACGTAGCCGGCGAAGGACGGGGCCTCGGGACCGAACAGGGCGGGCCGCACCGCCGAGCGCACGCCGTCGGCGCCGACGAGCAGGTCGGCCTCGACCTCGCCGCTGGCGGCGAAACGGGCACGCACGCGGTCCTCGCCGTTGGCGACCAGCGCCTCGAATCCGTCCGACACGGAGATCGCCGCCGGGTCGAGCGCCAGCACGGTGTCGCGCAGCGCGTCGTGGAGATCGGCGCGGTGGATCAGGCACTGCTCGGCGCCGTAGCGCTCTCTCAAGGCCTCGCCCAGCGGGCGCAGCGCCAGGCGCTCGCCCGTGACGCCGTTGCGCACGTCCACGTGGGCCGGGATGACCGCCCGGCGCGCGACGGCCGGCCAGACGCCGAGCGCGTGCAGCACGTGGCTGCCGTTGGGCGTGATGGTCAGCCCGGCGCCGACCTCGCCGAGGCGGCGCGCACGCTCGAACACGCGCACCCGGTGCCCCGCGCGCAGCAAGCCCAGCGCCACGGCGAGGCCGCCGATGCCTGCGCCGGCGACGATGACGGAAAGCGACCGCACGAGGCGAAGATACGGGCGAACGGCGGCCGCCGCCAGCGGCCGCGCGGCTGCGGTTGACGGCCCGCCGACGATCCCGGAGATTGGCGCGATGCCGAACGTCGCCTGCAGGACCCTGTCCATCGCCGCCGCCACGCTGCTGCTCGCCGGCTGCGCGCCCGAGGCGCGGGAAACGGTCGAGTTCCGCGTGGTCGGCAGCTCGCCGCCCGGCTCACCGTGGTCGCAGCAGTGGCAGCGTTTCGAGTCGGCGCTCGCCGCCGAACCGGTGCTCGGCCTGCGACCGACGCTCTACGTGCAGAGCCAGCTCGGCGACTCGGAGCGCACCATCCAGGCGCTGCGGCGCGGGCGCGTGCAGATGGGCGGCTTCCCGCTGGCCGCGGCGGCGACGCTCGTGCCCGAGGTGGCGCTCCTGCACACGCCTTTTCTCTTCGGCTCGGAGGCCGAGGTGGACCACGTAGTGGACGGCTACCTGCAGGCACCGCTCGACGCGCTGTTCGAGGCCCAGGGCGTGACGGTGCTGAGCTGGACCGAGGCAGGATGGAATCACCTGTTCTCGACCGAGCCCATCCGCGGCCCGCGCGACCTCGCCGGCGTCCCGGTGCGTGCACAGCCCACGCCGGCCTCGCGGATCCTGTTCGCCGAGCTCGGCGCCGACGTGCGCCCGCTTCCCTACAGCGAGCTCCTGAGCGCACTTCAGACCGGCCTCGTGCGCGCCGGCGACGGCAATGCGGTGCTGTACCTGGCAGGGGGCACCGCGAAGGAAGCGCGCTACCTCACGCTCACCGCCCACGCCTTCGAGGTCGGCCTGATCCTCGCCAACAGCGACTGGTGGCGCAGCCTGGACGACGCGCAGCGCGCTGCGATCCGCGGCGCGCTCGGCCCGCGCGAGCGCCTGCGCGGCGAGGTGGCCCGCCTGTCGGCGCAGCTCATCGCGGGCGCCGTGGCCGAGGGCCGCATCGAACTGCACCGCCCGACCCCCGCCGAGTTCCAGGCCTGGCGGGCCGCGACGGCCGGCGTGCGGCCGCGGCTCGTACGCGAGCTCGGCGGCGAGGCCCGGCGCATCGATGCGCGCCTCGAGGAGGGCCAGCGCAGCTTCGGGGAACGCAATCCCGAGGGGTGAGTACCGATGCCGGTCGGCCGGTCCGATCCGCTAACATCGGCCCCGTTCAACCCGGGAGGACCACGGACTTGGCCAGGATCCTGCTGCTGTACTGGAGCGGCTACGGGCACACCCGCCGCATCTGCGAGCGCGTCCAGGGCATCCTGCAGTCGCGAGGACACACCGCGGACATCGCCGCCCTCGACAGCGGTGCCGACCCCGCGGACTACGACGCCCTCGTGATCGGCGCGAGCATCCGCCACGGCAAGCACGACCCCTCGGTGCTCGACTTCATCCGCCGTCACCAGCAGCTGCTGGAGGCTAAGCCGAGCGGATTCTTCTCGGTCAGTCTCGTGGCCCGCAAACCCGCGAAGAACAGGCCGGACACCAACCCCTACATCAAGGCCTTCGTGGCGAGCAGCCCGTGGAAGCCCCGCCTGCTCGGCGTGTTCGGCGGCGAGCTCGACTACCAGCGCTATGGCGCCTTCGACCGCGCCGCCATCCGCTTCATCATGTGGCTGACCAAGGGTCCGCGCGACCCGCACACCAAGGTCGAGTTCACCGACTGGGCGGAAGTCGAGCGTTTCGCGGCCCGCGTGGACGATCTCGCCGCGGCCAGTCGGACCTGAGCCGGTGGGCAGCCGCGCCGACAAGCTGCGCGACCGGCAGCACCTGCTCATTGCGCTGCTCTGCGGCTGGCTGATCCTGACGAGCCCGTGGATCTCGATGCTCAGGCGGATCCCCGCCTCCGCCGGCTGGCTCGACTGGGCACACGTGGGGCTCGGCTGCGTCGCAGCAGCGCTCGCCGTCACCTATGCGGCGACCTGCTCGCTCGGCGGGCGCTGGCGGCTCTACTTCCCGTTCCTCGGCGGCGGCCTGGGTGCGGTTGCACGCGATCTTTCCGGCCTTGTCCGCGGGCGCATACCGTCAGCCGAGGGCGCCGGCCTGTTCGCGCTGATCGAGGGATTGCTGCTCATCGCGCTGCTGGCGACCGCCGCGACCGGCGCGGCGTGGTTCTTCCTGCAGGGCACGGACACGGTGCTTGCCTGGCGGCAGTGGCATCTCTACGCCGCGCGGGGACTCGCGGCGCTCATCGTGCTGCACGTCGTCACGGTATCGCTGCACCTCGTGGACCTGATCCGCGACTAGGCGCCGCGGCCCGCCTGTCACGCGCGATCGGCCACCGCGGGATGCAGGACGGCCAGCTCGCGCAGGAAACGCTCCGGCTCACCGGGCGACACGACGACATGCCTGCCGCTGACGCGCAGCACGACCGCGCGCGACGGGTCGGTCACGAACGCCCGATAGGTGCCGAGCGACCGGCTGCGGAACCAGCCGGAGAACGAGTAAAGCCCGCCGTTGCCGAACAGCCGCAGGCTGCCCCGCATGGCCTGCGGATCGTGACGCGCCGACTCGATGCCCGCAAGCGGCAGCCGCGTGGTCCACAGGAGCCGGCGGATGAGGAGGCCGTCCGGCGCGATCGCATAGCCGCGCACGATGAACAGGGCCCCGCCGGCCAGGATGGCGAGCGGCAGGGCCGGCACCCAGGCCGGCACGTGCTGCGGCCCGAAAGCGAGCGACGCCGAGAGTCCGCCGCAAAGCGCCGTCACCAGCACGGACATCACCACCAGCGTCCTCGACCAGGGCGCGTGGTGCTCGTTCATGGCCGGTCGACGCGGGTCAGCCGCGCGCCTCGGGCGGCGTCACCCGCGCGCGGCGGGCCTGCAGGTCGGCGATCTTGCCGCCCTCGATGCCGCCACCGGCGGCCACGCGCTTGCGCTGCCAGACCTGGTCCTCGATGTCGCCGGTCGGCCGGTACTCGGCGACCGCCTGCATGAGGATCTCGCGCGCCCGCTGGCAGTCGAAGGCGTTGATGGCCTCGAGCAGGTCGCCGAG
>JBBINN010000030.1:0-2675 GCA_037443885.1 Gammaproteobacteria bacterium | reverse complement strand
ACGGCAGGTGGTGCTCCACCGCCCTCAGGATCATGGAGTGCTCGGTGCCGGTGACGTTGTTGCCGATGAGCAGCTCCTCGAACAGCTTCTCGGCCGGCCTCAGGCCCGTGAAGACGATCTCGACGTCGCCGTCGGGATGCCCGGCGTCGCGGACCGAGAAGCCCATCAGCCGGATCATGCGCGCGGTGAGGTCGCGGATCTTGACGGGCTTGCCCATGTCCAGCACGAACACGTCGCCGCCCTTGGCCATGGCGCTCGCCTGCAGCACCAGCTGCGTGGCCTCTGGAATGGTCATGAAGTAGCGCGTCACGTCCGGGTGGGTGACGGTGACGGGTCCGCCGCGGCGGATCTGCTCGCGGAACAGCGGCACCACCGAGCCCGAGCTCTCGAGCACGTTGCCGAAGCGCACCATGCAGAAGCGGGTCGCTCCGCCGCGCTGCTGCAGGCCCTGCAGCACCACCTCGGCGAAGCGCTTGGTCGCGCCCATCACGTTGGTGGGGTTCACGGCCTTGTCGGTCGAGATGAGCACGAAGTTCTCGACGCCGCACTCCTGCGCCGTCTCGGCCGCGTACCAGGTGCTGAAGACGTTGTTGTGGATGCCCTCGACCACGTTGTGCTCGACGATCGGCACGTGCTTGTAGGCGGCGGCGTGGTAGATGGTCTGGACGGCGTAGCTCTGGAGGATCTCGCGCACCCGGTTGCGGTGGTGCGCGCTGCCCAGCAGCGATACGATCTCGACGTCGAGCGACTGCCGGCGCACCAGTTCGCGGAGCTCGCGGTCGACGTTGTAGAGCGCCAGCTCGGACATCTCGAACAGCAGCAGCTTGGAAGGCGCGAGCCGCACGATCTGGCGGCACAGCTCGGAGCCGATCGAGCCGCCCGCGCCGGTGACCATGACCACCTTGCCGCGGATGCAGGCGTCGAGCAGCCGCTCGTTCGGCGGCACCGGGTCGCGGCCGAGCAGGTCGTTGGCACCCACGTCGCGGATGTCCTCGACCGTCGCCCGGCCGAGGACGATGTCGGAAATGTCCGGGACCGTCTGCACGCGGATGGGGAGCGGCTCGAGCGACTGCAGGATCTCGTGCCGGCGGCGGCGCGACAGCGAAGGCAAAGCCAGCAGGACGGTGTTCACGCTCTCGTCGCTGATGAGCTGCGGCAGCGCCTCGGGCGGGAACACCTCGATGCCGTTCACGAGGCTTCCCTGCAGGCTGCGGTTTCCGTCCACGAACGCCACCGGGTAGTAGCGGCCGCTGCTGAAGAGGGCCGACAGCACCTGCGCGCCGGCGGCGCCCGCGCCATAGACCACCACGCGATCCGTGCCGGTGCGCCGATAGTGCATGACGCCACGCACCAGCATCCGGCTCCCGCCGACATAGAGGAGCGCGAGCGCCCAGTAGATGATCAGCGCCGCGCCCGGCACCGCACCCGTGAGCAGCCACGCGTCGACCGCGACCAGCAGCAGGACCGAGAGCGTGACGCCGGCCAGGACGGTGAACAGCGCCTTCGGCCCCATGTAGCGGATGACGGCACGGTACAGGCCGAACCGGATGAAGACCGGCACGCTGGCGAGCAGGGCCGCGAGGTACAGGCGCGGATCGACGCCGAACGGATCGATCGGCATGCCGGCCTTGAGCGAGATCGCCGCCCACAGCGCCGCGGGGATGCAGAACAGGTCCGCACCGAGCTTCACGAAGCGCTTGCGGGAACGGGGCAGCTCCACCAGGCGCCGCGCGAGGCGCTCGAGCCGGGCCGGGGGTGTCCTGGTCAAGGTGACACTACTCCGTCAATGTCATTCGCATCGTCTGCCAGACCGGCAGCGCCGCCACGGACGGCTGTTGCCGTCCTGTGACAGTGGCCGGATTCCCGGCACTCATGCGCCTTGTTGCGTCCGCAAATGATACCCCAAGGGCGGGAGCGGCAGGCGGCGTTCTGTCACATCGTCCAGGTTCTGATCGGGCACCGGACCGAAGCTCAGGTGCCCGGACGGGACCCCCAGCGCAGGCGGCGATAGCGCGCCTGGGCGGCACGGGCCGGCGGCCAGCCGGCGAGCCAGTACCTCGTCAGCACGCCCGCCGTTGGCAAAGCGAGACAGCCCGGCACGTCTGCCAGCCGCAGCCGCCGGCCGGCCGCGATGGTCTCGATGAGCCGCTGGCTGCGGCGCTGCGCGGCGTTCATGAGCCCGGCGTGCTTGTCCGCGTACTGCCGGGCACCCTGCGCCGCCCGCGGCGAGCCGGAGATGCTCGCCGTTGCGGCATCCTGGCGGAACACATAGCTCGCTCCGGCGATGCGCAGCGCCGGCCCGTAGCGCGCCACGAGGCGCGTCCACAGGTCGTAGTCCTGCGAGGCCGGCAGCGACTCGTCGAAGCCGCCCACCGCGCGCAGCCGCCCGGTGAGCATGAGCGCCTGGTTGCCCACGACGTTGTAGTGCAGCAGGTCGGCGAGCGTGATGCGGCGCGCGCGCGCGAACACCGGCCGGCGCCAGCCGTCGCGCTCGTGCAGGAAGCCGCTGCAGGTGAAGGCATGGCGCTCGTCGTGCGCGGCGACCAGCGCGGCCAGGCGTCCGGGCAGCATCCGGTCGTCGTCGTCGATGCCGGTGATGAGCGGCGCCGCGGCCGCCGCGATGGCCCGGTTGCGCGCGGCCGGCGCGCCCTGGCGCGCCGGCTGGCGGAAGACGC
>JBBINN010000029.1:0-21675 GCA_037443885.1 Gammaproteobacteria bacterium | reverse complement strand
CACGGAACCCTGGTGGTGGCGCGCCTCGAAGGCGTGTCGGACCGGGATGAGGCGGCGGCGCTGGCGCATCGCGACATCGCGGTGCCGCGGGCGGAACTGCCTCGGCCGGGTGAGGGCCAGTACTACTGGGCCGACCTGGAGGGGCTCGAGGTCGTGACGACCGAGGGCACGGTGTTGGGCAGGGTCGACCATTTCGTCGAGACCCCGGCCAACCCGGTGATGGTGGTGCGGGGCGAGCGCGAGCGCTGGCTGCCCCTGGTGGCGAAGCACCTGAAGTCGGTGGACCTCGACGCCGGGCGCGTCGTGGTGGATTGGGACCCGGAGTTCTAGGCTTGGCCCTGCACTTCGAGGTCGTGACGCTGTTTCCGGAACTCGTCCGGCAGGCCCTGCGTTTCGGGGTCGTGGGGCGGGCGGTGGAGCGGAGTCTGGCGGTCGTGCAGACCGTGGACCCGCGGGATTTCACCCACGACGTGCACCGGACCGTGGACGACCGGCCCTATGGCGGCGGGCCCGGGATGGTGATGAAGCCCGAGCCCCTGCGGGCCGCGATCGCCGCGGCGCGGGCGCGGGCGCCAGCCGGGGCGCCGGTGGTATACCTGAGCGCGCAGGGCCGGGTTTTCGACCAGCGCGCGGCGCAGCGCCTCGCGGCCTCGGCCGGGGTGGTGCTGCTGGCGGGGCGGTACGAGGGCGTGGACCAGCGCCTGCTCGACGCCGCGGTGGACGAGGAGTGGTCCATCGGCGACTACGTGCTGTCCGGCGGCGAACTGCCGGCGCTCGTGGTGATCGACGCCGCGGTCCGGCTGTTGCCGGGCGCGCTCGGCGACGACGCGTCGGCGGTGCAGGAGTCGTTCGCCGACGGACTGCTCGACTGGCCGCACTACACGCGGCCGGAGGAGTGGGACGGCCGGCGTGTGCCGGAGGTGCTGGCGGGCGGCAACCACGCGGCGATCGCGCGGTGGCGGCTGAAACAGGCGCTCGGGCGCACGTGGCGGCAGCGGCCCGAGTTGATCGGGCGGCGCGGGTTGACGAAGACGGAGCGCAGGCTGCTCGAGGAATTCTGCGCCGAGGCGGGTCTCGTCCCGCCGGGCGCCGGGTGAGACGGATTACGGATTTGGCTTTCTGAACCGGCAGGACACGGCCATGAACAAGATCATTCAGGACCTCAACGCGCGCCAGATGAACAAGGAGATCCCGGACTTCTCGCCCGGTGACACCGTTGTGGTGCAGGTCAAGGTCAAGGAAGGCGACCGCGAGCGCGTGCAGGCCTACGAGGGCGTGGTCATTGCGATCTCGAACCGCGGCCTCAACAGCTCCTTCACCGTGCGCAAGATCTCGCACGGCGAGGGCGTGGAGCGGGTTTTCCAGACCTACAGCCCCGCGATCGCGGACATCCAGGTGAAGCGCCGCGGCCGTGTCCGCCGCGCCAAGCTTTACTATCTCCGCGACCGCTCGGGCAAGTCGGCACGCATCGAGGAAAAGATCGGCGCCTGACGCCGGGCGCCACGCGATGAGCGCCGTCGGCAGGCTGCTGCGCGGGACCTGGCATGCGCTCGACGCGCTGCGCAAGGTGCTGCACCTCGTCCTGCTGCTGTTCATCTTCGGCTTGCTGCTGGCGGCCCTGCGCGGCTCGGTGCCGTACTTGCCCCGGGACGCGGCCCTAGTCCTCGCCCCGCAGGGCGCGATCGTCGAGCAGCTGTCCGGCGACCCCCTGGAACGGGCACTCGCCCGGGCGACGGGCGACGACCGTCCGGAGACCAGCCTTCACGACCTGCTCGAAGTCATTGCTGCGGCCCGCGACGACCGGCGGGTCAATGCGCTGGTGCTCGACCTCGAGGCCATGGGTGGCGCGGGCCTGCCTGCGCTGCAGGAGGTCGCCCGGGCCATCACGGCGTTCCGCGAGACCGGCAAGCCCGTCTTCGCCTGGGGCACTTACCTCGACCAGCGGCGGTACTTCCTCGCGGCCCACGCCGACGAGGTCTATCTCGATCCCCTTGGCGAGGTCGCGGTTCAGGGTTTCGCGTTTTTCCGCCAGTACCTGAAGGGCGCAGCCGACAAGCTCGGCGTCGAGGTCAACGTATTCCGGGCCGGTACCCACAAGACGGCTGCAGAGACCTTCACGCGCAGCGACATGTCCGCAGAGGACCGCGAGGATGCAGCGGTGTGGCTCCCCGCCCTGTGGGACGCCTGGAAGGCGGACGTCGCCGCCGCGCGCGGCCTCGAGCCGGAGGCGCTGCAGGCCTACGTGGACCGGATGGCGACCGACCTCGCCGAGACCGGTGGCGACCTCGCGCAGTACGCGCAGAGCCGTGGCCTCGTCGACGGCTTGCTGACCCGGGAGCAGTTCGAGGAGCGGGTCGCCGGGACCGCGGGGCGCGACCACGACACTCACGGCTTCAAGGCCATGGACTGGCAGCCGTACCTGACGGTGCTGAGGTCCGAGGCGAGGATCCGCAAGAGGCCGGAGCGGGGCATCGGCGTCGTGGTAGCCGCGGGCGAAATCCTCGACGGCGAGCAGCCCCCCGGTCGCGTCGGCGGAGACACGCTCGCCGCACTGCTGCGCGATGCGCGCTTCGACGATTCCGTGGCCGCTGTGGTGCTGCGCGTGGACAGTCCGGGCGGCAGCATGTTCGCCTCCGAGCAGGTGGCCCGCGAAGTGGCCGCGCTGCGCACCGCCGGGAAGCCGGTGGTCGCCTCGCTGGGCACCATCGCCGCCTCGGGCGGCTACGCCGTGGCGGCGCGGGCCGACCGGATCCTCGCGGAGCCGACCACGATCACCGGCTCGATCGGCGTGCTGCTGATCGTGCCGACCTTCCAGGATACGCTCGGCAAGCTGGGCATCACCACCGACGGCGTCGGGACGACGGCACTCGCCGGCTCGCTGAGCCTCGCCCGAGACCTCGATCCGCGCCTCGCGACAGTCCTGAAGGCCAGCGTCGACCACGCCTACCGGCAGTTCGTCGGAATGGTCGCGGATGCCCGTGACCGCCCCTACGACGAGGTCGCGAGCCTCGCCGAGGGTCGCATCTGGACGGGCCGTGACGCACACACGGCGGGCCTCGTTGACGAGCTTGGCGGCTTCGCCGACGCCATCGAGGCGGCGGCGCGGCTCGCGAACCTGCCCGAGGGCTACGGCGTCAGCTGGCTGCAGCCCAGCCTGGGCTGGCGCGAACTGCTCGCGATGCGCGTGCGGGGCGGCCTCGCGGGCGCAATGGATGCGCTCGACCTGCGCGCGCCGCAGCAGACAGTCCTGGTGCACCGGCTGCTGGGGTCGCAGTGGCCGGTGGTGTTGGAGCTGGCTGCCGCCGGCCGCCCGCTCTACTGGTGCGGCTGCTGGGTCGAGTGACCCGGGCCGGCGCCTTGCCGCCCTGCGCCCCTACGGCAGTGTGTGACGCTTCACGTCGCCGCGCTGCCTGCGGCCGTAGTCCTCCAGCTGGCGGCGCATCTCGTCGAAGGCATCCCGCAGCGCGACGTAGGCATCCGCGTGCGGACCCTCAGGCTCATTGTCGCTCGTCGCGAAAAGCTCCGCGCCCGGAACAGTCACGTCCACCCGCACCGAGAACGGCCCACCCTTGTTTCGGTGCGCCGGCGGCGTGTCGAAGACGATGCGGCAGCTGGTGATCGGGTCGTAGAACCGCTCCAGCCGCTCGGCCAGTTCCCTGGCGCGGGCCTCGATGGCCGGCGAGGGGTCCATATGCCTGAAGGTCACCTGCACAGGCAGCAACATACGCACCTCACTCGTAGTGCGGCGGCGATACCCGGCGGTCGGACCGGGTGCCGTCGCCAGATCCTGGGAGCATCGTCACGCCGTGCGAGGCGCACCGGCAATAGGGAAAGCCGCGCCCGGTCCGCTGCGCTTGCGGCCCCTCCTGAGGCAGTGGCCTCCGCGTGGGCGCAGACTTTCAACCGGGACTGACCCCTGACGGGTGACGGGCACTGCCGGGCGGGGCACAGCGCATGGACAGGTCGACCTGGCTCAACGCCATCTACGCTCTCCTCGCCCTCCTGGCGGTGCTGTGGCTGCAGAGTCTCTGGCAGAGCGCGGTGCAGGTCGAAAACGTCGCCTACAGCGAGTTCGAGCGGAGGCTAGCGGCCGGCGACATCGAGGAAGTGACCGTCACGGATGGCGAGATCCGCGGCCGCCTGCGGGACCGCGGCAGCGGCGGCTCCACCGAGATCGTCGCCACGCTCGTCGAACCCGAGCTCGCCGAGCGACTGTCTCCTTACGACGTGCCCTACCGGCGTGAGGTCCGGGGAACGCTGCTGCGGGACGCGCTCGCGTGGGTGCTGCCCATGTTGTTGTTCTTCGGGCTTTGGCTGTTCCTGTTCAGGCGGCTGATCGGCCGGCAGGACATGGGCGGATTCATGGCCGTGGGCAAGAGCCGCGCCAAGGTCTACGTGGAGACGAACACCGGCGTCACTTTCGACGACGTGGCAGGCGTCGACGAGGCCAAGGAGGAACTCGAGGAGGTCGTGCGTTTCCTCAGGGACCCGAAGGCGTACGGCAGGCTGGGTGCCCGGATTCCCAAGGGCGTCCTTCTCGTCGGACCGCCAGGCACCGGCAAGACGCTGCTGGCGCGGGCGGTGGCCGGGCAGGCGGGGGTGCCGTTCTTCTCGATCAGCGGCTCTGAATTCGTCGAGATGTTCGTGGGCGTCGGCGCGGCGCGGGTCCGCGACCTGTTCGAGCAGGCGCGATCCCGGGCCCCGGCCATCATCTTCATCGACGAGCTGGACGCCCTCGGCCGGGCGCGCGGGGCCTTCGGCGGCTTCGGCGGCCATGACGAGCGCGAGCAGACCCTGAACCAGCTGCTCGCGGAGCTCGACGGCTTCGACCCGTCGAGCGGCGTAGTGCTGCTTGCTGCGACGAACCGGCCCGAGATCCTCGATCCTGCGCTGCTCAGGGCAGGGCGCTTCGATCGCCAGGTGCTCGTCGACCGGCCAGACCGCCCCGGGCGCGTGCAGATACTCAAGGTCCACCTCAGGAAAGTGCGGCTGGCAGCGGATGTCGACCCCGACCAGATCGCCGCGCTCACGACGGGGTTCTCGGGTGCCGATCTCGCGACGCTGGTGAACGAGGCTGCGCTGGTCGCGACCCGTCGCGATGCGGATGCGGTCACGCTCGCGGACTTCAACCGCGCGATCGAGCGGATGGTGGCGGGTCTCGAGAAGCGCAATCGCGTGCTGTCGAAGCGCGAACGGGAGATCGTCGCGCACCACGAGATGGGACACGCCCTGGTGGCGCTCGCGCTGCCGGGCATGGACGTGGTTCACAAGGTGTCCGTAATACCGCGCGGGGTCGGCGCACTCGGCTATACGATCCAGCGGCCCACGGAGGACCGCTACCTGATGCAGCGCGAGGAACTCGAGAACAAGGTGGCTGTGCTGCTGGGCGGGCGCGCGGCAGAGTTGCTCGCCTTCGGCAGCGTGTCGACCGGCGCCGCCGACGACCTCGCCAAGGCGACCGATATCGCCCGGGACATGGTGATGCGGTACGGAATGGACGACGCCCTCGGCCACGTCGTCTACCAGGATGCGCCGCCGCGATTTCTCGAGCAGCCGGCCGGCATGCCGCGGACTCCGGCGCAGTTCAGCGAGCGGACTGCGCAGGAGATCGACGCGGCGGTGCGGGGGGTCGTCGTCCGCGCCTTCGATATCGCGAGCCGGACCCTCGAGTCGAACCGGGACGTGCTCGACCGCTGCGCACGTGAGCTGCTGGAGAGGGAGACACTCGACGAGGAGCGCCTGGCGGCGCTGACTGCCGGCCTCGTCCGCGCTCAGCCGCCGAGCATGCTCTCTATGCGTCTGGCGAGGTCGTCGAAGTCGGTGCCGCCGACGTAGACCCGCACGATCCTCCCCTGGGGATCGATCAGGAACTTGGTCGGCGTGGTCTGCGTCTGGTCGAAGGTCTGCGCGAGCAGGCCGTCCGAGTCGACCACGACGTCGAAGGGCAGGAAGCGCGAGCTGGCGAAGGCCACCACCTGCGCGGGGTCGTCGTAGGCCATGGCTATCGCGAGGGTGACCAGGCCCGCCGGCTGGTAGCGGCGGTGCAGGGCGGTCTTGGCGGGCATCTCCCGCATGCAGGGCGCACAGGTCGTCGACCAGAAGCTCACCAGTACGGGCCGGCCGGCGAGCCCGCCGACGGAGCGCGACTCGCCCGTTATCGTCGTCATGGCGACCTCGGGTGCGGGCCTCGGGCGGCTGGCGACGAAGGGCAGTGCGGCGAGCGTCGCGATCAGCAGCAGCATTGCAGCGGCGAGCCCGATGCCCAGGCGCCGCGTCGAGGAAGCGGTGTCGCGCTTGTCCGGTGGTGTCATGACTGCCTCATGCTGCCCAGTCGAGTATGACCTTGCCCGAGCGGCCCGAGTTCATCACCTCGAACGCGCGGCCGTAGTCGCCGATGCCGAAGCGGTGGGTGATCACGGGCGTCACGTCGAGTCCGCTCTGCAGCATGCTCGCCATCTTGTACCAGGTCTCGAACATCTCCCGGCCATAGATGCCCTTGATCACGAGTCCCTTGAAGATCACCTCGTTCCAGTCGATCGCGACATCCGTGGGCGGGATGCCGAGCAGGGCGACGCTGCCGCCGTGGTGCATGGTGCGCAGCATGTCGCGGAAGGCGCCGGGGTTGCCAGACATCTCGAGGCCGACGTCGAAGCCTTCCTCCATGCCGAGGTCGGCCATGGTCGCGTCGAGGGACTCGCGCGTGACGTTGATGGCGCGCGTCGCGCCCATGCGCCGCGCGAGCTCGAGGCGGTAGTCGTTCACGTCGGTGATGACCACGTGGCGCGCGCCGACGAAGCGCGCGATCGCCACCGCCATGATGCCAATCGGGCCGGCACCCGTGATCAGCACGTCCTCGCCGACGAGGTTGAAGGACAGCGCCGCGTGGGTTGCGTTGCCGAGGGGGTCGAGGATCGAGGCGATCTCGTCGGTTATCGCGGCCGGCAGCTTGAACACGTTCGAGGCCGGCAGCGCCATGTACTCGGCGAAGCACCCGGGGCGGTTGACGCCGACGCCGACGGTGTTGCGGCACAGGTGGCGGCGGCCGGCCCGGCAGTTGCGGCAGTGGCCGCAGGTGATATGGCCCTCGCCGGAGACGCGGTCACCGGGCGCGAAACCCGCCACCTCGCTGCCCACCTCGACGATCTCGCCGCAGTACTCGTGGCCGACCTGCATCGGCACCGGGATGGTGCGCTGCGCCCAGGCGTCCCAGTTGTAGATGTGGATGTCCGTGCCGCAGATCGCGGTCTTCCTCATGCGGATGAGGACGTCGTTCGGGCCGACGCGCGGCGCGTCCACGTCCTGCATCCAGATGCCCGGCTCGCGGCGGGCCTTGACCAGAGCCTTCATGGGGACCTCACGGGATGATGCCGAGCTCGCGCCCGGCGGTCGCGAACGCCTCGATGGCGAGGTCGAGCTGCTCGCGCGTATGGCCGGCGCTCATCTGGGTGCGGATGCGCGCCTGGCCGAGCGGCACGACCGGGTAGGAGAAGCCGATCACGTACACGCCGAGTTCGAGGAGGCGCTCAGCCATGCGCACGGCGAGCGGCGCGTCGCCCAGCATGACCGGAATTATGGGATGCTCGCCGGGCACGAGGTCGAAGCCGAGCGCCGCGAGCCCGCTGCGGAAGTGCGCGGCGTTGTCGTGCACCCGCTGGCGCAGTTCCGGCATGGAGTCGAGCAGGTCGAGCACGGGCAGCGTGGTCGCGGCCACCACCGGTGCGATCGAGTTCGAGGTAGGGTCGCGAGCGCTGCCTGAGCCAGGCGATGATCTCGCGCCGGCCCGAGGTGTAGCCGCCGCTCGCGCCGCCGAGCGCCTTGCCGAGCGTGCCCGTCAGCACGTCCACGCGCTCCATCACGCCGCAGTGCTCATGGGTGCCGCGTCCGCGGACGCCCATGAAGCCCGTCGCGTGCGAGTCGTCCACGATCAGCGTGGCGCCGTAGCGGTCCGAGAGGGCGCAGATCTCCTGCAGCCGCGCCAGCGTGCCGTCCATGGAGAAGACGCCGTCCGTCACGACGAGGCGCGCGCGGGCGTCCTGCGACTGCCGGAGGCAGTCCTCCAGGCCGTCGAGGTCGCGGTTCGGGTAGCGCAGCCGCCGCGCCTTGGACAGCCGGATGCCGTCGATGATGCTGGCGTGGTTCAGCGCGTCGGAGATGATCGCGTCCTGCTCGTCGGTGAGCGTCTCGAACAGGCCGCCGTTGGCGTCGAAACAGGAGGAGTAGAGGATCGTGTCTTCCGTGCCGAGGAAGGCCGACAGGCGCTCCTCCAGCTCGCGGTGGACGCCCTGCGTGCCGCAGATGAACCGCACCGAGGCCATGCCGTAGCCGTGGCGGTCGATCGCGCGGTGGGCGGCCTCCCGCACGAGCGGGTGGTTGGCCAGCCCGAGATAGTTGTTGGCGCAGAGGTTGATGACCTCGCGGCCGTCCGCCAGGCGCACGACGGCCTGCTGGCCGGAGGTGATCACGCGCTCGCGCTTCAGCAGCCCCTCGGCCTCGAGGCGGGCGGTGTCGGCGGCGAGGCGGGCGAGCAGGGCCGGGTCCATGCGCATCCTCTGCGTGCGTGCGAGCCCGGATTATACCGTCGGGCCCGGCGGCTCCCCCTTATAATCCCGGCCTGTTCCCGGTAGCCGGGGTGCATGGTCGATGGGCAGGCGCGGCGGTGGCGGCGAGGCGGCGGAGGACGACGGGGACGGTCTCGACCCGCAGCGCCTCGACAAGTGGCTGTGGTGCGCCCGCTTCTACAAGAGCCGCTCCCAGGCGGCGGAAGCCGTCGCGGGCGGGCGCGTCCACCTGAACGGCCAGCGCGTGAAGCCCGCCCACAAGGTCGAGCCCGGCGACCTCGTCGGCCTGTCCATCGGCATGCGCGAGATCGAGGTGGCGGTGCTCACCCTGCTGCTGCGCCGTGGTCCTGCAACCGAGGCACGCACCGCGTACGAAGAGACATCCGATAGCCGCGCGCGCGGCGAACTCCATGCCGAGCAGCGCCGCCTCGCGGCTCTGGCGCCGCGGCCCCTGGGCCGTCCGGACAAGCACGAGCGCCGAGAACTCAGGCGCCTGCACCGAGGAGACGACTGATGCCCCGCCCCATCGAGGCCCCGACGGTCGTCGCGGCCGTGGGAACGAAGCCGAAGCGGATCGAGGAATTCGTCGGCCGGGTGAATACCGCGACCGCGGGGGTGAGCATCGCGCGCATGACGAGTCCCGCCGGCTGGGTGGAGCCGGGCCAGCGGCCCGGGTTCGACGAGTACACGCTGGTGCTCGACGGGTGCCTGCGGGTCGAGAGCGAGGGCGGCGTGCTGGACGTCCGCGCCGGGCAGGCGGTGCACGTGGCGGCGGGCGAGTGGGTGCGCTACTCGACTCCGGAGGGTGCGAGCTACGTCGCGGTCTGCCTGCCGGCGTTCTCCCCGGATACGGTCCACCGGGACGCCTGACGCATGTCGAGCCTGGCGCAGCGCTCCACGCGCGTGTTCATCGTGCTGTCGGGGCTGTTCCTGACCAACGCGCTCATGGCCGAGTTCATCGGCGTGAAGATCTTCGCGCTGGAGGACACGCTGGGCCTGCCGCCTTTCGACTGGCGGCTGTTCGGGCAGTCGGGCTCGCTGTCCTTCACCGCGGGCGTGATGCTCTGGCCGGTCGTGTTCATCATGACCGACATCATCAACGAGTACTTCGGCGTCCGCGGCGTGCGCTTCATCTCCTGGCTCGCCGTCGGCTTCATCGTCTACGCCTTCGCTTTCGCCTTCCTCGCCATCTGGCTCGCGCCGGCGGGATGGTGGGTGACGGTCAACGTGGCGCGCGGCGTGCCCGACATGCAGGCCGCCTTCGCCAACGTCTTCGGGCAGGGGCTCTGGACGATCGCGGGGTCGGTCACCGCCTTCCTGATCGGCCAGCTGATCGACGTGGCCATCTTCCAGCGCATCCGCCGGCTCACGGGCGAGCGCTGGATCTGGCTGCGCGCCACGGGCTCGACCGCGGTCTCGCAGCTGGTGGACAGCTTCGTGGTGCTCTACATCGCCTTCGTGCTGGGGCCCCAGCAGTGGCCGATCGACCTGTTCCTCGCCGTGGGCACGGTCAACTACGGCTACAAGATGCTGATGGCCCTGCTGATGATCCCGCTGATCTACGGCGCGCGGCGGCTGATCGAGAACTACCTGGGCGCGGCGGAGTCGGCGCGACTCAAGGCGGAGGCGGCCGCGGGCGCATAGGCGACTCGGCTGCGCGCGTTTGTCGCCGCGTTGGCTCTGGCCGGGCTGCGGGCGGTCCCCGCCGCTTGCTCCGGGACCGGAGTCGCCGCGGCGGGGGACCGCTCCGCGACGCCCGGCCGGATCCCGGTCGCGGCGCGACACGCAGCGCTGGTTCGGGCCCTCAGTGCATCAGCGCCATCATGCGGCGCCGGTACTGGTGGACCACGTCCTCCTGGTCACCGAGGAGGGCGAAGGCGTGCAGCAGGCTGCGCCGCGCGAGGTCGTCGCCGAAGCGCCGGTCGCGCTGCATGGCCGCGATCAGGCGGTCGAGGGCCGCGTCGCCACGGCCGGCCGTGATCTCCCGCGCCGCCAGCTGGTGCTGGGCCTCGAGGTCGCCTGGATGGGCGGCGATGCGCTTGCGCAGCGTCTCTTCGGTCGGCGCCGACTTCACGAGCTTCGCGAAATGCAGCCGGGCCTCGACGGCGGCGAGCTGCGGCGCCTCGAGGGCCTGGACCGGCAGAACGGCCAGCCGTGCCTCGGCCTCGTCCGTGCGCCCGGCACGCGCCAGCGACTCGATCAGCAGCACCTGTGCGGGTACGTGGTCCGGCTCGTCGCGCAGCAGCGCCTCGAGCAGCAGGACCGCCTGCTCGGGCTGATCGGTGCCGATGAGGCCGGTCGCTTCCGCCAGCGTCCGGTCGGAGGGCTTCTCGAGGTGGCGCTCGATGAGCGCCCGCAGGGCGCCCTCGGGCTGGACGCCGACGGCGTCCTCCACCGGCCGGCCGTGGCGGAACACCCGGACCGTCGGCAGGCTGCGGATGCCGAAACGGGCGGCGAGCTCCCTCTCGGCCTCGGTGTCGACCTTCACGATCCTGGCCCGTCCTGCGTAGGCGGCCGCGAGCCGCTCCAGCGTCGGGGCCAGCATCTTGCACGGCCCGCACCAGTCGGCCCAGAAGTCCACCAGGACGGGCATGGTGGCCGAAGGAACCAGGACCTCGGCCTCGAAGGTGTCGCGGCCCACGGCGGGAGTCAGCTCGCTCATCAGGGTCTCCGGAATGCTTCGACCATGACGGGAATGGGGTATCCGGGGGCGGAAGTCAAGAAGGGTCCGCAATGGCCGCAGTCCGGCGAGGTCGCTAAACTGTCGCGCTTTTCGAGACAAGGAGTCCTGCCATGATCCGGAACATTCTCGCCGTGCTGCCGCTCGCCCTGCTCGCGCTTCCCGTCCAGGCGGACTGGCAGGGCAAGGGCGAGCTCGGTGGCGTCCTGACGCGCGGCAATACCGATACCAAGTCGCTGAATGCGCGGCTCGACATGACCCGGGATACCGAGCAGTGGCGGCACATGGCCGGGTTTTCGGTGCTCCGCAGCACCAACGACGACGTGACCTCGGCCGATCGTTGGGAACTGCGCGGTGAGTCCGACTACCGGCTCACGCAGCGCAGCTATCTCTTCGGTGCGCTGCGCTACGAGGAAGACCGGTTCACCGACTTCGACTACAAGGCCACGGCTGCATTCGGCTATGGCTACAAGTTCATCGACCGGGAGTCGACCAAGCTCGATGCCAGACTCGGTGTCGGTTACCGTCGGTCGGAGCTGCGCATCAGCGGCGAAACCGAGGAGGACGCCATCCTGCGAGGCGCGATCGACTTCGCGCACCAGCTCACCGAGACGACCCGCATCGTGGACGGGTTCCTGATCGAGTCCGGGTCGAACAACACTTTCCTGCAGAACGTCCTCGGCATCGAGGTGAAGATCAACGCCGCGCTGGCGCTGGGTCTCAACTACGAGGTGCGCCACAACACCGACGTGTTGCCGGGCACGAAGAAGACCGACCAGCTGCTCACCGCCAATCTCGTGTTCGAGTTCTGAGCATCGCCGCCATGCCACGGCCGGTCACCCCGCTGCTGACGGTGGACGCCGTCATCGAACTCGCGGACCGGCCGGGCCGGCCGATCGTGCTGATCGAGCGGCGCAGCCCGCCGCATGGGTGCGCGCTTCCTGGCGGCTTCGTGGATGTCGGCGAGACCGTCGAGGCCGCCGCGGTCCGGGAGGCGCGTGAGGAGACCGGCCTCGACGTGACGCTCACGCGCCTGCTGGGTGTCTATTCCGATCCCGCCCGAGACCCGCGGGGCCATACCGTCAGCGTGGTTTACGTATGCGAGGCCCGGGGCGAGCCGCGGGCGGGGGACGATGCCGCCAAGGTCATCGTCACGGAGGCTGCGGATCCGCCGCCGCTCGCCTTCGATCACGCCCGCATCCTCGCGGAGTACCTCGCGACTCGCGGCTGACCGCGGCCATGCCCCGCGCGGCTTCGGGCCGGTCGGGAAGCGCGGATCCAGACGGGCGTAGATTTGGCGCGCCTTGCTGGGATAATCACCTGGCACGAAGGGGGGACAGCATGGGCAATTTCCTGTGGCCGCCGGACGCGCCTGGCGCGGCGTCATTCGGACCGGAAGTCAACCGGACCTTTCTCGCCGACGAGGCGTCCGTCGTCCGCGAGCTGCTGCCGCTCGCGCGCCTGGACGACGCGGGCCGGACCGCCGTCGAGCGCGAGGCGGTGTCGCTCGTCCAGGCCGTGCGCGATGCGCGGCGCGGCGCGGCCGGAATCGAGGCCTTCCTGCAGCAGTACGACCTCGGCTCGCGCGAGGGCGTGATCCTGATGTGCATCGCGGAGGCGCTGCTGCGCATCCCGGATGCGGACACGGCCGACCGGCTGATCGCCGACAAGATCTCGGGCGGGCGCTGGGAGGATCATCTCGGCGCGGCCGACTCCCTGTTCGTGAACGCCTCGACGTGGGGGCTGATGCTGACCGGCCGGCTGGTCCGCCCGGAGCCGGCCGACGTCGAGGACCCGGGCTCGTTCCTGAAGCGCCTCGCCGGCCGGCTCGGCGAGCCGGTGGTGCGGGCTGCGTTCCGCCAGGCCATGAAGATCATGGGCCACCAGTTCGTGATGGGCCGGACCATCGACGAGGCGCTGAATCGCGCCTCGAGCGCCGGCGAGCGCCGCTACCGCCACACCTTCGACATGCTGGGCGAGTCTGCCCTCACGCTGCGCGACGCCGACCGCTACTTCGAGGCTTACTGCGCCGCGATCCGCTCCGTCGCCGGCATCGCGACGGCGGGCGAGCCGCCGGAGGCGGCACCGTCCATCTCGGTCAAGCTATCGGCGCTGCACCCGCGCTACGAGTACGGGCAGCGCGCGGCGGTGCTAGGCCGGCTCGGGCCGCAGCTCGAGTCGCTTGCGGCGCAGGCGATGCAGTCGGGCGTGGCGCTCACCGTGGACGCCGAGGAGGCCGACCGGCTGGAGCTGTCCCTCGATCTCTTCGACCGGCTGCTCGACGCGCCGCAGCTGCGCGGCTACGGTGGGCTGGGACTCGCGGTGCAGGCTTACCAGAAGCGCGCGCCGGACGTCCTGCGCTGGCTGGCGCGGCGCGCGGACGAGACCGGCATGCAGGTGAACGTCAGGCTCGTGAAGGGCGCCTACTGGGACGCCGAGATCAAGCGCGGCCAGGAACGAGGTCACCCGGGGTACCCGGTGTTCACCCGCAAGCCCAACACGGACGTCTGCTACCTCGCCTGCGCGAAGCTGCTGCTGACCGGAACCGCGCGGCTGTATCCGCAGTTCGCCTCGCACAACGCGCACACCGTCGCCTGGGTGTCCCACGTCGCCCGCGCGAATGGCCGCGCGTTCGAATTCCAGCGGCTGCACGGCATGGGGGAGGAACTCTACGACGGCCTGCAGGACGCGGACGGTGCGCCGGTACCCTGCCGCGTGTACGCCCCGGTCGGCTCGCACGAGGACCTGCTGCCATACCTCGTGCGCCGGCTGCTGGAGAACGGCGCCAACACGTCTTTCGTCAACCGGATCGTCGACGAATCGGTGCCGGCCGAGACGGTCGTGCGCGATCCCGTGGCCGATGTCGAGTCATTCGAAATGATCCCGCACCCGCGCATCCCGCTGCCGGCGGCGCTCTTCGGCCCGGAGAGAACGAACTCCGCAGGCCCGAACCTGGGCGATCCGGCGGAACAGGCGCAGCTGGCGGCGGCCTGCTCCGCAGCCGCCGCAAAGCCCTGGCGCGCGGCGCCCGTCGTGGGCGGGCGCGAGCGGCCCGGCA
This sequence comes from Gammaproteobacteria bacterium, assembly GCA_037443885.1. Lineage (GTDB taxonomy): Bacteria > Pseudomonadota > Gammaproteobacteria > Steroidobacterales > Steroidobacteraceae > SG8-30. Next base: position 7,379 of record JBBINN010000029.1, on the reverse strand, counting down.
CGGTGCGCCGCCTCGTGAACCCGGCGAGGCTCGACGAGACGGTCGGGGAGGTGGCCGAGGCCGACGCGTCGCTGGTGGACGAGGCTCTCACCCTTGCGAAGGCCGCCCAGCCTGCATGGGACCGCCGGCCGGCCACGGAGCGCGCCGCGATCCTCGAGCGGGCGGCGGAGGCCTTCGAGGCGAACACCGGCCTGCTGATCGCGCTGTGCGTGCGCGAGGCGGGCAAGACCGTGCCCGACAGCATCGCCGAGCTGCGCGAGGCGGTGGACTTCCTGCGTTACTACGCCGCTCGCGCCCGTGAGGAGTTCGCGAGACCGCTTCCGCTGCCCGGGCCGACGGGCGAGAGCAACGAGCTCGAGCTGCACGGCCGGGGCGTGTTCGCCTGCATCAGTCCCTGGAACTTTCCTCTGGCCATCTTCATCGGCCAGGTCGCCGCGGCGCTCGCCGCGGGCAATGCGGTGCTTGCCAAGCCAGCCGAGCAGACGCCTCTCGCGGCGGCGGCAGCGACGCGACTGCTGCATGCGTCAGGGGTGCCTGGCGACGTGCTGCACTTCCTGCCGGGCGACGGCGCCATCGTCGGCGTCCGGATGACTGCCGACCCGCGCCTCGACGGCGTGGCGTTCACCGGCTCGACGGAGACGGCGCGGCTGATCGCGCGCGCGCTGGCGGCGCGCGACGCGCCGCTCGCCGCGCTGATCGCCGAGACCGGCGGCCAGAACGCCATGATCGTGGACAGCTCGGCCCTGCTCGAGCAGGTGGTGCACGACGCGATCACCTCGGCCTTCAACGCCGCCGGGCAGCGCTGTTCGGCCTTGCGCGTGCTGTTCCTGCAGGAGGACATCGCCGACCGGGCCCTCGGCCTGCTGGCCGGGGCCATGGACCTGCTCACCCTCGGCGATCCGGCGCTGCTGTCGACCGACGTGGGTCCGGTGATCGACGCCGAGGCGCGCGCCGGCCTCGAGGCGCACGCCGCGCGCATCGTGCACGGCGCGCGCTGGCACCACCGCGTCGCCCTCGGGGCCGCCCATGCGGGCGGGCATTTCGTCGCGCCGCTCGCCGTCGAGATTCCCGGGATCGGCGCGCTCACGAGGGAGGTGTTCGGTCCGGTCCTGCACGTGGTTCGCTACCGCGCGCAGGACGTCGACGCGGTCATCGATGCCATCAATGCGACAGGCTACGGGCTCACGCTCGGGGTCCACTCGCGCATCGAGGGATTCGTGCGTCGCGTCGCGCAGCGCGCCAGCGTCGGCAACGTGTACGTCAACCGCAACATGATCGGTGCGGTCGTCGGAGTGCAGCCCTTCGGCGGCTGCGGCCTGTCCGGCACCGGCCCCAAGGCCGGCGGGCCCCGCTACCTGCACCGGTTCGCGACCGAGCGCACTGTCACCCGCAATACCGTCGCCATGGGCGGCAACGCCGCGCTGCTGTCGCTGGGAGACTGAACCTTGTCCCTGCCGCCGTCGAGCCACCGCTACGTCCTCGCGATGTCCTGTCCCGACACGACCGGCATCGTCGCGGCCATCACCCAGTTCATCGCCGCCCACGGCGGCCTCATCACCGAGACCGCGCACTTCGTGGACGGCCACGTGGACCGCTCGTTCATGCGCAGCTGCTTCCAGGGCGATGCGCTGCCGCCGCGCGAGGCCATCGAGGCCGAGTTCGGCGCGGTGGCCGCGCGCTTCGGCATGGAGTGGGAGCTGCACGACGCCAACCAGCGCTGCCGCGTGCTGGTAGCCGTGTCCCGCGAGGGCCATTGCCTCAACGCCCTGCTGCATCGCTGGAGCATCGGCGTGCTGCCGATCGACCTGGTCGGCGTCGTATCGAACCATCCGGACCTGCGGCGGATGGTCGAGTGGTTCGGCGTGCCGTTCCACCACCTGCCGATCGAGGCGGGTCGCAAGGCCGAGCAGGAGGCGCGGCTGCTGGAGCTGTTCGACGAGAGCCGCACGGACCTGCTGGTGCTCGCGCGCTACATGCAGATCCTGTCCGACGCCGCCTGCGGGCGGCTGCGCGGACGCTGCATCAACATCCACCACTCCTTCCTGCCCGGCTTCAAGGGCGCGAAGCCCTACCACCAGGCACACGAGCGGGGAGTCAAGATCATCGGCGCGACGGCGCACTACGTCACGCCGGACCTGGACGAGGGGCCGATCATCGAGCAGGGGGTCGAGCGCGTGGACCACACGCATGGCCCGGAGGAGATGATCGAGATCGGGCACGACCTCGAGAGCGTGGTGCTGAACCGGGCGGTGCGGTGGCACGCGGAGCACCGCGTCTTCGCCGCTGGACGACGGACCGTGGTGCTGCGCTCCTGACGGCGGCACTTGCGCCGCGACGGTCGACGCCGGAGGATCGCCGTATCCCGGACACCGGACGACGCGCATGAGCCCTGCCGGCAGCCCTTCCAACCGCGCCTCCTGGTCGTCGCGCCTGGTCTTCACGCTGGCGGCGATCGGCGCCTCGGTCGGACTCGGCAACATCTGGAAGTTTCCGTACCTGACGGGGGTGAGCGGCGGCGCGGCCTTCGTGCTGGTCTATCTCGCCGCGGTGACGCTGGTTGCGGTGCCGATCCTCGTGGCCGAGCTGCTGCTGGGGCGGCGCGGCCGCCACCACCCGGCGGCCGCCGTCGCCGCCGTCGCGGCCGAGTCCGGAGCGTCGTCGCGGTGGGGCTGGATCGGCGGCCTGGGCGTGCTGGTCGGCTGGCTGATCATGACCTTCTACAGCGTGATCGCGGGCTGGGCGATGGCCTACGTCTGGCCGACGCTGTCCGGGGCCTTCAGCGGAGCCGGAGCGGCCGAGGTGGCCGCACACTTCAGCGGCCTGCTGGCCAACCCGGCCACGCTCATGGCCTGGAGCGGCCTGTACACGGCGCTGACGGCGGCAATCGTGGCGCGCGGCCTGAAGGGGCGCATCGAGCGCGCCATCACGGTGCTCATGCCGCTGCTGTTCCTGGCGCTGCTGGTGCTGCTCGGCTATGCGGCCGTCGCGGGGGACCTGGGCGCTGCGCTTCCTGTTCCGGCCCGAATTCGGCCGCCTCGACGGCGGCGTGGTGCTGGCGGCGGTCGGGCAGGCCTTCTTCTCGATCGGCGTCGGCATGGGCATCCTGCTGGCCTACGGCTCCTACCTGCCGAAGGACGTGTCGCTCACGCGTTCCGCGTTCACCATTGCGGCCGCCGATACGGGCGTCGCCGTCCTGGCGGGGATCGCGATCTTCCCGCTGGTGTTCGCCAACGGGCTCGACCCGGGGGAGGGGCCCGGCCTCGTGTTCGTCACCCTCCCCATCGCCTTCGGCAGCATGCCCGCGGGCAGCCTGTTCGGCGGCGTGTTCTTCCTGCTGCTCGTGTTCGCGGCGCTGACCTCGTCGATCGCGATCCTCGAGCCCATGGTCGCGTGGCTCACGGAGCGGCTGGGCTGGCGGCGTCCGCTCGCCGCGTGGCTGGCCGGCGGCGCGGCCTGGGTGTTTGGCCTCGGTACCGTGCTTTCCTTCAGCGTGTGGAAGGACTGGCACCCGCTCGGCATGTTCGCCCGCTACCAGGGCAGGACCTTCTTCGACCTGCTCGACTACGCGACCTCAAGCCTCATGATGCCGGTCTGCGCGCTGCTGATCGCGCTGTTCGTCGGCTGGCGCATGAAGCCTGAGGCCGCCGCGGACGAGCTGGGCCTCGGGAGCGGCTTCAACTTCTCCGTATGGCGCAACCTGCTGCTGCGCTGGGTGGTGCCGGCAGCGATCGCGATCATCCTCTTCCGGGGGCTGTGAGCAGGCGATGCCGGAGGGACCGGAGATCCGTCGTGCCGCCGACGCGCTCGCCCGCGCGGTCGTCGGCGAGCCGCTCAAGTCGGTGTTCTTCGGCTTCCCGAAGCTGAAGCGCCACGAACGGGCGCTGCGCGGGCGGCGGATCGAGTCGATTACGCCGCACGGCAAGGCGCTGCTGACGCGCTTCGACAATGGCTGGACGCTTTACTCGCACAACCAGCTCTACGGCGTGTGGAAGGTCGTTGCCACGGGCGAACGGCCCGACACGGCGCGCTCGCTGCGGGTCGCGCTGGAGACGCGCCGGCGCGCGATACTCCTCTACTCCGCCTCGGACGTGGAGCTTTGGCGGAGCGACCGCCTGCACGAGCACCCCTTCCTCAGGCGACTCGGGCCGGACGTGCTCGACCCGTCGCTGAAGCCCGCCGCCGTCACGGCGAGACTCACAAGCGCGGGCTTTGGCGGACGGTCGCTCGCGGCGCTGCTGCTCGACCAGGGCTTCCTGGCCGGCATGGGCAACTACCTGCGGTCCGAGGTGCTCTTCGAGGCGGGGCTGTCGCCGCGTCGCCGGCCGCGCGAGCTGGATGCGTCCGAGCGCAAGCGGCTGGCCGCGGCGCTGCTGGCCGTCCCGCGCCGCAGCTATCGAACACGCGGGATCCAGCGTTCCAGCGGCATGCGCGAGGATTACCTCACGGAAACTCCGGGCGCGTTCCGTTTCCGCGTGTTCGACCGCGCGGGCCAGCCCTGCGGGGCCTGTGGCGCGGCGATCCGCCGTGAGGAACTGGCAGGCCGGCGGCTGTACTGGTGCGCCAGCTGCCAGTGCTGAGTGCCCGAAGGGGGTGCTGACAGCCGGTGCAGGCTGATCGCCGGCGACTCGCGAGGGGACCGTTCGCTCAGAGGGGCCCGAAGCGTGCGAGCGCCTCGGGGATCTGGGCAGCCTGCTCGACCACCGCCATGCGCGGGTGGCTGGACTCGTACTCTACGACCTCGAGGCCCCAGATCACGTGACAGGGCACGTGCACGCCGAAACCGCCGAGGGCGAGCACCGGCAGGATGTCGGACTTCACGGAGTTGCCCACCATCGCGAATGCGTGCGCCGGCACGCCGAACTCCCCGAGCAGCCGCGCGTAGCTGCGCTCGTCCTTCTCGCTGACGATCTCGATGCGCTGTAACAGGTCCGCGAGGCCGGACTCCGCAACCTTCCGCTCCTGGTGGAACAGGTCGCCCTTGGTGATGAGCACGACGCGGTGGCGTGCGGCGACCGCCGCGACGGCCTCGCGCACGCCGGGCAAGAGCTCTACCGGGTGCTGCAGCACCGTCTTGCCGACCTCGACGATCCGGTGGATGTCGGCGCTCGTGATGCGCGCGCCGGTCATGGCGATCGCCGACTCGATCATGGAAAGCGTCATGCCCTTGGCTCCGTAGCCGAACAGGCGCACGTTGACCCGCTCGGTGGCGAGCAGGCGATCCCGGACGCGCGTGTCCTTCACGTCGACGTAGCGGCCGACGATCTCCTCGAGCCTGGACTGCGCAGCCTGGTAGTAGATCTCGCTGTGCCAGAGGGTGTCGTCGGCGTCGAAGCCGACGACCTCGATTCCGCCTGCAGTGTCGCTGCCCATCGGGATTCCGTGGCTGGCCGGGTGTGGCGGCGATGCTGGCCGAGGCGGCCGGGCGAGGCGGGGCGGCTCGCGCGGCGCTGCGCGTCAGGACCCCTGCTGCGTCCGGCGCGCCGCTCGGAAGGAACGAATCTGCATGGCACACAGTCCTGCGCTCAGCAGCAGCATCCCGACGTTGACCGACAACGCCAGCGAACTCATCTGTGCGCCGCGGATCGCCAGCGCCGCCGCCGGCGCAAGGGCGGCCAGCAGCGCCACGGCCGCCGCCGCGTGCATCAGGTGACGTCGCGCGCCGGCGAAGATCGCCGCCAGAACGCCAAGCAGCAGCAGCACGCCGCCCGCGTAGGCCGGCAGCAGCGCCGTGCGACTCGAAGACCCGAGGAATGCGCCTACGCCAAGCGCGATCAACAGCGCAGCAAATGCGATCGTTACCTTCGGCATCGTCCGTTATCCTCCGTTGTCCGGGGCGATCTACCGGCCCCATGATCGGCCCGCCGGGGGCCGGACTTCCCGCTGCGTCAGCGGATCAGCTCGTAGACCACCACGAGGTGGCCGTCGGGGTCGACGAAGGCTGCCTCGACGAACCGGTCACCGTCGGAGGTCACCGACTCGACGGGATCCACGACCTCGACGCCGAGCTCGCGCAGCCGCTCGAGCTTGCCGGCAAGGTCCGCGACGCGGATCACCGGCGCGACGGCATGCGGGCCGGAAGGCCGCGGCAACTGCACGCCCTTGACCTCGGTGATCGCGAAGGCCCGCACTTCGGTGGCGCTGTTCAGCGTGGCGAAACGCAGCTTCGCCTCCGGTGGCAGGCGGAACACCGGGTAGGAGTAGGACGTCGGACCTGACTCGGTGACGGCGAACAGCTCGAAGCCGAGCACGTCGCGATACACGGCGAGCGCGCGCTCGAGGTCCGCCACGAGGAAATTCACCCGCTTCAGATGCGGGGCATCGTCGGCCGCGGCCACCGATGCGAGGGCGGAGAGGGCGACGAGCAGCAGTCCACGCATGATGGTTCCCTTCCGTCAGATTGGCCGATCATCGCCGCGGCACGGCGGATGTCAACCGCGGCCGCTCTTGGGGTAGTCGTGAAAGATCCGTTCGGCGGCACCAGGTCGCAGCGTGGCCCAGTCCCGGACGTCAACGCTGAAGCTCACGACGGCGGCGGTGGGCAGTTCACCGAGATCGTGCTCGCCGCTGAGCAGGGCGGCGAACTCCGAGATGCCGGGGTTGTGCCCGAAGAGCATCACGTGCCGCGACCGGCCGCCCGTCCCGCGCACGATCTCGAGCAGCGTGCCGGGCGTGGCGAGGTAGGCCTCGTCCGCGCGGCGGATCTTCTTCACGGGGTAGCCGAAAGCCTTCGCGAACGCCTTAGCGGTCGCAAGCGCCCGGACGGCCGGGCTGGAAACCATGAGCGTCGGCGCGAGGCCCGCCTCGGCGAGGCGCCTCGCCATCTCCGGCGCGTCGCGCTCGCCGCGGCCGTTGAGCGGGCGGTCGAAGTCCTCGAGGCGCGGGTCGCCCCAGTCTGACTTGGCGTGGCGGACGAGGGTGAGGCGCTTCACCGCGTCACATCATGCCCGTCTCGAGGCGCGCGGCATCGGACATCATGGACTGGCTCCAGGGCGGGTCGAAGACAAGCTCCACCCGGGCCTCGCGGATGGTGGGAACAGCCTCGACCTTGTCCTTCACGTCCTGCACCAGCACCTCGCCCATGCCGCAGCCGGGCGCGGTGAGAGTCATGGTGACCTGGACGTTGCGCGAGCCATCATCGTTCGGCGTGACGTCGCAGGTGTAGATGAGCCCGAGATCCACGATGTTGACCGGGATCTCGGGGTCGAAGCAGGTCTTCATCTGGTCCCACACCAGCTTGCGAACGTCCTCGTCGGACGCGCCGGGCGGCAGCTCGGGCTTCTTCACCGGCTCCTTGCCGATGGCGTCGGCGTCCTCGCCGGCGATGCGGAACAGGTTGCCCTCGACGTAGACGGTGAAGCTGCCGCCGAGCGCCTGGGTGA
>JBBINN010000028.1:0-21942 GCA_037443885.1 Gammaproteobacteria bacterium | reverse complement strand
AGGATCAGCGCAAACTGCCTGGCCGACTCCTCCGGGCGGTGCAGCCGCAGCAGCAGGAGGGCCAGGTGGCGGCGCGCCTCCTCACGGTCCGGCTGGAGCGCCACCCAGCGACGGGCGCTGTCCAGTGCGGGCCGCCACTGCGCCAGCTCGAAGCCGACCCGGGTGGCGCGCTCGGCGACGGCCGGCTCGACGCTCGCCGCGGCGGCGCAGGCCATGGCCTGTGCGGCCACGGGCCATGCGCCGCGCGCCAGCGCGAGGTCCGCGCTCTCGAGCTGCCGGAACGGGTCGGCCGGCCTGCAGGAAGCCGCAGCGGCAGTCGGCACGGTGAGCGCGAGGCAGGCGGCCACCGCCAGCGGGAGCATGAATCGCATGCCGCGACTATAGCGCACCGCCCTCGCCCGCTTCGCCGGACGCGTCTTGTGCTGGCCGGGACCTTCCCGGACAATCCGGCGCGTCAGCCGAACCGTGGTTCCATGTCGCTCGTCGTCCTCGGACTCAACCATCGCACCGCCCCGGTCGAGGTGCGCGAACGCGTCGTCTTCGACGCGGGACACCTCTCGCCCGCGCTGCGGGACCTGTGCGCCCAGCCGGGCGTGCAGGAGGGGGTCATCGTCTCGACCTGCAACCGGACCGAGCTGTACTGCGCGGTGAACGGCAGCGACCCCCGCCTCACGCGGTGGCTGCAGGATTACCAGCACACCGGGCACGACCTGGTCGACTGCACCTACGAGCTGCACGGCCCCGCGGCGGTGGAGCATGTCTTCGCGGTGGCCTCGGGCCTCGACTCGCTGATCATCGGCGAGCCGCAGATCCTCGGCCAGCTGAAGGACGCCTACCGCGCGGCCCACGAGGCCGGCACGGCCGGCCCCATGCTCAACAAGCTGTTCCAGGCCACCTTCGCCGTGGCCAAGCGCGTGCGCACCGAGACCCGCATCGGCGCGAGCGCGGTGTCGGTTGCCTCCGCCGCGGTGCAGCTGGCGCGGCGGATCTTCGCCGGCTTCGAGCAGCATACGGCGCTGCTGGTCGGCGCAGGCGAGATGATCGAGCTGGTCGCAAGGCACCTGCACGCGCAGGGCCTGAAGCGCATGATCATCGCCAACCGCAGCCTCAACCGCGCGCAGGACCTCGCGATCGAGTTCAAGGCCTCGGCGATCACCCTCGACGCGCTCGCCGAGCACCTGCCGCAGGCCGACATCGTCATCAGCTCCACCGCGAGCCCGGTCCCGGTCGTCACCTACGAGGCTTCCAAGGCCGCGATCGCCGCGCGCCGCCGCAAGCCGATGTTCATGGTGGACATCGCCGTGCCGCGCGACATCGAGCCGCGGGTGTCCGAGCTCGAGGACGTCTACCTCTACACGATCGACGACCTCAGGCAGGTGGTGGACGACAACCTGCGCTCCCGCCACAAGGAGGCGGAGGAGGCGCGCGCGCTGGTTTCCGGCGAGGTCGAGCGGTTCATGTCCTCGCTGCGCACGCTCGACGCGGTGCCGACCATCCGCCAGCTGCGAGCCCGCGCGGAGGTCACCCGCCAGCAGACGCTGGAGCAGGCGCGCAGGCTCATGGCCGCCGGCAAGCATGAGCAGGCGCTTGAATTCCTGTCGAACACGCTCACGAGCCGGCTGCTGCACGCGCCCTCGAGCGCGCTGCGCGACGCCGGCGAGCACGGCGACGCCATGCTCATCAACGCGGCCCACCGGCTCTTCGACCTCGATCACGACCGCGACTGAATCCGGTCACGGCGCTGCGTCCGCGCCGGCCGGGATCGGGCGATCCCCGTCGCCGGCGGTTAAGATGCAGCCCTCGAGGGAGGCACCACGATGGAACAGACGCCCGGACCCGCGGTCCGCTTCCGGCCGCTGGCCCGCGGGGACGCCGGCGCGCTGCTGCAGGCACTCGGGGCCGCCGCGCCGGCGCGCTTTGCAGGCGCAAGCGTCGTACTCGCACGCGTCGCGGAACTGCCTTTCTACCGCAGGCACCGACTGATCGACCTGCGCCTCGCCGGCGCCGACGGGATCGAGCGCGCCTTCCTGCTGCAGGCGGGCGACGGGCTGCTGTGGCTGGACGGCCGCGCGTCCTCGATCCACCTCGCCAACGACCGCGAGCAACTCTCGCTCGCGGACGCGCATCTCCTCGACTACGTGCGCTTTTTTCTCTTCTTCGTGCGCGGCGAGGAACAGGCCTTCACCCTGATCGAGTCGCCGGATCCACTTCCGCCGGACGCCCGGGACGCCTTCCGGCCGCTCGAGCTGAAGCCGCCGGGCGAGGACGGCCGGCCGCTCGTGGTCGCGACCATCGGCTACGGCGGCGGCGTGTTCCGCTCCACCTTCGCCCTGTCCCGCTCCGGCGAGATCGAGATGGTCGAGGACGAGAACGTCGTCGTCTCCGGCATCACCGCCGCCGCGCTGCCCACGCTGCCCGACCTGCCGCCGAGCCCCTTCCCGGCCATCGCGGCCCTGGCGGCGACCAGACAGGCCGCGCCGCCCGCGCCCGAGAGCCCGACTCCAGCGCTCGATGCCACGGATTCGGGCGGCGACCGCCGCGTAACCGGATCGGTCGTCTCCGTGCTGCTCGCCGAGGCGGCTGCCGCGAAGATCGGTCACCGTCTCCTGCAGCGATTCAACACGACCGTGGGAGCGCCCGGCACCCTTGGGCCGCTGGCGCGCTTCGTGCGCGAGTTCACGCCCATCATCCTCATCGAGGCGGACATCCCGTTCGTCGAGGAGGTCGTGGCCGAACTGCTGGATCCGGCGAAGACGGTGTTCAGCAGCTCGCTGACCGAGCGCGCGAACGCCGCCGGCAGCGACGACGCCTGCTGTGCCGTCGACACCCGCAGCGCGCAGACCCGCCTCTACCTGCTGTCTTTCCATGCCTATCGGCGGCTTTGGGACGCCGAGTGGACGGCGCATCGTCTCGCGATCGGCGGCGCGACGGTGCTCGTCGGATGCCAGCGGCGTGACGACGTCCCCGAGCCACTTCGACGCGTGGCGGACCTCGTGCTCGCGCTGCCGCGCATGGACGCCCGGCTGTTCACCGACATCTTCCAGCAGGTCTTCGGCACGCCGCCGCCGGCCGGATGGGACGCCGATGGCAGCCAGTGGTGCCGGTTCCTGCTGCACAGCGATTTCCACGCGCCGGCGCGGCTTCGGCTCGGCGCCGCGGAGGCCGTGGCGTACCTGCGCGAACGCTCTGGCGAGCGCCTCTCGCGCGTATCCGCCGACCACGGGCCGAGCCTCGCGGAACTGCACGGCCTCGGCGAGGCACGGCAGGTGGCCGAGGACCTGATCGCCGACATCCAGGCGGCGCACACCGGCGCGCTGCCCTGGACGGCGGTCGACCGCGGGCTGCTGCTCGTCGGGCCGCCCGGCACCGGCAAGACGACGCTTGCGCGGGCGATCTCGCGCGCCTGCGGCGTCAAGTTCATCGTCGCGAGCGCCACCGAGTGGCAGGCGCACGGCTCCCTCGACGCGCACCTGCGCGCCATCCGCCAGACCTTCGCCGAGGCGCGCCGCTATTCGCCCACGATCCTGTTCATCGACGAGATCGACAGCCTCGGCAGCCGTGAACTGCTCTCGGGGCCGAACGCGCAGTACCAGTCCGAGGTCATCAACGGCGTGCTCGAGCAGATGCAGGGCCTCGATCCGGAGGAACCCGTGATCGTGATCGGCGCGACCAACTACGAGGAGCGCGTCGACCCTGCCCTGCGCCGCGCGGGAAGGCTCGACCAGGTGCTCCGGCTGCCGCGGCCGAGCGTGGCCGCGCTCGAGCGGATCTTCGAGCACCATCTCGCGGAGTACCGTCGCTCCGGCGCGCTCGCGGACGACGTGGACAGCGGAGCGCTGGCCACGCTCGCCTTCGGACTGACGGGCGCGGACGTCGAGTTCTTCGTCCGCGGCGCCGCGCGCCGGGCGCGCAAGGCGCGCCGGCCGATTGGCCAGGCGGACCTCGTGGCCGAAGTCACGGGCCGCTCGCGCCACGCGGACGGCGCACAGCGCCTCTCGCCGGCGGAGATGCATCGCGTTGCGGTGCACGAGGCGGGGCACGCCCTGTGCGCGCTCCTCGGCGAGACGGACCGTCGGGTCCCGGCGTTCGTGTCCATCGTCCCGCGCGCCAACGGCACGCTTGGCTTCGTGGCGACGGCACCGGCGGAGGGAGCGATCGCGACGCGACGCGCGATGGCCGAGCGGCTGCGCATGATCCTGGGTGGACGCGCCGCCGAGTCGCTCGTCTTTGGCGAGGAGGACCTGAGCCTCGGCTCCGGTGGTGGGCGCGGCAGCGACCTGGAGGTCGCGACCCGCATCGCGACCAGCCTGGTCTGCCAGGCCGGGTTCGGCGCCGACGGTGCGTTGCACTGGAGCGAGGGGCCGACCGCAGCCCAGCTGCGCCAGGTCGAGGGACTGCTGCGCAGCGCCTACGAGGACGCGCTCAGGCTCCTGCGCCGCCAACGCGACGCGCTGGACCGCATTACCGCGGCCCTCGTGCACGAACAGGAGATCGACGGCGCTGCCGTCGAGGCCCTGCTGGCCTCGCCAGCGCCGGAGACCCCCCGGGCCCGGCGGACGGAAGGGACGCGCAGCGGGGCGGCGGGACGGCGCGCGCTTGCGGCAGGGCCCGCACGAGGGCGGGTGAAGGAGTGAAGGATTCGATCCGAAACCGCCTCGACCGCCTCGCCGACCGCTGCGACGAGGTCGGGCGCCTGCTGGCCGAGCCCGAGGTGCTGGAGCGCCCCGATCGGTTCCGCGAGCTGTCCGTCGAGTACGCGAGACTCGAGCCGGTAGCCGCGCAGTACCGGGCCTGGCTCGCGCTCGCCGGCGAGCTGGCCGCAGCGCGTGAAATGGGCCTCGACCCCGACCCCGGCGTGCGCGAGCTGGCCGCCGAGGAAACTGCGCGCCTCGAGGCGGCACTCGCCGAGGGCGAGGAGGCGCTGCAGCTCGCGCTCGTGCCGCGCGACCCGGACGACGACCGCAACGTGTTCCTCGAGATCCGCGCGGCCGCGGGCGGCGACGAGGCGGCGATCTTCGCAGGCGACCTGTTCCGCATGTACTCGCGCTACGCGGACGGCCAGGGCTGGCAGGTGGAGGTGCTCTCCGAGAGCCGCGGCGAGCACGGCGGCTACCGCGAGATCATCAGCCGCGTCTCGGGCCGCGGCGTGTACGAGCGGCTCAAGTTCGAGTCGGGGACGCACCGCGTGCAGCGCGTGCCGGCCACCGAGACGCAGGGCCGCATCCACACCTCGACCTGCACGGTCGCGGTCCTGCCCGAGGCGGACGAGGTCGCGGCCGTCGAGCTGAACCCCGCCGAGATGCGTATCGACACCTACCGCGCCTCGGGCGCGGGCGGCCAGCACGTCAACAAGACGGACTCCGCCGTGCGCATCACGCACCTGCCGACCGGCATCGTGGTGGAGTGCCAGGACGAGCGCTCGCAGCACAAGAACCGCTCGCGGGCGCTTTCGCTGCTCAAGGCGAAGCTGCAGGCCGCCGAGCGCGAGCGGCAGGTGAAGCACACCGCCGCGACGCGCAAGCTGCAGGTCGGCACGGGCGACCGCTCGGAGCGCATCCGCACCTACAACTTCCCGCAGGGCCGCGTCACCGACCACCGCATCGAGCTGACGCTCTATCGCATCGACGACATCGTCGGCGGCAACCTCGACGAGCTGGTCGTGCCGCTCTCGCGTGAGCACCAGGCCGAGCGGCTCGCCGAGCTGGGGTGAACGCGCACGAGGCACGGCCGTGACGACTGTCGCCCGGGCGCTGGCCGGCGCCCGCCACCGCCTCGTGGCGTCGGACTCTGCCGGGCTCGACGCCGAGCTGCTGCTCGGCTGCGTGCTCGGCCTCACGCGCGCGCGCCTGGTCGCCGATGACCGGCGCGCGCTCGACCCCGGCGAGCTCGAGCGCTTCGACGCCCTCGTCACGCGCCGCGCGGCCGGGGAACCGGTCGCCTACCTCACCGGCCGGCGCGGCTTCTGGACGCTGGAGCTGGAGGTCACGCCGGCGGTGCTGGTGCCGCGGCCGGAGACGGAGCTCCTGGTCGAACTCGCGCTCGAGCGGCTGCCGCGGGGCCCCTGCCGCGCGCTCGACCTCGGAACCGGCAGCGGGGCCCTTGCGCTCGCGATCGCCAGCGAGCGCCGCGACGCGACGGTGGACGCCGTGGACGAGAGCGCGGCCGCGACCGCCGTCGCCCGCCGCAACGCCGAGCGGGCCGGCCTCGGCAACCTGCGCTTCGGCGTCGGCCACTGGTTCGAGCCGGTCGGCGGCCGGCACTACCACCTCATCGTCGCGAACCCGCCGTATCTCGCGGCCAACGACCCGCACCTGCCCGCCCTCGCCCACGAGCCGCGCGGCGCGCTGGTCGCCGGCCTCACCGGCATCGAGGCCCTCGCGGAGATCGCCGCAGGGGCGCCGGCGCACCTGCTGCCCGGAGGCTGGCTCATCGCCGAGCACGGCGAGGCCCAGGGCGAAGCCGTTCGCCGCCTGTGGCGGGACGCCGGCCTGGTGGATGTCGCCACGTCGCGGGACCTCGCCGGACTCGAGCGGGCCACGATCGGCCGGCTGCCGGGCGCGTCCGGGTCCGCTGCAGGGTAGAATCCGCGCTCCCATGGCCTGTGCGAGCGCCCCATCATGATCCGCTTCGAAACCTCCCTCGGCGACTTCACCATCGAGATGTACCTGGCCGAGGCGCCGGTGACCGTCGAGAACTTCGAGAAGTACGTGAACGACGGCCACTTCGACGGCACGATCTTCCACCGCGTGATCCCCGGTTTCGTGATCCAGGGCGGTGGCTTCACGGAGGACATGACCCAGAAGGGCACGCGCGCGCCGATCAGCAACGAGGCCACCAACGGCCTGCGCAACCTGCGCGGCACGCTCTCCATGGCGCGAACCAACGACATCAACAGCGCCACCTCGCAGTTCTTCGTGAACCTCGTGGACAACGCCTTCCTCGATCACCAGGGGCCGCGCAACTACGGCTACGCGGTGTTCGGCAAGGTCGTCGAGGGCATGGACGTGATCGACAAGATCGCCGCCGTCCCGACCGGCCGCCGCCGCGGGCACGACGATGTGCCGCTCGAGCCGGTGGTCGTCAAGGCCGCGCGGCGCGTCGAGGCTGCCTGACCGGTAACGGCCCATGCCGCGGCGGCGCTCGTTCCTGGCCCGGATCGGGCGCGGCCTCGCCTTCCTCGTGCTCGGCGCCGTGGCCGCGAGCGTGCTCGCGGTCGCGGCGCTGCGATGGCTGCCGGTCCCGCTGACCTCGTTCATGCTGCAGGACCGCGTCGCCTCGCTGCGCGCGGGTGACGAAGGCTGGCCTTTCGCGCACGACTGGGTGCCCTGGGCGGAGATCTCGCCGCACGTGGCGCTCGCCGTCATCGCGGCGGAGGACCAGAAGTTCCCCTTCCACCGCGGCTTCGACCTGGAAGCCATCGACAGGGCGCTCACCGAAGCCGAGCGCGGCCGGCGCGTGCGGGGCGCGAGCACCATCACCCAGCAGGTCGCGAAGAACCTGTTCCTCTGGCCCGGCCGCAGCTGGTTCCGCAAGGGGCTCGAGGCTTGGTTCGCCGCGCTGATGGAGCTGCTGTGGCCCAAGCAGCGCATCCTCGAGGTCTACCTGAACAGCGCCGAGTTCGGCCGCGGCGTGTGGGGCGTCGAGGCCGCGAGCCAGCGGTTCTTCGGGCGGCCGGCGAAGAACCTCACCCGCGAGCAGGCGGCGCTGCTCGCCGCCGTCCTGCCGAGCCCGAAGCGCTTTCGCGTGGAGGCACCCTCCGCCTACGTGAAGCGCCGCCAGTCATGGATCCTCGGGCAGATGCGCGGGCTTGGAGGAACAGCCTATCTCGGTCAGATCGACTGAAGGAATGCCCACATCGGCGAAAGCCGATTCGCGCCTCGCGAATCCGGCCTCACGTTGAGCCCGAACCGGGCAGCGCTGAGTCACGCGCTGCCTCTCGCGCGCGGGCGCGGTGGCCAGTGGCCCCCCTGGAGCTCGCAGGTTCTTCCCGAGCGAGCGACAGGGGGGCCCGGCCGGATCCCGCCCGCGCGCGAGGCAGTGAGGGGACATTCATCGCCCTGGCGGGACCGTCCCCGGCGTCAGGCCAGTTCCGAGACGAGCGCCGCGGTTTCCATCGTGCGGTAGCGCTCCGCGTCCGGGTCCACCCGCACCAGCTGCTTGCCGCGGTTCTCGCCGGTGTACAGCCTGATCAGCGCCTGGGGCATCCTCTCTATCCCTTCCAGGATGTCCTCCGCGGCCACGAGTCTGCCTTCCGCGATCCACTGCGCCATCGCGGCTTCGGCGCGCGGGAAGTCGGCCTCGTGGCGGTAAATGAAGAAGGCGCGCATGGTGGCGTAGGCCTTGTGCAGGCGCTGGTAGTTCCTCAGCGCATAGGGCTGCTCGTCGTCGCCGAGGTACTCCGCGATGCGCCCGCAGAGCACGATGCGCGCGTCCGTGCGCAGGTGCAGCAGCGCCGTGTCGAGCGTGGCGGCTCCGACGTTGTCGAAGAAGAGGTCGAGTCCCTCGGGCAGCAGCTCGCCGATGCGCGCGTCGAGGTCCTCCTCGCGGTAATTGATCGCCGCATCGTAGCCGAGCTTCTCGACCAGCAGCCGGCACTTCTCGTCGGTGCCCGCGATCCCGACGACGCGGCTCGCGCCGGAGAGCTTCGCGATCTGCGCGAGGCTCGAACCGACGCCGCCGGCGGCGCCGGAAACGAGCACGCGGTCGCCCGCGCGCAGCTGGCCGACGTCGATGAGGCCGAGGTAGGACGTGAAGCCGGTGACGCCGAGCACGCCGATGCCCGTGGACAGCGGCGCGATCCGCTGGCGTATCGTGTACATCATGTAGTAGGGGCTGCCGTCGGAGATGGAGTACGCCTGCCAGCCGAGCTTGCCCTGCACGAAGTCGCCCGGCTGGAAGCGCGGATTGCGCGACTCCACCACCACGCCGACGCCGCGGCCACGCATCACCTCGCCGAGGGCGAGGGGCTTCTCGCCGGCGGCGCCGTCGAGCATGTAGCGGCGCATCACCGGCGCAACCGACAGGTACAGCGTCCTGAGCAGCAGCTGGCCGTCGTCGAGCGGCGGGACAGGCCGCTCGACCAGCGAGAAGTCGCTCTCCAGCACGCCCCGGCCCACCGGGCGGCCGGCGAGGACCCATTGCCTGTTGATGCGAGTCGTGCGGCTCATGTCGGTGTCCGGGCGGAGGCTGCAGCCGCGGCGGAGATTACCGCAGCGCGCCGATGGCGTCTCGCCGGCGCCGGGCTCAGAGCTCGGGCCGCGCCTCGTCGCGCGGCGTGAGCGCGCAGTTGACCAGCATCCACTTGAGGTTCTGGCCGATCCGCTCCGCATCCGGCTCCGTAAACGCATAGCCGTGCTCGACGGTGCCGCCGTCGGCCTTGCGCTCCAGAACGTAGAGCACCAGCGAATCGCGGTTGAAGGCGCCGCCGCGCTCGTTGAGCACGTGCCAGGTCACCGACTGCAGGCTGATGCCGAGCTCCCGCGGCTCGCCGCCGCGGGTGCGGAACCAGTGGCTGCCGCCCTTGTCGTGCAGCGTGATGCCGTCGTAGCGCTCGAAGGGAATGTCGCGCCCGCCGCCCACGCCGGGTATGTCGACGTAGCAGTGAAAAAGGCGGGCGCGCTCCAGCCAGAACGGCTCGCCGGAGCCCACGCCCGTGATGCGCTCGCCGGTCGCGGCCACGATCTTGTGATCGAAGAACCAGAGGTCGCTCGCAGAGAGCTCGATCTCGTTACTGGTGTGGACCGCCTGCCCTTCCCACTCGAAGCGGCAGGCGCCGGGCCGCTGCGCCCCGCGGAAGTGCTCGGCGCGGCGCCTGAAGTAGTAGTCACAGCCCTCGGTGCGGCGCAGCGCCGAGGGCTCGAGCGTCGCAAGCTCTGCATCGGAGATCTCGCCCGCCATGCGCAGGTAGTGGCGCATGACCACTTCGTCGCCGCGCGCCTCGAGCGTCGCGATCCGGTAACTCGTCTGCTCGCCCTCGCCCACGCGGCTGCGGTTGACCCACAGGAACGCGTGCTCGCCGAAGCGCGGGGCGTCGACTCGAGTGATGGTCGTGCCGATGCGAGCATGGCGGTCCGCTTCCGGCAGTCCGCGACGGCGGTCGAAGTAGTGCTGGTTGGCGTTGTCGTAGTAGCCGGGCAGCAGCTCGGCCATCACCCGCAGGTTGCGCTCGCCCGGCGTCGAGTCCTGACCCTGGGCGAACGCCGACCCGGCAGCCAGCCAGGCGAGGGCCAGTGGAAGGACAGGCGCTGTGCGTCGCCGGTTCACGCGAGGGCGGCCCTGAGCCGCTCCGCGGCGCCCGGCTGGTGCCGGGCGCCACGGAGGACTCGATGTCGACTCAGAAGCGCAGCGTCGCCTCGAGCGCAAGGGTCCGCGGCGGGTCCTTGAACCCGTAGTAGCTGCGCGCGAAGAAGGTCGATCCGGCGAGCGGCGTGTCGCCGGAATAGCTGATGGTGTTCTCGTCCGTGAGGTTGCGGCCGATGAACGCCAGCTCCCAGCGCCCGGTCTGCGGCCCGAGAGCAACGCGGGCATTGAGCTTCGCGTAGCTGTCCTGCATCGAGTTCGGGTCCAGCGTCAGCGTCGTGATGAATTCGTCCGTGTACACGACGTCGAGGCCGAGCCTGAGCTGGAGGCTGTCGCCGAGCGGCTGACGGTACTCCCCATAGACGACCGCCGTGATCTCCGGCGCCAGCTGGTTGGTGAAGCCGTCGTAGTTGCAGTTGCCCGGCACACGGGTGGACAGCAGCGACGCCGGCGGGTTGAAGTAGCACTGCCCGTCGTACTTCGTCCACTCGAAATCGAGGTAGGCGATCGAGCCGCCGAGGTAGAGGCGGTCCGTGGCCTGCCAGCGGCCCTCGACCTCGACGCCGCGGACCTCGGCGCTGCCGTTGCCCACGTTGAATCCGAGCCGGCCGTCGAAGGCGCTCGTCTGCAGGTCCTCGTAGTCGGTGTAGAACAGCGCCGCGTTGATCTCGGCGCGGGCGCCAATGCCCCACTTAACGCCGAGCTCGTAGGAGTCCGCCTGCTCGGGCTCGTACTCGAAAGTGCCGTTCGGCGGCGCGCGGTTGGAGCGGGCGTCGTAGCCGCCAGACTTGTTGCCGCGCGCGTAGGAGGCATAGGCCATCGAGCCGTTTCCGAACCGGTACTGCAGGTTCACCAGCGGGGAAAGCTCGTTCTCGGACCGCTCGCCCGCCACGCTGTGGCGCTCGATACCGAGGATGTTGAGGTACAGCACGTCGGTCAGCGAGGGCGGCCCGGGCAGCGAGGGCCCGCCGACGCCGCGCGTCAGGTCGGTCTTGCGGGATCCCGACTTGTCTTCGCTGGTCCAGCGGGCGCCGACGGTGAGGCGCCAGGCCTCGGTCAGGTCGTAACTGACCTGCGCAAACGCGGAGTACAGCGTGCTGTCCTGCGTGAAGCGCCTCGGGTTCGCGGTGTCGGCGATCGCCGCGCCCGCGCCCGGGATCTGCAGGTTGACCAGCTGCACGGCCCAGGAGTTCGACGGGAAATGGACGTAGTCGGTCTCCACGAGGTCGTAGGACTGGAAGAACAGCCCGGCGATCCAGGAAAGCCGGCCGTCGGTGTCCGACGCGAAGCGCAGCTCCTGGCTGAACTGCTCGTAACTCTCGGTAATGCCGGCCGAGAACAGCACGCCGCCGTTGAAGTCGCAGTCGCAGGTCTCGTCGAGGTCGTACTTGCTGTAGCCCGTCACCGACGTGAGGGTCATGCCGCTGAGGCTCCAGTTCATGGTGAGCGCGTATTCCTCGAGGTCGAGGTTGCTCGTGTCGCCGTTCGCGGAGCGCTGGTAGTCGATCGTGTTGTTGAGTACCGTCTGGCTCTGATTGAAGCCGAAGGGCGGCGGCCCGGCGAGGATCTGCGAGTAGGTCCGTCCCGCCCAGAACGGCGGCGGCGACACCACCTGGCCGAAGTTCGGTCCCTGGCGCGGATCGAGACGGGGCCCGGAAGGCAGCTCACCGAAAATCTCCACCTGGCGGCCGACCACGTCGAAGCTGCCGTTCTCGATCCTCAGCGTGGCGTCGAAATCCTCGTACGGCGTGAACGTCAGGGTCAGGCGGCCCGACAGCTCCTCGCGCGACGGCTCGTCGCGGTTGAGCGTCAGGTTTCTGACGTAGCCGTCCGTTTCCCGATACCGCACGGCAAGGCGCGCGCCTACGGTTTCACTGAACGGTCCGGACAGAACCACGTCGCCGATTGCCTCGTTGGTCTCGAACTCGTACAGCGCGCGGACGGAACCCTCGAATTCGGGCGTCGGAAGCGCGCTGATGAGGTTGACCGCGCCCGAAATCGCGTTCTTGCCGAACAGGATGGGCTGCGGGCCGCGCAGCACCTCGACCCGCGCGAGGTCGAGGAAGGGCATTCGCGACTGGTGGCCGCGCCCGCGGTAGATGCCGTCCGCATAGATGCTGACCGACTGCTCGAAGCCCTGGTTCAGGCCAGAGCCGATGCCGCGGATATAGAAGTTGTTGGCGATGCCGGTCTCCGTGACCTGCAGGTTGGGCACGTAGGCCTTGAGGTCGTCGAGGCGCACGATGCCGACGTCGGCGATCCTGTCGCCTGAGATGGCGTTGACGGAGATCGGCACCTCGCGCAGCGTCTCCTCGCGCTTCTGCGCCGTGACGACGATCTCCTCGAGCTGGGGCCCGGTATCGCCCCAGGCTGCAGGCGCGGCCACCGCGGTGGCCAGGACGAGTGCCACGGCGCGACGAACGTCGCGCGACGTCGAGTTCAGCATTAGTTCCCCCCTCTGCTGCCGGGCGCCGATGCCGTGGAGCGGTATGCCCCGTGTCCAACGTCGCCCCGACCGTTGTCCGGTCGCCACGAATCTAACCTTGTGAACGGCGTAAATCCAGCCTTCCGCGCAACGATAGCCAGATCCGTTGCGGAGAACCCACAGCGGCCCGTACGGGCAGGCGCTGTGCGCGGAGAAGAACCGGACGCCGCCGGTCTCAGCTGGCGAGGCGCCGCGGCTCGTAGCCGAGGTTCGGCGCGAGCCAGCGCTCGGCCTCCTCCACGCTGATGCCCTTGCGCGCGGCGTAGTCGCGGACCTGGTCCTCGCCGATCGGGCCCACCGCGAAGTAGCGGGCGTCCGGATGGGAGAAATACCAGCCGCTCACGGCCGCGGTCGGATACATCGCGTAGGACTCGGTCAGGCGGATGCCGGCGTTGCGCTCGGCATCGAGCAGGCGCCAGAGGGTCGCCTTCTCGGTGTGGTCCGGGCAGGCGGGGTAGCCCGGCGCGGGCCGGATGCCGCGGTACTCCTCGCGCGCGAGTTGCTCGCCCGACAGCCGCTCGTCCGGCGCATAGCCCCAGTGCTCGCGGCGCACCCGCTCGTGCAGCGCCTCGGCGAGGGCCTCGGCGAGGCGGTCCGCCAGCGCCTTGAGCAGGATCGCCGAGTAGTCGTCGTGGGCCGCCTCGAAGCGCGCCACGTGCGCCTCGATGCCGATGCCGGCCGTCACCGCGAAGGCACCGACGAAGTCCGCCACGCCCGATCCCCGCGGCGCGATGAAGTCGGCGAGGCACAGGTCCGGCTGGCCCGGCGCCTTGCTGCGCTGCTGGCGCAGGTGGTGCAGCGTCGCGAGCACCGCGCCGCGGCCGGCGTCCGCGTAGACCTCGATGTCGTCGCCGACCGCGCCCGAGGGGAAGAAGCCGAGCACCGCCCGCGCACGGAGCCAGCGCTCCCGCACGAGCCGGTCGAGCATCGCCTGCGCGTCCTTCCACAATGCACGCGCGGCAGCGCCGCGCGCCGGATCGTCGAGGATCGCCGGGAATGTGCCGGTGAACTCCCAGGCGTTGAAGAACGGCATCCAGTCGATGTAGCGGACGAGATCGCGCAGCGGCAAGTCCTCGAGGACCTTGAGGCCCAGGAATCGCGGTACCGGCGGCCGGTACGCGGCCCAGTCAGGCGTGAAGCGCGCCGCGCGCGCCTCGGCGAGCGTCACCTTCGGGCCGCGGGCGCGGCGGCCGGCGTGCTGCTCGCGGCGCCTGGCGTGCTCGGCGCGGATCCGCGCGACGTAGTCCCCGCGCGTCCCGGGCGTGACGAGGGACTGGCAGACGCCCACCGCCCGCGAGGCGTCCTTGACGTAGATCACCGGGCCGGCGTCGTACTGCGGCTCGATCTTCACCGAGGTGTGCGCCGGCGAGGTGGTGGCGCCGCCGATCAGGAGCGGCACGGTGAACCCCTCGCGCTGCATCTCGCGCGCCACGTGGACCATCTCGTCGAGCGACGGCGTGATCAGCCCCGACAGGCCGATCATGTCGGCGTTCTCGCGCCGCGCGGCCTCGAGGATCTTCGCGGCCGGGACCATGACGCCCAGATCCACCACTTCGAAGTTGTTGCACTGGAGCACGACGCCGACGATGTTCTTGCCGATGTCGTGCACGTCGCCCTTGACGGTGGCGAGCACGATCCGGCCGTTGCTGCGGCTCTCGCCGTCGCGCTCGCGCTCGATGTGCGGCACGAGCTCGGCGACCGCCTTCTTCATGACGCGCGCCGACTTCACCACCTGCGGCAGGAACATCTTGCCCTCGCCGAACAGTTCGCCGACCACGTTCATGCCGTCCATGAGCGGCCCCTCGATCACGTCGAGCGGCCGGGCGGCGGCGAGGCGCGCCTCCTCGACGTCATGGGCGATGAACTCGTCGATGCCCTTGATGAGCGCGTGCTCGAGCCGCCTGGCCACGGGCCAGCCGCGCCACTCGAGGTCCTCCACGCGGCGCGCGCCGGCCTCGCCCTTGAACTGCGCGGCCACCTCGAGGAGGCGCTCGGTGGCGTCCGGGCGGCGGTTCAGGATCACGTCCTCGACCCGCTCGCGCAGCTCCGCCGGGATCTCCTCGTAGATCGCGAGCTGGCCGGCGTTCACGATCGCCATGTCGAGGCCGGCGCGGATGGCGTGGTAGAGGAAGACCGCGTGCATCGCCTCGCGCACGGGGTCGTTGCCGCGGAAGGAGAAGGACACGTTCGACAGGCCGCCGCTCGTCAGCGCCCCCGGGCAGCGATGCTTGATCCGGCGCACGGCCTCGATGAAGTCGAGCCCGTAGCCGTCGTGCTCCGGGATGCCGGTCGCGACCGCGAAGATGTTCGGGTCGAAGATGATGTCCTCGGGCGGGAAGCCGACCCGCTGCGTCAGGAGCGAATACGCACGCTCGCAGATCGCGACTTTGCGTTCGACCGTGTCGGCCTGGCCCTGCTCGTCGAAGGCCATGACGACCACCGCGGCGCCGTAGCGGCGCAGCTTCACGGCCTGCTCGAGGAACGGGCCCTCGCCCTCCTTGAGGGAGATCGAGTTGACGACGCCCTTGCCCTGGATGCACTTGAGGCCCGCCTCGATGACCGACCACTTCGACGAGTCGATCATCACGGGCACGCGGGCGATGTCCGGCTCGCCGGCGACGAGGTTGAGGAAGCGGACCATCGCCGCCTCCGAATCGAGCATGCCTTCGTCCATGTTGACGTCGATCACCTGCGCGCCGCTCGCCACCTGCTGGCGCGCCACGTCGAGCGCGGCGGCATAGTCGCCGGCCTCGATGAGCTTGCGGAATCTGGCCGAGCCGGTGACGTTGGTGCGCTCGCCGACGTTGACGAACAGCGTCTCGGGGCCGATGTTGAGCGGCTCGAGCCCCGACAGCCGGCAGCGCGGCGGGATCGCCGGCGGCACGCGCGGCGGCTTGCCCGCGACCGCCTCCGCGATCGCCGCGATGTGCTCGGGCGTCGTGCCGCAGCAGCCGCCGACGACGTTCAGGAAGCCCGACTCGGCCCACTCGCGGATGAAGCCTGCCGTGTCCTCGGCCTGCTCGTCGTACTCGCCGAAGGCGTTGGGCAGGCCGGCGTTCGGGTAGGCGCAGACGAAGGTGTCCGCGATCCGGGACAGCTCCTCGATGTAGGGGCGGAGCTGGCGCGCGCCGAGCGCACAGTTGAGCCCGACCGTCGTGGGCCTCGCGTGGCGCACCGAGTTCCAGAAGGCCTCCGCCGTCTGGCCGGAGAGCGTGCGGCCCGAGGCGTCGGTGATCGTGCCCGAGATCATGAGGGGCAGGTCAAGGCCGAGCTCGTCCAGCACCTCGCGCACCGCGTACAGCGCCGCCTTGGCGTTCAAAGTGTCGAACACCGTCTCGAGCAGCAGCAGGTCCACGCCGCCCTCGACCAGCGCCCGCGTCGCCTCGGCGTAAGTGGCGCGCAGCTCGTCGAAGCCGATGTTGCGCTTGCCAGGGTCGTTGACGTCCGGCGAGATCGAGGCCGTGCGGTTGGTCGGGCCCAGCGCGCCGGCCACGAAGCAGGTCCGGCCCGTGGCAGTGGCGACCTCGTCCGCCGCGCGCCGGGCGAGACGCGCGGCCGCGAGGTTGAGCTCGTAGACCAGCGCCTCGAGGCCATAGTCGGCCAGGGAGGGCGCGTTGGCGTTGAAGGTGTTGGTCTCGACGATGTCGGCGCCGGCCTCCAGGTAGGCGCGGTGGATGCCGGCGATGATCTCCGGCTGGGTGAGGGTCAGCAGGTCGTTCGCGCCCTTCAGGTCGCGCTGCCAGCCGGCGAAGCGCTCGCCGCGGTAGGCGGCCTCGTCGAGCCGGTGGCGCTGGATCATCGTGCCCATCGCGCCGTCGAGCACCAGGACGCGCTCGCCGAGCAGGCGGCGGAATTCAGCGATGCGGGCCGTCCTGACCTCGCTCATGGCTCAGGTCCTCGCCCGCACGCCGAGCGCGTGGCAGATGGCGTAGGCCAGCTCGGCGCGGTTCAGCGTGTAGAAGTGGAACTCGTCGACGCCCTCGCGGCGCAGGCGCGCGGCCTGCTCGATGGCCACCGCGGCCGCGATCATCTTGCGCGTCTCGGCGTCGTCCTCGAGGCCGTCGAAGCGCTCCTCGAGCCAGGCCGGCACGCTCGCGCCGCAGCGCGCCGCGAAGCGCTTGAGCTGCGGGAAGCGCGTGATCGGCAGCAGGCCCGGCACGATGCCCATGGTGACGCCGCCCGCCACGCATTCGTCGCGGAAGCGCAAGTAGCGGTCGTTGTCGAAGAAGAACTGGGTAATGGCGCGGGTGGCGCCCGCGTCCTGCTTGCGCTTGAGGTTGTCCACGTCGAAGGCGGCCGAAGGGGCTTCGGGATGGACCTCCGGATAGGCCGCGACCGACACCTCGAAGTCGCCGACCGTCCGCAGGCCCGCCACCAGGTCGGCGGCATAGGCGAAGCCGTCCGGGTGGGGCACGTAGCCCGCGCTGCCCGCCGGCGGGTCGCCGCGCAGCGCGACGATGTGGCGGACCCCTTCGTCCCAGTACCGGCGCGCGATGTCGAGCACTTCGCCGCGGCCCGCCCCGACGCAGGTGAGGTGCGGCGCCACGGTGAGCGGCGTCTCGCGCAGGATGCGGGTCACCACGTTGTGGGTGCGCTCGCGGGTGGAGCCGTCGGCACCGTAGGTGACTGAGACGAATCGCGGCGCGAGCGGCGCGAGGCGCTGCACGGAGGCCCACAGCGTCTGCG
Source organism: Gammaproteobacteria bacterium (assembly GCA_037443885.1). Lineage (GTDB taxonomy): Bacteria > Pseudomonadota > Gammaproteobacteria > Steroidobacterales > Steroidobacteraceae > SG8-30. The sequence continues at coordinate 4,472 of JBBINN010000028.1, read as the reverse complement.
CCATCGCCTCGTCGGCCGGCGGGAAGAACTCGAAGGACACGGCGACCGGCGGGCGGGTGGCGCAGGCAGGTCCGGGGGCGGACTGGGTCGGGTTCGACATGCCGGCGAGTCTACCGTCAGGCCGGCGCGCCGGCAGCGGGCAACATCGGGTTCGTGACGCGGCTCAATGGAGGCCCGGGGCGGTCGCCTGCGGCCGGCCGGCGAACAGGCCGGCCGCGTCCACCGCGTCGAAGGTCCAGAGGCGGTTGCAGAACTCGCAGCGCACCTCCACGTCGCCGCGCTCGCGGACGATGTCCCGGACCTCCGCCTCCCCGAGGGAGCGCAGGATCCCGGTGACGCGCTCGCGCGAGCAGGTGCACTGGAAGAAGACCGGCGAGCCCTCGAACAGGCGCAGGTCGTCTTCGTGGAAGAGCCGGTGCAGCAGCGTCTGCAGCGGCAGCGTGAGCAGCTCGCCCGGCGTGAGCGTGGCGAGCAGCAGGCCGATGCGGTTCCAGGCATCCTCGGCGGCGGCGACCGCGCGGGCATCCTCCTCGAAGGAAGCGCCGGCGCCGCTCGCGACGCGCTGCAGCAGCAGCCCGGCGGCGTGCTCGCCGTCGGAGGCCAGCATGAGCCGGGTCGGCAGCTGCTCCGAGCGGTCGAAATAGCCCTCCAGGCAGCTCGCCAGGTGCGCCTGGTCGAGCGGCACGATGCCCTGGTAGCGGCTGCTGCGTTCCTCGTTCTCGATGGTCACGGCCAGCTGGCCGCCGCCGGTGAGTTCCGCGAGCGAGCCGGATGCCGGCGGCTCGCCGCGCCAGCGCGCCACGCCCCGGATCGCGTGGCGGTGCGTGCACTGGGCCAGCATCAGGTGCACGGGCCCCGGGCCCTGGAACTGCAGCGAGAGCTGTCCCTCGAACTTGAGCGTGCCGGTGAGGACGACCGCCGCCGCCATGGCCTCGCCCAGCGCCGCGCGGACCGCGGGCGGGTAGTCGTGGTGCTCCACGACCGCGCGCCAGCTCGCGTCGAGCCGCACGAACTGGCCGCGTACCGGCCAGCGCTCGAACACGAAGCGCCGCAGCAGGTCGCCGTCGGTCACCTCAGCCTCCGGGCAGGAGCTTCTTCAGGAGCTCGTTGACCTGCGCGGGGTTCGCCTTCCCCTGGGTCGCCTTCATGACCTGCCCCACGAAGAAGCCGAAAAGCTTGTCCTTGCCCGCGCGGAAGTCGGCGAGCTGGCCGGGGTTCGCGTCCATCACATGGCGTATCGCCGTTTCGAGCGCGCCGCTGTCGGTGATCTGGCGAAGCCCCCGTGCCTCGATGACCGCATCGGCGTCGAGCCCCTCGGTCCACATCGCCTCGAGTACGTCCTTGGCGATCTTTCCGGAGATGGTCTCGTCGAGGATGCGGCCGAGCAGGCCGGCGAGGCGGGGTGCGTCCACCCTCGACTGCGTGATCTCGAGTCCGTCGCGGTTTAGGAAGCCTGAAAGGTCGCCCATCACCCAGTTCGCGGCGAGCTTCGCCTGGGCGCCGCCGACGCGCGCGACCACGTCCTCGTAGAACGCCGCCAGCTCGCGGCTCGAGGTAAGCACCCCCGCGTCGTAAGCCGAGAGGCCGAACTCGCGCATGAACCGCGCCGCCTTTTCGTCCGGCAGCTCCGGCAGCCCGGCGCGCACCTGCCCGATCCAGCCTTCCTCGAGCTCCAGCGGCAGCAGGTCGGGGTCGGGGAAGTAGCGGTAATCGTTCGCCTCCTCCTTGCTGCGCATCGGGCGCGTCTCGTTGGCGTCGGGGTCGTACAGGCGCGTCTCCTGCACCACCGAGCCGCCACCCTCGATGAGGTCGATCTGGCGCGCGACCTCGTAATTGATCGCCTTCTCGACGAAGCGGAAGGAGTTGAGGTTCTTGATCTCGCAGCGCGTGCCGAACTCGTGCCTGCCCTTGTGGCGCACCGACACGTTCGCGTCGCAGCGGAACGATCCCTCCTGCATGTTGCCGTCACAGATCTCGAGGTAGCGCACCAGCGTGTGGATCTTCTTCATGTACGCGATGGCTTCCTTCGCGGAGCGAAGGTCCGGCTCGGAGACGATCTCGAGCAGCGGCGTGCCGGCGCGGTTGAGGTCGATGCCGGAGCGGGCGCCGAGACCCTCGTGCAGGGACTTGCCGGCGTCCTCCTCGAGGTGGGCGCGCGTGATGCCGATGGTCTTGCGGCTGCCGTCGTCGAGCACGATCTCCACCGAGCCGTCCTCGACGATCGGCAGCTCGTACTGGCTGATCTGGTAGCCCTTCGGCAGGTCGGGGTAAAAGTAGTTCTTGCGCGCGAACACGGAGCGGCGCGCGACGGTCGCACCCGTCGCCAGGCCGAACCTGACGGCCATGCGGACCGCCTCGCGGTTCAGAACCGGCAGCACCCCGGGATAGCCGAGGTCCACCAGGTTCGCCTGCACGTTCGGCTCGGCGCCGAAGGCGGTGGAGGAGCCCGAGAAGATCTTGCTCCGCGTGGCGAGCTGCGCGTGGATCTCGAGGCCGATGACGACTTCCCACTCGATGGCCATGGGTTACTCCCAGCCCGCCGGCACCCGCAGGTGCCAGTCGGTCTCGCGCTGGTAGGCGTGGGCCACGGCGAGTACCCGCGACTCCGCGAAATGCGGGCCGATGACCTGCAGGCCGACCGGCAGGCCGTCCACGAGGCCGCAGGGCGCCGACAGCGCCGGCAGGCCGGCGAGGTTCGCGCCGATGGTGTAGATGTCGTTCAGGTACATGGTGATCGGGTCGTCCGTCTTGGCACCGAGCTCGAAGGCGGGCGTGGGCGAGGTCGGGCCGATCAGCACGTCCACCTCGGCGAAAGCGCGCCGGAAGTCTTCGTTGATGAGGCTCCTGACCTTCTGCGCCTTGAGGTAGTAGGCGTCGTAGTAGCCGGCGGAGAGCACGTAGGTGCCTGTCATGATGCGGCGCTTGACCTCGGGGCCGAAGCCCTCGCCGCGCGAGCGGGTGTAGAGGTCGAGCAGGTCGCGCGGGTCCGCGCAGCGGTAGCCGAAGCGCACCCCGTCGAAGCGCGACAGGTTCGAGGAGCACTCCGCCGGCGCGACCACGTAGTAGGTCGGCACCGACAGCGCGAGGTTCGGCAGGCTCACCTCGACGAGCTCCGCGCCGAGGCGGCGGTAGACGTCGAGCGCGGCCTGCACGGCGGCGCCGGTGCGGGCCTCGAGGCCCTCGCCGAAGAACTCGCGGATGATGCCCACCTTGAGGCCGCGCACGGGGCGATCGAGCTCGGCGCGGTAGTTCGGCACCGGCGCGTCGACGCTCGTCGAGTCGCGCTCGTCGAAGCCGGCCATGGCCTCGAGCACCAGCGCCGCGTCCTCGGCGGAGAGCGCGAGCACGCCGCCCTGGTCGAGGCTCGAGGCGAAGGCGATCATCCCGTAGCGGGAGACGCGCCCGTAGGTCGGCTTGATGCCGGTCAGGCCAGTCAGCGCCGCCGGCTGGCGGATCGAGCCGCCGGTGTCGGTGCCGGTGGCGACGGGCGCGAGCCGCGCGGCGACCGCCGCCGCCGATCCGCCCGAGGAGCCGCCGGGCACGAAGTCCTCGTTCCAGGGATTGCGCACCGGCCCGAAGAAGCTGGTCTCGTTCGACGAGCCCATGGCGAACTCGTCCATGTTGAGCTTGCCGAGCGTGACCATGCCGGCCGCGCCGAGTCGCGCCACCACGGTCGCGTCGTAGGGTGACACGAAGTTGGCGAGCATGCGGGAGCCGCAGGTGGTCAGCACGCCCTCGGTGCAGAAGATGTCCTTGTGCGCCAGCGGCACGCCGGTGAGCGCACCGCCTTCGCCCGCGGCGATGCGCGCATCCGCGCGAGCCGCCTCCGCGAGCGCGCGCTCGGCGCAGACGGTGACGAAGGCGTTGAGCCGCGCATTGCCGGCCTCGATGCGACCGAGGAAGTGGCGGGTCAGCTCGGCGCTGGAGAACTCGCGGGCCGCGAGTCCCCGCGAGAGCTCGGCGACCGACTTCAGGTGCGGGCTCACTCGATCACCTTCGGCACGAGGTAGAGGCCGGCCTCGACCTGCGGCGCGTTGCGCTGGTAGAGGTCGCGGTGGTCGGTCTCGCTCACCGCGTCGGGGCGCAGGCGCTGGACCTGGTCCTCGAGGGGGTGCGCGAGCGGCGCCACCTCGGCTGTGTCGGCCGAACCGAGCTGCTCGACGAAGTCGATGATGCGCGAGAGGCTGCCGACATAGGCTGGCAGTTCCTCCTCGGCGATGCCGAGGCGCGCGAGGTGCGCGATGTTCTCCACGTCGCGGCGGGTGAGCGTCACGTGTACTCCGGCGGGAAACGGGGGAAAAATCCCGGATAATCATACACGTCTGCTTGTGGAAAGTCCTGCCCGGGGCTACACTCCCGGGCCATTTTCAGGCAACCCCACGCCGGCCCCACCGCACCATGTTCAAGAGCCTCCGGGGATACTTCTCCAGCGACGTGTCGATCGACCTTGGCACCGCCAACACGCTGATCTT
>JBBINN010000027.1:11466-22378 GCA_037443885.1 Gammaproteobacteria bacterium | reverse complement strand
GGCCACTTCCTGTTCTACCTCGCCGTGGACCGCGCGCTCGAGCTCGACACCATCGGCGAGGACATCGTGAAGCGCCCGTTCATCACGGTCGGCTTCCTGGCGCTCCTGATGCTCGTCCCGCTCGCGCTCACCTCCACCCAGCGCGCCATGCGCCGCCTCGGCCGGCGCTGGCAAACGCTGCACCGGCTGGTCTACGTCGCCGCCTTCCTCGGCTGCCTGCACTACGCCTGGCAGGTGAAGGCCGACCTGCGCGAGCCGATGCTCTATTTCGCCATCCTCGCGTTCCTGCTGGGCTGGCGCTGGATCCGGCATCGGCGTCGGCTCATCGTGCCCCCATCGTTCGAGCGACTGCGATAGAACCGACAGGTCGTCAGCCTCGTCGCTCGCCTCTTGCCGCGAGAGCGATGCCGGTGAGCACCAGCGCCCCGCCGGCCGCCGTGGTCCCCGTGATCGCTTCGCCCAGGAGCAGCCACGCCAGCAGCGAGGCCACCAGCGGTTCGCCGGTGAGGGTCACGGAGACGAAGGCAGGGCGCAGGTGCCTGAGGGACCAGTTGTAACCGCCGTGGCCGATCAGCTGCGAGACCACCGCCATCCCCGCCAGCGCCGCCCACGTGGAGCCGGAGAAGCCGGCCGCGGGCAGGCCGGCCAGGAAGGTCGCGAGCCCCAGCGTCATGGCCGCCGATCCATAGGCGATCGCGACATAGGGCAGGAACGGCAGCGAGCGCTGGGCGGCGCGCGCGAGCATCAGGTAGCCGGCCATGGCGACTGCGCCGGCGATGGCCAGCGCGTGGCCGAGCCCGGGACCCTCCGGGCCCGCCCCGCCTCCGGCCAGCACCGCGCTGCCCGCGATCACGAGCGCGACCGCAGCCCATGTCGCGAGCCGGGGCCGTTCGCGGCCGCTCGCCCAACCGAACAGCACCACCCAGACCGGTGCCGTGGTCACCAGCACCACGCTCTGCGCCACCGGCAGGTACTCGAGTGAGCTGATCCACGTGGCGAAGTGAAGCGCCAGCAGCGCACCCGCTGCCGCGGCGAGCGCGAGGTCGCCGCGCGCAGCGATGGCCCGGCGATGGCCGAACGCGACCGCGGCCGGCACGACGACCGCCGATGCGATCGCCATGCGCCACGCCGCGATCACGAGCGCCGGCGCCTCGGCGTAGCGCACGAAGATCGCGCCGCAGGACACCGCGAGAACGGCGAAAGCGAGTACCGCGTACGGCAGCGCGCCGCCCGCGGCTCGCATGCTCAGCCCGCCTGCGCCCCGCGCAGCAGCGACGGCACGATGCGCGGGCAAGCCGCGAGCTTCTGGTGCAGCGAGAGCAGCAACTGCTCGGTCGTCTTCCAGTCGATGCAGGCGTCCGTGACCGATACGCCGTAGCGCAACTGCGTGCGGTCGGCCGGGATCGGCTGGTTGCCCCAGCCAAGGTGGCTCTCGAGCATCAGGCCCACGATGGACTGGTTGCCCTCGAGAACCTGGTTGACGCAGTTCTCCGCGACGAGCGGCTGAAGGCCGGGGTCCTTGTTGGAGTTGCCGTGGCTGCAGTCCACCACGATGTTGGCGGGCAGGCCCGCCCTGGCGAGCTCCTGCTCGGCGAGCGCGATGCTCACCGAGTCGTAGCTGGTGCGCCCGCCGCCGCCGCGCAGCACGACGTGGCCGTAGCGGTTGCCGCGCGTGCGGAACACGGCCGACTGGCCCTGCTGCGTGACGCCAAGGAAGTGGTGCGGGCTGCGCGCCGACTGCAGCGCATTGATCGCGACCGTGAGCGTGCCGTCGGTGCCATTCTTGAAGCCGACCGGCGTGGACAGGCCCGAGGCCATCTCGCGGTGGGTCTGCGACTCGGTGGTGCGCGCGCCGATGGCCGTCCAGGTCACGGCATCGCCCAGGTACTGCGGCATGATCGGGTCGAGCGCCTCGGTCGCGGCCGGCAGGCCGAGGTCCGCGAGTTCCACGAGCAGGCTGCGCGCCTGGCGCAATCCTCTCTCGATGTGGAAGGAGTCGTCCATGTCCGGATCGTTGATCAGGCCCTTCCAGCCGACCGTGGTGCGCGGCTTCTCGAAGTAAACGCGCATGACCAGGAACAGTGACTTCTCCACACGCCCGGCCAGCGCCTTGAGGCGACCAGCGTACTCGCGCGCCGCTTCCAGGTCGTGGATCGAGCAGGGGCCCACGACCACGAAGAGCCGCGGGTCGCGCCGGTCGAGGATGCTGCGCACCGTCTCGCGGGCCCGGTACACGAACGCTTCGCTCGCCGGGGAGAGCGGCAGCTCGGTGCGCACCTGCTCGGGCGTCGGCAGGAGTTCGCTCGAAAGAACGTTGACGTTGTGCAGGCGGCTCGACATGGCAGGACCCGGGACCGGAAAAACGCGGCCGCCGAGTATAGCAGGGCCCCGGCGGGTGTCCCCCGAACCGCCCTCGGGAAGACTCAGCCGATGGCCCAGCCCGGAACGCGGCGCCAGCCGCAGGAAAGCTCGCGGTCGAGCGCCTTCCAGTCGGGCTCGAGGCGCTCCACCAGCCTCCAGAAGCGGCGTGAGTGGTTCATGTGGACGGTGTGCGCCAGCTCGTGCGCGAGGAGGTAGCGCACGACCTCGGCGGACTGGAACATCAGGCAGGCGTTGAGGCTGATGGTGCCGGATCGGGAACAGCTACCCCAGCGAGTGCGTTGCCGGCGCACCTGGGCCCGCCGGAACTGCAGGCCGTGGCGCTCCGCGGCCTCCGCCAGCGCCGGGACGAGATGGGCATGTGCGGACCTGAGCAGCCAGCGCTGCAGCACGTGGCGCACGAGCGCCTCGCGGCCGAGGTCGCCGCTCACGACCAGCCGGCCGGCGGTCTCGCGCACGCGGGGCGGATGGGCGGCGAGGCGGTACTCGACGGCGAGCTTCGTGCCGCAGGCCGCGAACTCGATCTCCTGCGGCAGCCGCGGCGTGGTGTCCACTTCGAGGTGGCGGAATTCCTCGATCTTGCGCGCGATCCAGCCGCGGTGGCGCGCGACGAACTGCTCGACCAGGCGCGGCCGCGTGCCGGGCGGCACGACTACTTCCACGCGCCCGCCCGGAAAGACACGCACGGTCAGGCGCCGCGCGCGGCCGCTGACCCGGACGCTCCACGGGAGCTGCTGCGGCTCGGCGTCGAACAGCGCGAGCTGCCCGGTGGCCGCGAGGAACATCAGAACGACACCGCGAGCCGCGCGCCTTCGTCGATGGCACGCTTGGCGTCGAGCTCCGCCGCGAGCTTCGCGCCGCCGACGAGATGCACGCGAAGCCCCGCCGCCTCGAGCGGTGCCTGCAGCTCCCGCAGCGGATCCTGTCCGGCGCAGACGATGACGTTATCGACCGCGAGCACTTCCGGACCCTGGGCTGCCGTGATGTGAAGCCCCGCGTCGTCGACGCCCTGGTAGGTCACGCCCGCCAGCATGCGCACGCCGCGGCGCTTCAGCGCCGTGCGGTGGATCCAGCCGGTCGTCTTGCCGAGGTCGCGGCCCGGCGCAGTGGGCTTGCGCTGCAGCAGCCAGATCCGGCGCGCCGAAGGGGGCACATGGCCGCCATCGGCGGCAAGACCGCCGCGCGCGGCGAGCGTCATGTCCACGCCCCACTGCGCCATGAACGCCGGCACGTCGAGACTGGGGTGCGGCGCGTCGGGGACGTGGCTCAGGAACTCGGCGACGTCGAAGCCGATGCCGCCGGCGCCGATGATCGCGACCGACGCGCCGACCGGCGCGCGATGCGCGAGCACGTCGACGTAGGAGAGCACCTTGGGATGGTCGAGGCCGGGGATCGGGGGTCGCCGCGGCACGACGCCGGTGGCGAGCACCACCTCGTCGAAGCCCTCCGCGACGAGCGCCGCGGCCTCCGCCCGCACGCCGAGGCGCAGCTCGACCGCGGTAAGCTCGAGGCGCCGGCCGAAGTAGCGCAGCGTCTCGTCGAACTCCTCCTTGCCGGGGATGCGCCGCGCCATGTTGAACTGGCCGCCGATGGCATCGGCGGCTTCGAACAGCACGACGCGGTGGCCGCGCTCGGCCGCGGTCGTCGCGGCGGACAGCCCCGCGGGCCCTGCGCCGATTACCGCGACCCGCTTCGCGGCGGCCGCCCTGCCGCGCGGAAACTCGGTCTCGTGGCCGGCGCGCGGGTTCACGAGGCAGCTTGCGACCTTGTTCTCGAATACGTGGTCGAGGCAGGCCTGGTTGCAGGCGATGCAGGTGTTGATCTCATCCACCCGTCCGGCTGCGGCTTTCACCACGAACTCGGGGTCCGCCAGCAGCGGCCGCGCCATGGAGATCATGTCGGCATCGCCGCGCGCGAGCACGTCTTCCGCCACCGCCGGGTCGTTGATACGGTTGCTGGTGACGAGCGGGACCTTCACCTCGCCGCGCAGCCGGCGCGTGACCCAGGTGAAGGCCGCGCGCGGCACGCAGGTCGCGATGGTCGGGATCCGCGCCTCGTGCCAGCCGATGCCGGTGTTGATGATCGTCGCGCCGGCCTCCTCGACCGCGCGGGCGAGCTCGACGATCTCGTCCCAGCTGCTGCCGCCCTCGACCAGGTCCAGCATGGACAGGCGGTAGATGAGGATGAAGTCCGGCCCCGCGGCTTCGCGCGCCCGCCGGACGATCTCGACGGCGAGCCGCATGCGGTTGGCGTACGGCCCGCCCCAGGCATCTTCGCGACGGTTGGTGCGCGCCGCGATGAACTGGTTGATGAAGTAGCCTTCCGAGCCCATCACCTCGACGCCGTCGTAGCCCGCTTCGCGGGCGAGCGCGGCCGAGCGCGCGAACGCCGCGATCTGCCGCCCCACGCCGAAGCGCGTGAGTCCGCGCGGCGCGAAGGGCGTGATGGGCGACTTGAGGCGCGACGGCGCAACAGACAGCGGATGGTAGGCGTAGCGGCCCGTGTGCAGGATCTGCATGCACACGCGCCCGCCCGCGCCGTGCACCGCCTCCGTCACCAGGCGGTGGCGCGCCACCTCACGGCGGTTGGTGAGCTTGCCGGCGAAGGGCTTGGCCCAGCCGGCGACGTTCGGCGCGATGCCACCGGTGACGATCAGTCCAACGCCGCCGCGTGCGCGCTCCTCGAAGTAGGCAGCCAGCTTCGGGTAGTCGCCCGCGCGATCCTCGAGCCCCGTGTGCATCGAGCCCATCAGGACGCGGTTCTTCAGGGTGACAAATCCCAGGTCGAGGGGCGCGAGGAGGTGCGGGTAAGTACTCGGCGTCACGGGCGCGATGATACCAGTCGGCTGCCCCGGCTTCGACGTCCGTGGCGGTCAGGCCGGGCGGTCGAGACACTCCGCAAGCCGCAGCGCGAAGCCGTCGGCGACCCAGCCTGCCCAGGCCGCGCAGCCTTCCGCGCGGGGATGGAAGCCGTCGCGGGCGAAGGCCTCGCGCGACAGCGCCGGCGGGAAGCTCACGACCCTGAGGCCCCGGTAGCCGACCAGGTCCACGGCGCGCTGCTGCAGGCGGCGGCCGCGCTCGCCGAGCAGGGTGGACAGCGGCCTGGGCAGCGCGGGAAAGCTCTCGAGCGGCGGGATGCCGCCGAAGACGATGGCCGGGCTCCGGCGCGTCGCCGTGAGGCCATCCACGACGGCGCGCAGCTGTTCCTTGAACGCGGACGGGTCGGTGCCCCGCACGACGTCGTTGACGCCGACCGACAACACGACGAACTCGGGCTCCCACTCCACGGCGCGAGGCAGCAACTCGGCGAGGACGGACTCGGCGGTGGCGCCCGAGACCCCGATGGCGTTCCAGGCGACTTCGGCCCCGGCACCCGCCAGCCGCCGGGCCACCTGGCCCGTCAGGCCCTCCGACTGGTGCGATACGCCCACGCCCGCGATGATGGAATCACCGAGGCCCGCCAGCCGCAGCGCCGGGCCGCTGCCCACGCGTCCCTGCGCACCCGCCGCCGGCGCCGGACGTCCCGCGCGCAGGCGGGCGTAGATACCTTGCGCGAACAGGACCGGCGCCCACCGCCACCAGTGCCTTTCGTGGGGTGCGAACATCAGAGTTCCCTCAGGCCGGCCGTGACGGGCATTCGCGCGGCACGCAGCGCCGGCAGCAGGCCGCCGACGAGGCCGAGGATCATGGCGTAGCCGAGCCCGGTCAACAGCAGCGACGGCGTCACCGTGAAGGCGAAGGCGACCTGGCTGAAGCTCTGGAAGTTGAGGGTCGAGGCCTGCGCGCCGTTGAAGCCGACGTACGCGAGCGCTCCGCCAACGGCGCCGCCGAGCAGGCCCAGCAGCAGCGCCTCGAACAGCACCGAGGCCACCACGGGCGTCGCGCCGAAGCCCAGCGCCCGCAGCGTCGCAATCTCGCGGGTGCGCGAGGCCACGGCCGAGTACATCGTGTTGAGCGCCGCGAACACGGCACCGATGCCCATGAGCAGCGCGATCAGGACGCCGAGCGTGCGCACGATCGTCACCAGCACCCGGCTCTGGCTCTCGAGGAACTCGCGCTCGGTGCGCACCGTGAGATTGAAGCGCGGGTCCGCGGCGATGTGTCGCTCGAGCGCCCCGACCTCGCCCGGCCCGGGCAGGCGCAGACGCACCGACTGGAAGGAACTGCCGCGGTTGTACGCGCCCTGCAGCACCGTGGCGTCCGTCCAGATCTCGGACTCGGACACGCTGCCGCCGTCCTCGAAGATTCCAGTGACGAGCCAGGGCGTGCGCCCGAACATGACCGGCTCGCCCACCTCGAGACCTGCGAACTGTGATGCCGCGCCGCGGCCCACGATCACCTCGTTCAGCCCACGGGTGAACGGCCGGCCCTCGACGATGCGGAAGTCGCGCCGGATACCGAAGGCCTGCGGGCCCACGCCGCGCAGCGGAACATTGGCCTTGGTGCCGGTCGAGCGCATCGGCAGGTCCACGATCACGTACAGCTCCGGCGAAACGAGCGGACCCTCGGGCCCCTGGACGATCCCGGGTGAGTCGGCGAGGTAGCGCACAGCAGCGAGCGGCAGCCCGCTCGCCAGCTCGTCGCTCGACCCGCCGCGCAGCACGATGGCCACGTCCTCCTGTCCCGACAGGGCGAGCGCCGCGCGAAAGCCCTCGCTGATCGACAGGACCGCCACCAGCACCGCCACCACGCCACCGATGCCGATCACTGCGACCGCCGCCGTGCCGAGCCGCTGCGGCAGCGCCGCGAGGCTCATGCCGGTGACCGCGACGGCCTGGCGCAGGACGCCTGACATCACGCCCGCCTCAAGGCCTCGACCACCGGCAGGCGCAGCGCATGGAGCGCCGGCACCGCGCCGGCCAGCAGCCCCAGCAGGAGCATGAGCCCGGCCGCCTGTGCGTACGCCTGCGGCGGGATCGTCCAGACCGGCAGGTAGCCCCGCAGCGCAGGCTCGGCCGCACCCACCACGAACCACGCCAGCACCAGGCCCACGAGGCCGCCGGCGGCGGTGAGGACCACAGACTCGGCCAGCACCAGGGCCGTCACTCCGCGGCCGGTGAAGCCGAGCGTCTTGAGGACGCCGAGTTCTGCCGTCCGCTCGCGCACCGACTGCGCCATGGTGTTCGCCGTGACGAGCAGCATCGTGAAGAACACGGCCGACAGAACGCCGGTCAGGATCGCACCGATGTTGCCGACCTGGTTCACGAACCCCTGGGTGAATGCCTTCTCTGTCGAGGTCTCCGTCTCGAAAGGCGAGTTCGCGAACTGCTCGTCGATCGCCCGGGCGACGCGCGCGGCGTCTTCGGGATCCTTCAGGCGCACGACGTACCAGCCCACGAGGCCCTTGCCGCGGGCCAGCGACTCGCTGAAGTAGGCGTGGTGCATGAGGATGTTGCGGGCATCCCCGCCGGTCTGCGGCACGTCGAAGATGCCGGAGACGACGAGTTCCCAGGTCGCGGACCCGTCTTCCTTGCGCCAGATGTTGGAACGCATCGGCACGACGTCGCCCACCTTCCAGCCGAATTCCTGCGCGAGCGGGCGACCCACGAGAGCGCCGCGGCGGTCGGCGAGGAAGCGTTCCCGCGCGTCCGCCGGGACGATCAGCTCCGGGTAGATGTCGAGGTAGACCGCCGGGTCCACCGGAAACACGGGAATCTGGTTGCGCTCGTCCTGGTACACGCCGCCGAACCAGGTGGCGGAGCTCACCGCCACCACGCCGTCCACCCGCCGGATGCGCGCCCCGTAGCTCTCCGGCAGCGGCTGGACCAGCGAGACCTTGTGGATCGTCAGCAGCCGGTCGACGCCGGCGATCTCGGCACCCGCGGAGAAGGCGTGGCCGAGGGCGCCGAGCAGGCCGAACATGAGGAACGCGATTACGATCGATCCGAGCGTGAAGCCGGTTCGCGCCGGACGGCGCCGAAGGTTGGAGAAGACGAGCGGCGCGAAGCGCCACATCAGCGCTCGTCCTCGATGAGCCGGCCCTTCTCGAGTTGCAGCAGGCGCTGTGCCCGCTCCGCCGCGTGCGGGTCGTGCGTGACCATCACGATCGTCTTGCCCTGCGCGTTCAGCGCCTGCAGCAGGTCGAGGATCTCGTCGCCCGAGCGCCGGTCGAGGTCGCCGGTCGGCTCGTCGCACAGCAGCAGCACGGGGTCGGTCACGATCGCGCGCGCGATGCCGACACGCTGCTCCTGGCCGCCCGAGAGTTCGCCCGGGCGGTGCCGCGCCCGCTCCGCGAGGCCCACCAGCCTGAGCGCGGCCCGGGCGCGGCGCAGGCGCTCGTCCGCCGGGAGGCCGGTCAGCAGCAGCGGCAGCTCGACGTTGCGCTCGGCCGTGAGCACGGGCAGCAGGTTGTACATCTGGAACACGAAGCCGACGTTGCCCGACCGCCAGCGGGCCAGCTCCGCCTCGCCCAGCTGCGCCAGGTTCTCGCCCTGAACCTCGAGCAGGCCTGCGGTGGGACGATCCAGGCCGCCCAGCAGGTTGAGCAGGGTGGACTTGCCCGAACCCGACGGACCCATCAGCGCGACGAACTCGCCGGCCTCGATGTCGAGCGACAGGCCGTCGAGCACGTGGACGACCTCCGGTCCGCGCCGGTACTCCTTGTAGAGGTCGCGAATGCGGACGAGGGCCTGGCTCACGGGCTCAGCGCGAGGCGCGCAGGCGCACGCGGTCGCCGTCCGAGAGCGTCGCCGGCGGCGCGGTGATCACCCTGTCGCCCGGCGCGAGGCCCTCCGACACGTCGCGGGTGCCCGCCTCCTCCGGTTCAACCCCGAGGATGACGCGTCGCGCGCGCCCGTCCTCGATGCGCCATGCATACGCGGCGCCATCCTGCTCGACCACGGCGCCGGCCGGCACGGACGCGACGGCCCGTCGCGGCTCGCCTCCACTCGGCTCGGCCAGGAAGCGCACCTTGGCGCCCATGTCGGGGAGGATGCGCGGATCGAGCTCATCGAGGGCGATGCGCACCTTGACCGTCGCCTTCTGCCGGTCTGCGGCCGGAACGATGGCGAGCACGCGGGCCGGGATGCGCCAGTCCGGGTAGGCGTCGAGCACGGCCTCCGCGCGCTGGCCCGTCGCGACCCGGTTGATGTAGGCCTCGTTCACGTCGACCTCCACCTCGCGCGAATCCATGTCCACGAGCGTGGCGATGCCTGTGCGCGTGAAGCCGCCACCCGCCGAGATCGGCGACACCATCTCGCCGGGCTGGGCGTCCTTGGAGATGACCACGCCGTCGAACGGCGCACGGATCACGAGATCATCGAGTTCCTGCCGCCGCAGGCGAACAGCGCCCGCGGCGACGGCGAGCTCGGCCTTTGCCGACTCGAGCCGCGCGGCGAGCGACGCTGCGTTCGCCTCTGCGGCATCCAGCGCGCTTTCGCTCACCAGCCGGTCCTCGCGCAGCCGCCGCAGCCGGTCGCGCTCCCGGACTGCCTCCGCGAGGCGCACCTCGACCTCGGCGAGCCCCTTGCGCGCAGCCTCCTGCTGCCGCTCGGCGACGTCGAGCGCGGCGCGGGCGAGTGCATCGTCGAGGGTCGCGAGAACCTGCCCGGCCTCGACCGCCGCGCCTTCCTCGAAGCTCACCGTGGCGACCTGCCCGGTCACCTTGGCGGAAACGGTCGCTAGCCGGCGGGCGATGACGTAGCCCGACGCATTCAGGACAGCCGTGCCCTGGCCCCCGCGCGGCGGTGTCACCTCGGCCACCTGAACCTCGAGCGGACGCAGCGCGCCCAGCACCAGCCACGCCGCCACGAGTGCGGCGGCAGCGCCGAATACCCATATCCACCGCCGGCGGCGCAAGGGCCTTGCGGCAGCGCGAACCGGCGCGTCCCGCCGAAGCGACTGGAGGGCGTCCTGGTCCAGGCTCATGGGGCAGCGGGCCTCCCGACCCGGCCGGCACGGGGCCCAGCCCCGCCCGATCCCTTAGAATGAATGAGGCTCCGTGGCCCGGCCCTGATGGCCCGGGCAAGCGGAGCGTTCCAAACATTCTACGGTACCTCCGAGGCATGCCGCCGCCCGCTCTGGTCGACATCGGTATCAACCTGGCCCACGACAGCTATGACCACGACCGCGGCGAGGTGATCGCCCGCGCACTGGCAGCTGGCGTGGCCCGCATGGTCGTCACGGGTAGCAGCCTCGACAGCACGGCCCGTGCCATCGAGCTTTGCCGCCAGCACCCTGGCCTGTTGCGCGCGACCGCCGGTGTTCATCCCCACCACGCGGAAGGCTTCAAGCACGGGGACGGCGAGGTGCTCGCGGAGTTGATGTCGGACCCGATGGTCACGTCCGCGGGGGAATGCGGCCTGGACTACTTCCGGAATTTCTCCTGCCCGAAGGCACAGCGTGAAGCCTTTGCCCAGCAACTCGAGATCGCGGTCGCCGCAGGCAAGCCGCTGTTCCTGCACCAGCGCGACGCTCACGCCGACTTCATGGCCATCCTGCGCGAGCATCTCCCAAACATTTCCAGGGCGGTCGTACACTGCTTCACGGGTACGGGCGATGAACTGCAGGACTACCTCGCCGCCGGCCTCCATGTC
>JBBINN010000027.1:0-11456 GCA_037443885.1 Gammaproteobacteria bacterium | reverse complement strand
GCGGAGGCGAGGACGAGGCGCGCCATCAGGCACGCAGCGCCGCGGCCAGGGCGTGAAGGCGCTGACGCGTGAGATTCCCCTGGACCGCCTCATGATCGAGACCGACGGACCCTACCTGCTGCCCCGCAACCTGTCCGCGAAAGTCAGCCACAGACGCAATGAGCCCATGTACTTAACGTATATTCTTAAAGCGATATCAGAGGTCAGGGACGAGTCCGTCGCGGAAATCGCCGACGCGACCACCCGTAACGCGTTGATATTTTTTGATCTGCCTAACCTCCACCGCGTACCCGGGGAGCCAGATGCAGCCCCGACCCACATGAAGTGATTTGGCGGAAACTACAGTAAAGGATTGATATAAATGAATATTGACCGCGCTCGCCAACTCATCGACGGCCTGTGGAGCGAAAGCATCGTCCCCACCCTCTGCGAGTACGTTCGGATCCCGAACAAGTCGCCCGGCTTCGATGCCGACTGGCAGGCGCACGGCCATATGGAGCGGGCCGCCGAGTTGCTCGCCGCCTGGTGCCGCAGCCAGCCCATCCGCGGGATGACGGTGGAGATCGTGCGCCTGCCGGGGCGCACACCCGTGCTGCTCTGCGAAGTCCCGGGCGGGGTGGACGACACCGTCCTGCTCTACGGGCACTTCGACAAGCAGCCGGAGTTCACGGGCTGGGCGGAGGGCCTTTCGCCCTGGGAGCCGGTAATCCGCGAAGGACGTCTCTACGGCCGCGGCGGCGCCGACGACGGCTACGCGGTCTTCGCCTCGCTGGCGGCCATCCGCGCGCTGCAGGAACAGGGCCTGCCCCACGCGCGCTGCGTGGTCCTGATCGAGGGCTGCGAGGAGAGCGGCAGCGTGGACCTGCCCTACTACGTCGAGGCCCTGTCGGCACGCATCGGCACGCCGAGCCTCGTCATCTGCCTCGACGCCGAGTGCGGCAACTACGAGCAGTTCTGGTGCACCACGTCCCTGCGCGGCAACCTGACCGGCACCCTGGCCGTGAAGGTGCTGACGGAGGGCGTGCACTCCGGCGCGGGTACCGGCATCGCGCCGTCCGCCTTCCGGATCTTGCGCGCCCTGCTCGACCGCGTGGAGAGCACCACGACGGGCGACGTGCTGGTCGAATACCTCCATGTGCCCGTGCCGGCCGAGCGCATCGAGCAGGCGCGCGCCGCGGCCGCCGTGCTCGGCGAGAGCGCATGGAAGCGCCTGCCCTTCGCCGCCGGCGTGCAGCCGCTCTCCAATGAACCCGCCGAGCTCATCGTCAACAACACGTGGCGGCCGACGCTCGCGGTCACCGGCGCGGAGGGGCTGCCGGCCCTGAAGGACGCCGGCAACGTGCTGCTGCCATCCGTGTCGGCGAAGCTGTCGTTCCGCCTGCCGCCGACCTGCGACCCCGCCATGGCGGCCGGGGCCGTCAAGGCGGTCCTCGAGTCCGATGCCCCCTACGGCGCGCAGGTGACGTTCAACGTCGGCTCCTCGCTCGGCGGCTGGAATGCACCGACGCTCGAGCCCTGGCTCGTGGACGCCATGCAGCGCGCCTCGCAGGAGGCCTTCGGCCGCGACGTGATCTACATGGGCACCGGCGGCAGCATCCCGTTCATCGGCATGCTGGCGGATCGTTATCCCGGCGTGCAGTTCCTGGTGACGGGCGTCCTCGGGCCGAACTCGAATGCACACGGCCCGAACGAGTTCCTGCACCTCGACTGCGCGCGCCGGGTGACACTGTGCGCGGCGCGGGTGCTCGCCGATCACGCGCAGCGCCATCGCGCCAGGGCTGCCGCCTGAGGTCGGGCGCTAGCCGCGCGCGAGGGGGCTCGGCCGGCTCGCCGCGCGCAGCCGCGCAAATCCTTCGCGCCAGCACTCCGCTTCGGGTTCGCGGCCCTGGATCGGCGGGAACTCTCCCACCAGGGCATCGAGCATGGCGACGAAGGGCGGCAGCCCCTTGGGGAACTTACCGCGCGCCGTGAACACGATGCGCCCCTCGACGGGCGCCTCGCCAGCGAATTGTTTCACCGCGGCGACCCGGTCGTGCAGCGGCTCGATGGGATTGGCGAAAGTGCGGCGCTGGTGGCCATCCATCACCGTCCATTCGTCCATGTAGCGCCCGCCGAAGATGACGCCAGGCACGTCGCGCAGGTCCACCACCAGAAGGCCACCGGGGGTCAGCAGCACGAAATCACAGTGGATCTGGCCGCCGCTCGTGTCCGGCACGAGGACCGCGTTCAGGATGTCGACGCTCACGGCCCGGAGCTTCGCGAGAAGCGCGCGCGCGGCGACATGCCTGCGCCACCGCCGCCAGCCCAGGTAGCCGCCGAGCGCCAGCGCCCCGCCGGCGGCCGCAACGAGTCCCCATTCGACGACGCTGAGTTTCATGGGATCAGGCTACGAGCAGCGCCCCCCGCAGCTCGTCGAGCGAAGCCCCGATCTCGGCGGCCTGCGACGGTCGGTCGAGCAGCTCGGCCAGCGCGGGCGGGATCTCGACGTGACGGCCGATCAGCGGCTCGACGATGCTCTCGAACTTGGCCGGATGCGCGGTAGCCACGAGCACCCAGTGCTGCGCGGCGCGCAGCTCCTCCGGCAGGCCTCGATAGACGTGCGCGGCGGTGGCGGTGTGCGGGCACCAGGTCTCGCCCCACTCGCCGAAATCGCGGCGGATGGCGCCCTGGATCTCCCCGTCGGTCACGGAGTGCGCTCGCACGGTGCGTGCAAGTTCCCGCCAGTCCGGGTGCAGGTGGCGCAGGCGCTCCATGTTGCTCGGATTGCCCACGTCCATGGCCGAGGCCAGCGTCGCCACGCTCGGCCGCGGCCGCCAGTCGCCGCTGCCCAGGAAATCGGGCACCGTGCGGTTCGCGTTGTGGGCGAGTTCGATGGTCGAGATCGGCAGGCCCGCCGTCCGCGCCCAGAGGCAGGCCAGCACGTTCCCGAGGTTGCCCGACGGGACGACGAATGCGGGCGCGGTACCATCGGCACGCCAGCGCTCGAGGCTCGCTGCCGCGTAATAGGCCGCCTGCGGCAGCAGGCGCCCGATGTTGATGCTGTTCGCCGACGACAGTTCGAAGCGCGCGCGCAGCGCGGCATCCGCGAAGGCCTCCTTGACCAGCCGCTGGCAGTCGTCGAAGGTGCCGCGCACCGACAGGGCGCGCACGTTGCCGCCCCAGCAGGTGAGCTGCTTCTCCTGCCTCGGCGAGACGAGCCCCTTCGGGTAGAGCACGACCACCCTGGCCCACGGCCGGCCGTGGAACGCCGCCGCCACCGCGCCGCCGGTGTCGCCGGAAGTCGCCACGAGGATCGTGACGGGCCGCGCCGGATCCTGCGGCTGCCGCTCGAGGCAGGCTGCGAGGAAGCGCGCGCCGAAATCCTTGAAGGCGGCGGTCGGACCGTGGAACAGCTCGAGCACGGACACGGGCATCGGCTCGGCGGCGATGCGCCGCACCGGCGCGGGGAACGAGAAGGCGTCGCGCACGACTTCTCCGAGCGTCGCCGCGAGCGGGTCGCCCTCGCAGAACGGCGCGATCCAGCGTTCGGCCACCTCGGGCAGGGAACGGGCGCCCTCGAAGTCGGCCGGCTCGAGGCGCGGCAGGCACCGGGGCACGTACAGGCCGCCATCCGGCGCGATGCCCGCGCGGATCGCCTCCGAGAGCGACACTGTGCGCGTCGCGTCGCGCGTGCTGACGAACCGCATCAATCCTCCAGGATCCGCGCGCCCTCGGTGTCGATGGCCGAGACCCAGCTGTCGGTCGCAAGGTCGTGCTCGGCGAAGGCTTCCACCATCGCCGCGCGCACGCCCTCGGCGTAAGGCTCCTCCGCCCAGGCGAATACCGTCGGCCCGGCGCCTGAGATCGAGCAGCCCAGCGCGCCGTTGCCCATCGCCGCCTGCTTGACCGCCTTGAAGCCAGGGATCAGCGTCGCCCGCTGCGGCTCGATGATCACGTCCTCGAAGGCGTCGCGCAGCATCGCGAGGTCGTTCGTGTAGCAGGCGCTCAGGAAGCCCGCCAGGTTCGCCGTCTGCCAGACGACGTCGGAGAGATCCACCGTCTTGCGCAGCACGCGGCGCGCCTCGCGCGTGGACAGGAACATGTGGGGATGCGCCAGCACGCAGCGGATCGAGGGCGGCACCGGGATCTGCTTGGTGCGCGGATGGTCGATGCCCACCGTCAGGACCAGCCCCCCGAACAGCGACGGGGCGATGTTGTCCACGTGAACCGAGCCGCTCGCGACCGCCTCGCCGTGCATGGCGAACTTCAGCAGCTCCAGCTTTGAGAGCGGCGCATCGAGCAGCGCGTTGCCCGCGACGACGGCCGCGACCGCCGAGGCCGCCGAACCGCCCAGGCCGGAGCCGAGCGGGATGCCCTTCTCGATCTCGATCTCGATGCCGAAAGGCAGCGACAGCGCGCTCGCCATGGACACGAGCGCCATGCCCGCGGTGTTCTTCTCGGGCTCGAGCGGCAGCGCCGCCACGCTGCCGGTGATGGCGGCGATGCGGATGCCCTTGTCGGCCGTGCGCCGGGCGCGCACGCGGTCGCCGACGGCCTTCACCGTGTGGCCGAGGATGTCGAAGCCGATGCCGACGTTGCCGACCGACGCCGGGGCGAAGGCGAGGACGCTGTCCGTTTTCATCCTGGTGTCAGAGCCTCGCGCCGAGATAGGTGGCAAGCCGCAGCAGGTCGCCGAACACGCCGCCGGCCGTCACGGCCGGGCCCGCGCCCGGGCCCTGCACGATGAGCGGGTTGTCGCAGTAACGCGCCGTGACGAAGCGCACCACGTTGTCGGTCAGCGCGATGTTGGCGAAGGCGTGGCGCGCTTCGAGGCGCGCGAGGCCCACCGTCGCGCGTCCATCAGCCTGCAGCCGCCCGACGTAGCGCAGCACCTGTCCCGCCGCGGCCGCCTCGCGGTGCACCGCGGCCATGGCGGCGTCGAACTCAGGCAGCCGCGCGAGGAACTCCTCCGCGTCGCAGCCGCGCAATGCCTCGGGCACGAGGCTTTCGACCGCGACGTCGGCCATCTCGAGCTCGAGGCCCATCTCGCGCCCGAGGATGATGAGCTTGCGGGCGACGTCCGTGCCGGACAGGTCGTCGCGCGGATCCGGCTCGGTGTAGCCGAGCGCTTTGGCTTCGCGGACGATCTGCGAGAACGGCGTCCTGCCGTCGAACACGTTGAACAGGTACGCGAGGGTGCCGGAGAAGATCCCCTCGATCTGGCGGATATCGTCGCCGGTCTCGCGCAGGTCGCGCAGCGTCATGATCACCGGCAGGCCGGCGCCGACGGTCGCCTCGTAGAGGTAGTGCGCGCCGCTCGCGCGGCGCGCCTCGCGCAGCGCGCGGTAGCCGTCGAGCGGCCCGCTGTTGGCCTTCTTGTTCGGCGTGACGACGTGCAGCCCGGCCGCGAGCCAGTCGCGGTAGCGCGACGCCACGCCGGCATCCGCAGTGCAGTCGATGATCACGCGGTGCGGCAGGTGCTCTGCGGCGACGTGCCGGGTGAATCGGTCCAGGTCCAGCGGCTCGCTGCGGCCGGCGACGGCGTCGCGCCAGTGCGCCAGGTCGATCTCGCCGTCGGCGAGCACCATGCCCCTGGAGCCTGCAACGGCCCGCACCCGCAGGTCCACGTTGAGGTCGCGGCGCAGCCGCGCGACCTGTGAAGCCAGCTGGTCGAGCAGCACGGCGCCGACCGTCCCGGGGCCGATCACGCCGATCGAGAGGGTGTTGGGCGAGAGGTAGAAGCCGGAGTGCACGGCGCGCAGCGCCTTGCTCGCGTCACGGCCGTCGATCACCGCCGAGATGTTGCGCTCGGAGGCACCCTGCGCGATGGCGCGCACGTTGACCGAGGTGTTGCCCAGCGCACCGAACACCTTTGCCGCGACGCCGTGGCTACCGGCCATGCCGTCGCCCACGACCGCGAGGATGGAGCAGTGGCGACTCACCTCGACGCTCTGGATCTGGCCCTCGCGCAGCTCGACCGCGAAGGCGCGGCGCACGACCTGCTCCGCCAGCGCGGCCTGCCTGTCGGGGATGGCGAAGCAGATCGAGTGCTCGGAGCTTCCCTGCGAGATCAGGATCACCGAGATCTCGGCGTCGCGCAGCGCACCGAACAGCCGGTGCGCCGTGCCGGGCACGCCGATCATGCCGGCGCCCTCGAGGTTGACGAGCGCCACGTCGTCGATGCTGGTGATGCCCTTCACCGCGAGCGACGACTCCGGCCGCGCGCAGATGAGGGTGCCGGGCTTCTCCGGCGCGAAGGTGTTCCTGATCCAGATCGGGATCTCGCGGCTGACGGCGGGCGCCATGGTCTGCGGGTGGATGACCTTGGCGCCGAAATAGGCAAGCTCCATCGCCTCGTTGTAGGACAGCGAGTCGATCACCTTCGCCTCGGGCACGCGGCGCGGATCGGCCGAGAGCACGCCGTCTACGTCGGTCCAGATCACGATCTCCTCGGCGTCGAGCAGCGCCCCGAAGATCGAGGCGGAGAAGTCGCTGCCGTTGCGACCCAGGGTCGTCTGCAGGCCGCGCGGGTCGGACGCGATATAGCCCGTGACGATGTGCACGCCGGTGGCGTCGGCGCCGAAGACACGTGCCGCGTTTTCGCGCGAGGGCTCCCACTGCACGGCGGGGCCGAGGGGGCCCCACTCCACCGTGACGACCTCGCGCGCATCGATCCAGCGCACGGTGGCGCGCTTGCCGCGCGCGCCGAGGTACGCGGCGAACAGCCGCGTGGACCAGATCTCGCCGTGGCCGGCGATCAGGTCATGGACGGTCTGGCCGGCCGAACGCAGCAGCGAGACGGTATGCAGGATGCCCTGGATGTCCGCCAGCTCGACATCGAGCCGCTCGAGGTAGGCGTCGCGCGCAGTGGCCGGCAGGAGCTCCTCGGCGATGTCTGCGTGACGGGCGCGCAGGGCCGAGAGCGTGTCGCGGCAGCTGTCCGCATCGCGCCGCTCCGCGGCTGCGACGAGCCCGATGAGGGCATCGGTGACGCCGCGGCAGGCCGAGAGGACCACCGCGAGCCGCAAATGGGGGTCGGACTCGAGAATCGCCGCCACGCGCCGGAAGCAGGCCGCGTCCGCGACGCTGGACCCGCCGAACTTGTGCACCCACCAGCGATCCGCCGCCATAGCCTGTCCCCACGCCCACTGTGCAGCGCACAAAACCGTCCCAATCTACCCGCCGGCCGCAGGGCGGTCAAAGGCCGCTTCGGGGAGTCAGCCCCGCCGCGCGTGCCAAGCCCGCAGGAGCCTGGCGCCACCCGGCAGCCGCAGCATGGCCAGCAGCACGCGGGCCGCCCGACGCTCCCCGGGCTTCAGGGCGAAGGGCGCAGCCAGCGGCTGGAGGATCCTCGGGGCGGACTCGAACAGCACGACCCCGGCTGCCACGAACTCGCCGGCCCCGCCGGCATGCGTCAGCTGCCAGCGGCCGCCCTCCTCTTGCGGGGGTACGAAGCAGGGATCCTGCAGCGTCTCCGGCAGGTCGCCGGCCAGCCAGCCGGCCACGTCGATCCACTGCGTGCCGCCCCCCGCCGGGACGTAGGTCGCGCGCCCGGCCGGAGACGGCCGCCGCTCGAACCGGCCTTTCACCTCGATCCTGGCCACGGCGCCGACTATACCAGCGCGGCAGGCGGCGACGCCGAGCGCAGGGCCCCCGGCTTGCGGCATCATTCCCGCATGGCGCTGTTTGTTTCCGCCCAGAGCCGAGCGGCCGCGTCTTGAAACGACTCGACCTGCTGGCACCACTGCTCGCCTGCCCGGCCTGCCGGGCGCCGCTCGACGTCGCCGGGACGAGCGCCGCCTGCCGCGGCTGCGGGCAGGCATTTCCCGTTCTCGGCGGCCTCGGCTGGCTCTTCGCCGAACCCCAGGCCGCCCTCGCGGACTGGCGCGGCCGGCTGCTTCTGCTGGTGCAGCACCTGGCTCGGGAGGCGGCGCTGCATCGTCACAGCCTCTCAGGCGACGGCCTCCATGCGCTGACGCGGCGCAGGCTCGAGGCGCAAGCCAGCGCACTCGACACCCACGCCTCGCTGCTCCTGGCGCTGCTCGAGCCGCTGGGACTCACGGGCCGCGAGGAGCGCCGCGAGGTGCACCTCGCGCTCGGCACTCGCCTGCCGCTGAGTCAGGGCCTGACGAGCTACTACCCGAACCTGCACCGCGACTGGGCCTGGGGCGGCGAGGAGAACGCCGCATCACTCGCCGAGGTTCTTGCGGCCATGGCGCCGGGTGGCGCGCCAGCCCGGCTGCTGGTCCTGGGTGCCGGCGGCGGACGGCTCGCCTACGACCTGCACCAGGCCCTGCCGGTCGAGACGACGGTGGCACTCGACTTCAACCCGCTGCTTTCGACCGTCGGCCAGCGGGTATCGGCGGGCGAGCGGCTGGACCTGTACGAGTTCCCCATCGCGCCCCGAAGCCTCGAGGCGCACGCGCTGCGACGGACGCTCGCCGCGCCGGCGCCCGCGCGCCGGGGCCTCGAGTTCGTACTGGGCGACGCGCTCGCCGCGCCGTTCGCAGATGGTTCCTTCGACGCCGTGCTGACGCCCTGGTTCGTGGACATCGTGCCGGACGACCTGCCGGCGCTGATGGCCAGGATCAACCAGCTGCTCGCGCCCGGCGGCCGCTGGGTGTTCCACGGCTCGCTCGCCTGGGCCGACTGTCCGCCGGAGCGCTGCTACAGCCTCGAGGAGCTCCTCGCGCTCGCGCCCGGCGCCGGGTTCGCGCCCGGTCCCGTTCGAGAGGCCGCACTGCCCTACATGCGCTCACCCGCCAGCCGGCACGCGCGCATCGAGACGGTCATCAGCTTCGCCGCGGCCAAGCAGGCCGATGTCACGCAGCCCGCGCCCCTCGTCCGTCCGGAGTGGCTCGAGCGCACCGACCTGCCCGTGCCGGCGCTGCCCGCATTCCGCGAGCAGTCCCTCTCGACCCGCGTGTACGCCTTCATCATGGCCATGATCGACGGCAAGCGCAGCATCCGCGACATGGCGCGCCTGATGGAGGAGCAGCGCCTGATGACCGCCGCCGACGCCGAGCCCGCGGTCCAGGGCTTCCTCGCTCGCATGCACGAGGACGCCCAGCGCCGGGCGAACTTCTGACAGACCCGAGGCACGCGCCATGAGCCGCGAGACTCTGCTGCCCCACGGCGAATCGCTGCGCCGCGCCGTGCGCTGGCTCGGCGAGCAGCCGCGCCGGGATGCCGCCACGATCGAGGAGGCCGCGCGGCGCTTCGACCTCACGCCGCTGGAGGAGCAGTTCCTGCTGGAGCAGTTCCAGACGCCGCCGGCTGCGCCCCGCTCGCCGTAACGAGCCACGTCTGCGGGCCGCCGAAGACCGGGGTCTGGTGGGCCGTGCTGGGATCGAACCAGCGACCAACCGGTTAAAAGCCGGATGCTCTACCGCTGAGCTAACGGCCCGTGCGGGACGGGGACTGCAAGCGACCGGGGCCGGTGCTGCGCAGGAGCCGAATCATACCCCAAGCAGGCGCCGGGCCACGACGATGTCCACGGATTCGCTCGCCGGGTCGTACAGGACGCGGGCCTCGCCGCGCTCGAGCTGGCGCAGCACCTGCGCGACCTTGACTTCGAACGGCACGTCGCGCTCGCCGTAGTCGGTGCCCTCGCGCAGCACGAAGGACTCGACCACGCCGCGCAGCGCAGCGGGTGACAGCTCATCGGGTGGCACCTCGACCGGCGGCGGCCGCTCCCCTTCCTCGTCGGGAAAGCCCATGTTGCTTCAGGCCGCGTAGCGGGTGGGATCCGGGACGCCCGCGACCTCGAAGCCCGCACGACGCAGACGGCAGGAGTCGCAGCGCCCGCAGGCCCGGCCCTGGGCATCGGCCTGGTAGCAGGACACGGTCATCGCATAGTCCACGCCGAGCGCAAGGCCGCGGCGGATGATGCCGCCCTTCGTCTCCTGGATCAGCGGCGCGTGCACACGGAACCGCTGGCCTTCGACGCCGGCCTTCGTGGCGAGGTTGGCGAGCCGTTCGAAAGCCTCGATGAACTCGGGCCTGCAGTCGGGATAGCCCGAGTAGTCCACTGCGTTGACGCCGATGAACAGGTCCCGCGCCCCGAGTACCTCGGCCCAGCCGAGCGCTACGGCGAGGAACACCGTGTTGCGCGCGGGAACGTAGGTGACGGGGATACCCTCGGTCGGGAACTCGGGCACCGCGATGGAACTGTCGGTGAGCGCCGAGCCCCCTATGCCGCCCCAGTCGATGCACATCACCCGGTGCTCGGCCGCGCCGAGCGCGGCCGCGACACGCCGAGCGGCGTCGAGCTCGGCGGCATGCCGCTGCCCGTAGCCGAAGCTGACGCAGTGGCAGCGATAACCCTCCTCGCGTGCGATGGCAAGCGTCGTGGCGGAATCGAGCCCACCCGACAGCAGCACGACCGCCGCGTGGCCGTTGCCTGGCGAGTCCACGCTCAGCGTCCCGGCGTCTCGCCCCAGAGCAGCTTGTGCAGCTGCACCTGGAAGCGAACGGGCAGCCGGTCCTCGAGGATCCAGCCGGCCAGCGTCGCGGCCTCGAGCTGGCCCCAGGAAGGCGAGAACAGCACCTGGCAGCGCTCCTGCAGCCGGCGCTCCAGCACCTGCGCACGGGCCCACTCGTAGTCAGCGCGGTCACAGAGTACGAACTTGAGCTGATCCCGGGGTGTGAGCACGTGGAGGTTCTCGTAGCGGTTGCGGTGCTCCTCGCCCGAGGCCGGTGTCTTCAGGTCCACGATCCGGGACACGCGCGGGTCGACCTCGCGGATGTCCAGGGCACCGCTGGTCTCGAGGGACACCTGCAGCCCCGCGTCGCAGAGCTGCCTCAGCAGCTCCAGGCAGCGCGGCTGCGCCAGCGGCTCGCCGCCGGTCACGCACACGTGTATCGCCCCCGAGGACCGCGCCGCCTCGACCAAATTGGCGATGTCCCGCCACTCCCCCCCGTGGAACGCGTACTCGGTGTCGCAGTAGCGGCAGCGCAGCGGGCAGCCGGTCAGGCGGATGAAGAAGGTCGGCCAGCCGACCGCATCGGCCTCGCCCTGCAGCGAGAGGAAGGTCTCGGTGATCCGGAGCCGCCCCGGCTGCGAAACGGGCGTGGACTCGAGCGGAACGGTGGCGGAGGCCATCGGCGCCTCAGCGCCCCTCGGACTTCATGCGCACGAGGCGCGCCTCGGCCTCGCGCGCCGCGGGCGTGCCCGGCTGCTCGCGCACGAGGCGCTCGAGCCACTGGCGCGCCTCGGCGTAGCGCCGCAGCTCATAAAGGCAGTAGCCGGCCTTCAGCATCGCATCGCCGAGCTTGCGGCCCTGCGGGTGCTCGCGAATCACCGACTCGAAAGCCGCCAGCGCCGGCTCGTACTGCCGCTCGACGTAGTGCGCCTCGCCGAGCCAGTAGCGCGCGTTCTCGGTGAGCTCGTGCCCTGGGTGTGCCGCGAGGAACGCCGTGAAGCCCTGGCGGGCCTCGGCATAGCGGCCTTCCTTGAGGAACTCGAACGCCGCCTG
>JBBINN010000026.1:0-23011 GCA_037443885.1 Gammaproteobacteria bacterium | reverse complement strand
GCAGTGACGACCGTGCGTCCCTGACCTATCCCGCTGATCGGTGAAGAACCTAAAATTAGCGCATCGGCGGCCGGCTTTCCCTGCCGGCCGCCCCCGGCTGCGAGGAATCCGCGCATGATCCGTCCGCCCATGCTGGCGGCGACCGTCGCACTGATGACGACGTTCGCCGGCTGCGCCGCCGCTCCCTCGGATCCGTCCCAGGAACCGCCCACGATGCCCGCTGTCCCTGCCACCCGCGCCGAGCCCGTCACCGACCTGCTGCACGGCGTGGCCGTGCCCGATCCCTACCGCTGGCTCGAGGGCGACAACAGCGATCCGCAACGGATGGGTCAGGTCACGCCGGCCGTCACGCAGTGGACGGACGCGCAGAACGCGTTCACCCGCGCGGTGCTGGACGGGCGGCCGGGGCGGCAGGCGCTCGAGGAGCGGCTGCGCCCGCTGATGGAGATCGGCAGCGTCACGGCACCCATCGTGCGAGCGGGCCGCTATTTCTACTCGCGCCGCGAGGGCAGCCAGAACCAGCCGGTGTGGTACTGGCGAGAGGGCGTGCGCGGCGAGAGCCGCGTGCTGCTCGATCCCGCACAGCTCGATGCGTCGGGGCTCACCACGATTGCCTGGATCTCGCCCTCGCCGGATGGCAGGCGCGTGGCCTACGGCACGTACACGGCCGGCGACGAGATCACCATGCTGCGCCTTCTCGACGTGGATACGGGGGACACGTTGCCGACCACGATCCCGAACAAGGTGAACGGCGCAGACTGGCTGCCGGACGGCTCGGGCTTCGTCTATCGCAACCTGAGGAATCCGAAGGATCCCTACAGTGGCCAGGTGATGTTCCACCGCATCGGCACGGATGTCGCCGAAGACAGGATCCTGTTCCGCCAGTTCACGCGGGAGGAGGACGAGAAGCTCGCCACCACCTGGGGTCCCGGCGGAAGTCTGTCGCGCGACGGCAAGTGGCTGGTGCTCATGTACTACACGAGCACGCGCGGCAACGACCTGTGGGTCGCGGACTTCGAGCGCTACCTCGCGACAGGCGAGCTGGTGAAGCGGGAGATCACGGTCGGCCGCGATGGCTGGGCCATGGGCCATGCGGATGGTGGCCGCCTCTACTTGCACACCACCCAGGGCGCGCCGAACGGGCGCGTGGACGTGGTGGACCTCGCCAGCGGCGAGCGGCGCGTGCTGGTGCCCGAGCGGGACGATGCGGTCATCGAGGAGCCGTTCGAGTCGGCTGCCGTCCTGCTGGCCCGCGACGTTCTCGCGGTCCGGTACCTGCGCAATGCGGCGAGCGAAATCGCGCTCTTCGGCCGCGACGGCACGCCGCGCGGAGCGCTGACGCTGCCGGGTATCGGCAGCAGTGAGCTCGCGACGGAGCCGCAGGCGAGCGAGGCATTCCTCACCTTCGCGAGCTACAACTATCCGCGCACGATCTTCAGGGTCGACCTCGCGCAGCCCTCGGCCGTGCCCGAGGTCTGGGAGCGGCCGGACGTGCCGGTCGACCCGTCGCTCGTCGAGGTCAAGCAGGTCTGGTACCCGTCGAAGGACGGCACGAAGGTCAGCATGTTCCTCGTGCACCGGAAGGGCCTCGAGCTCGACGGGCAGCGGCCGACCATCCTCTACGGCTACGGCGGCTTCGGCGTCAGCATGACGCCATCCTTCAGCGCCACGCTGTTCCCGTGGTTCGAGGACGGTGGCGTGTATGCCGTCGCCCACATCCGCGGCGGCGGCGAGTACGGCAGCGAGTGGCACGAGGCGGGGATGCTGGCCAACAAGCAGAGCGTGTTCGACGACTTCATCGCAGCGGCGGAGTGGCTCAAGGGCAACGGCTACACGAATGGCGAGCGCCTGGCGATCCTCGGCGGTTCGAACGGCGGCCTGCTGACGGGCGCCGTCGCCATGCAGCGGCCCGATCTCGTGCGGGCCGCGATCGTTGCGGTGCCGCTGCTCGACATGCTGCGCTACCAGGACTTCCTGATGGCGCGCTACTGGGTGCCGGAGTACGGCTCGGCGGAGGACCCGGAGCAGTTCCGCACGTTGCTCGCATATTCGCCCTATCAACAGGTTCGGGCCGGCACGCGTTACCCGGCCATCTTCCTCACCGCGGGCGAGAACGACGCGCGCACCCACGCCATGCACGCCCGCAAGATGGCCGCGAGGCTGCAAGCGGCGGTCGCGGGCGTCGAGGGCGCCAACCCCGTGCTGCTGTGGGTGGATCGCGAGGCAGGCCACGGCCAGGGCAAGCCGCTCAACCTGCGCATTCGCGAAACGGCGGACGTGCAGGGCTTCCTGCGCTGGCAACTCGGGATGGAGTAGCCACGCCGGGGGCGACGAAGTCCGCGGTGACGATTAGGGAGCGCTCACCAGTCCGGCGTGGCAGTCTGCTGCCTGGCGCGACCGGGAGGAGACGCCGCGATGGCAGCCGTTCACCGGCAGCACCTTGCCGACCTACAGGGCGTTTCCCGCCTCGCGGTGGATGCGACGCTCGGGGTTACGGGCCTCGTCGAGGCGATGCACCACACGATCCAGCTGCGGCCCTTGCCGGTGGGCGAGGCGCGCGGCGCTGGCCGCACCGGCGGCATCACGGGCTTCGTCTACGGCTGCGTGCGCGCTACGACACGCCTGGTCGGCGCGGGCCTCGATGCGGCGCTGCCGCCCATCGCCGCGCTCTTGCCGCAGGGCGAGGCTTCGCCCGAACGCGATGCGGTGGTCGCTGCCCTGAATGGCGTGTATGGCGATCACCTCGCCCGCACCGGTAATCCGCTTGCCGTCGACATGGGCCTGCGCCATCGCGACCGGCCCATAGATCCGCGCCGGCCGGATACGCTTTACGACGACTGGCGCGCCGGCGGGCCCCGCGCCCGCCTGCTGCTCATGGTGCATGGCCTGTGTCTCAACGAACGGCACTGGTGCCGGGGTGGGCACGACCACGGCGCGACGCTTGCCGCGGACCTGGGCTTCGTGCCCGTCTACCTGCGCTACAACACAGGATTGCCGGTGGCCGAGAACGGCCGCCGCCTCGCCGTCCTGCTCGAACGGCTGCTGTCTGCATGGCCTGCGGGTGCGCCGGAACTCGCCGCCATCTGCCACAGCATGGGCGGGCTGGTGCTGCGCAGTGCCCTGCACCGCGCGGACCGCGCCCGCCATGAATGGCCGTCGCGCCTGCGGGACTGCGTATTCCTCGGCACTCCGCAGCACGGCGCGCCGCTCGAGCGTGCCGGCCACTGGCTCGACAGGGCCATGGACCTGAGTCCGTACGTCGCGCCGTTCACCCGGCTCGGCAAGGCGCGTAGCGCCGGCATCGTGGACCTGCGCCATGGCGCCGTGACGCGAGTGCCCGGGCGCTTCGTCCCGCTACCGGCCGGCGTGCGGTTCCACGCGGCGGCCGCTACGCTCTGCTCGAGGCGCAGCCCGCTGGCCGACCGGCTGCTGGGCGACGGGCTCGTGCCGCTCGACAGCGCCCTTGGGCGCCATCGGGACCCGTCGCGAATCCTCGCGATCCCGCGCAGCCGGCAGTGGGTCGGCTACGGCCTCGGCCATCTCGACCTGCTGGACAGTCCGGACGTGTACGCGCAGCTGCGTGCCTGGCTCTGCCGCTGAAACGGGCTGGCCGGATGGGGCTCAGATACCGAAAGCCTTCAGGATCGCATCGGCCAGCCCCTCGAGGCCACGGCCGGTGATGCCGCCGCGCCGTCCGCCTGCAGGCATTTCCTCGTACACGAAGCGCCCCGGCCCGCCGCCGAACAGGTCGTTGAACAGGTCTTCCTTGCCGCGCAGGTAGGCGACGAAGGTCTCGCAACGCGTCGTGCGGTAATCGAGATTCGCGCTGAAGCCGAGCGTCGCCGACTGGTTGATGAGGCGGGCGAGCCCCGGCTGAGGTTCCTCGCTGCGCACGCCGCGGCAGCCCTTGAGCACGACACGGCAGGGCCCGTGGAAGACGAGATAGCGCAGCTGCAGCGTCAGCCAAGCGTGGAGGCTGCCGAGCCGCCAGTGGCGCGTGATGCGAAGCGGCGCGCCGGCCGGCTTCACGACGCCGGCGAGCGCGCGCGGCTGCAGGACCATCGCCGAGCCCGCCGGAAGGTCCACGACGCCGACTTCGCCGAACGCATCCTGCTGCGACGAGACGACCACGCGCGTCGGCGCATCGCCCTCGGGACGGATGCGCGTCAGCGCGAACATTCCGGACGCCAGGCTTGCGAAGGGCAGCGCCGCGTTCAGGAACCACTGCGTGCGCTTGGGAGCGGACTGGCTGCTGCTCTGCAGGAACTCGGGCTGGACCAGGAGTTCCTCGCCGGGGGCCACCTCGAGCGTTGCAGACACCGACGACTCGGCGGGCGCCGGTGGTGGCGGCGCGTCATCGAGCGGCAGGATGCGGATCGGCGGCAGGCGGGAGGCCAGCGGTGCGAGCACGAAGTACAGGAATGCCTTGATCGCGACCGGCAGGAGCAGCACGCCGAGCAGGATCCCGAACGCGAGCGGCAGCCGTGCCTTCACCGCCGCCAGCAGCCGCCCGCGCGGGTCCCGAGCGACCCGCTCCTCCTGCGCCGCGACCAGCGCCTCGAGGTCGGCGATCTTGCTTACGCGGGACTCGCGGGTGGCCACGAGCTGCGCCTGGCGCGGCGATACCGAGCCCGCCAGGCTCGCAATGTCCTGCACCAGTCGCGACTGGCGCTTCTGCAGCGGCTCGAGGGGCGAGTTGCGTACAGTCGGCGCTGCCCGGTCGCGCGCCGCCTCCCAGGTTCGAGCATTGGCGTCGAGGAGTGTGTACTTCGCCTTCGCCGCCTCGAGTGCGGCGAGCTTTTCCGGATTGAGGTAGCGGTCCCAGAACCGTAGTGCCTGCTCGCGCGCGGCAACCTCGGCCCGGGCGTCGTTGGCCGCGCGCCGTGCTTGGCGAGCCTGCCGGTCCAGGTCGCTGAAGCGCGAGAGCGCCTCCTGCCATCTTGGCTCGGCGGCCGCGATGCGCGCGCCGAGGGCATCCAGTTCGCTGCGCAGCGGGCCGGCGGCGATCTCCATCTGCCGGCTCCAGTCCGCCGCGTCCGCGACGATCTGCGCCTCGGCCGCGGCGAGGTCCGCCTTCAGCGCGGCGAGCAGGCCCTGCTGAGTCTCGATCTCCGCGCGGACCGCCCGCAGCTGATTCCATTCCGACTTCAGCCAGGAGCCGACGAGCAGCACGCCGAGGATCAGGAGCAGCAGGCCGAGCTTGTGGGCCAGCCACCTGAGCGCCATTGCGAAGAGGTTGGACATAGGGTGACCAGCGGAACGGGGCCGGCGCCAAGGGTCGCAACTGGCGGGTCCGCGCCGGGTTCAGTTGTACTACGCAGGGGTCGCCGACACCAACCCCTGGGCGAGCGTCTCGATCAGGTCCCGCATCGCCAGCCGCCCGAGCCATGTCGCGGGAATGCCCTCGACGCCGTAGAACGCGCCGGCCAGCTGGCCGTAGATCGCTGCGGTCGTATCCGCGTCCTCGCCGAGGTTTGCCGCCAGCAGGCAGCCGCTCGCGAAGTCGTCGGTCCGCGAGAATGCCCACAGCGCGGCCTCGAGCGAGCGCACCACGTGGCCGCTGCCGCGGATCTGCGGCGGGTCGCGCACGCGGAAGGTTCCGCCCGCGACTTCCTCAACATCCGGGTGAAGCTCGCCGGGTGCCCAGGCGCCTGCGACCGGGTGAAAGCGCGGCGCGAGCAGCGCGGGCTTGTCGAGGTCCGCGAGGGCGCCGAGGATCAGGCCAGCGAAGTAGCGACAGGCGTCCACGCACACCGGCAGCGCGTGCGTGGTGCGCGAGCTCTCGCCCGCGAGCTGGACCGCGAGTGCCGGATCGTGTCGGAAGAAGAGCGGTACCGGCGCCAGGCGCATCAGCGAGCCGTTGCCGGCGGAACGTGTGGTCGTCCCGCCGCTGAACGGCTCGCCCGACCACTCGAAGCGCTCGAGCGCCGTGCGTGTCGTGTTCCCGATGTCGAAGCACTGGCCGGTGGAGGACAGGTGGCCCTCCCGCCACCAGAGCAGGTAACGCTTGCACTGGTCGAGCGGCACGAAGCCGCCGCACTCCACCAGGCTCTCGGCGAGGCACAGCGCCATGGAGGTGTCGTCGGTCCACTGTCCCGGCGCGAGGCCGAAGGGCCCGCCGCCGACCATGTCGGAAATCGGCGTGAAGCTGCCCGGCCGCTTGAACTCGAGTGCCGTGCCCACCGCGTCGCCCGTGGCGAGGCCGAGCAGCGAGCCGCGGATGCGGCGCCCGATATCGTGGGGACCGTCCATCTTCATCGAGTTCCCTTCTGGACGGCCGAATTATCGCCGATATCTTGACCAGTTGAAGCTTCCCGGAGGGCACCTGCCTGACCGCGACTGGTACAGGCTGCGCTGGTCCGGTATACCTCGCGAGTGGATCGACTCGTGTTGGAGCAGGAGTGAACGCAGAGGCCCGGGCCCGCGAAAGCAGCGCGTCGCCGCCCGCTGTGGATCTAGCAACCTTGCTGAGGAGCGGCACCCGTGACCTTCACCGGGTGGCCGAGCGTTCGGGCCTGATGCGCCGGCTGCTGACCGGCGACGTCGACCGCGAGGTCTACTGTCGCCTGCTTCGCAGCCTGCACGCCATCTACCAGCAGCTCGAGCCGGCGCTCGAGCGCCATGCCGCGGCCGGGCCCGTCAGCCGGATCCACCTGTCCGGGCTGTCGCGCAGCGCCGTCCTCGAGGCAGACCTCGATGCGCTGCACGGTGGCGACTGGCGCAACGCCATCCTCCCGACCGCGGCGGCCGTGTCCTACGTGGAGCGGTTGCGCCAAATCGACGAGTCCGATCCCGTGCTGCTGGTGGCCCACTCCTACGTGCGCTACCTCGGCGACCTGAGCGGCGGACAGGTGCTGGGCCGCGTGACCGCCCGCGCACTCGACCTTCGCGACGGGCGCGGCACGGCCTTCTACACCTTCGGGCCACCGGGGGCGGAGGCGCTCGCGATCCGCTACCGGCAGGGCCTCGCGGCGATCCGCGTGCCCGCAGCCGAGGCCGCGCGGATCGTGGACGAGGCCTGCGCCGCGTTCCGTCGTCACTGTGCGATGTTCGAGGAGCTGGGCTGACGCCCCGCCGCAGGCCTCAGGTGCCGCGCGTGTACTCGCGCAGCTGCCGGTAGAGGGCGGTGGCGCGCCGGGTGGCCGACTCGAGTTCCCGCAGCTGCTGGGCGGTCTCGGCACCGGTGGCCACGCCCGCGATGTCCCTGGCCGCGCGGTCCGCGTCCGCCAGGATCGCACCGAGGACCGGGTCGCGTCCCGCCGTATCCGGGTCGCCGGACAGTCGCCCGCCCCGCTGCTCGTCGGCGAGCGCGGCCTCGAAGTGTGCACGCGCAGCGGCCGTGCCGCGAGCCGCGGTGAGATCCGTGAGGATCACGATGAAGCCGAGCGGCAGGCCGAGCGGCCCAGGCACCAGGTCGGCGCGCATGCACACCGGCAGGTCCCCGCGCCGCGTGGCCGCGAGCGTCAGCTCACCCTGCCATTGACGGTGTTCCGCCACGAGGGCGTCGAGCACGGCCCGCGTAGCGAGCGGCTCGGCGAAGAAAGCCGCGAGGTCCTCGAGCTGCGCCGGCCGTCGCCGGGCCTCGGGCAGCAGGTCGGCCAGCGACTCGTTCATGAACAGGATGCTGCCCGCAGCATCGGCGATCGCGACCGGCTCCATGGCGCTCGAGACGTCGCGACGCACCTGCGAGAGCTGGTGCTGCGCGATCAGCAGCTGCACAACCTGGACCTGCATCATGAAGTCGGCGAGCGAGGTGCCGATCGCCCGGGCCAGCGTGATCTCGGCGCGTGACCAGCGCACCGCGCTGCCGCGGACGATCTGCGACCACGCGGCGAACGAGCGCCGCGGCGACAGGTTCAGCGGGTCGTCGTCGATCATGGGCTTTCCGGGGTCGCCCGCCCAGGTCACCTCGGCGACCTGCTCGGGCCGCAGCCAGACCAGGAAGTCGGGCCGCGTCAGCGACAGGCGCACGGCGAGCACGCCGCTCGCGGCCGGCGTGAGGGCGGCGAGCGCCGCGTCGGCGCGCTCGATCGACGCACAGCTGAAGAGCGACTCGACCCCCTGCGCGGACAGCCAGCGGACCAGGGACCTCAGCTCGGCCGTCGCCGGAACGTCCCCGGCCGTCATCACTTCGCCCGCGTGGATCAGCGCCACGCCCGTCGCGCCGAGCGGCTGCAGCAGTGCGCGCGGCTCCTGGAACAGCGCCGCCCGCCAGTCCCCGTCGGTGGAGGCCGCCTCCACGAGGCGCCGCTCGAGTCGCCGCAGCAGCACGCCGACCTGTCCCAGCACGCGGTTCTCGATCGCCGCGATGCGGTTGGCGACCACCTCGCCGAGCAGCTCGGAAGCGGCGCGGATCGCGTAGTGGAGGGTCCGCGGCGAGTAGTGGTGGCAGGCCACGAGCCCCCACAGCTGGCCCTCGCGCACCAGCGACACGACGAGCGTCGCCGTGACGCCCATGTTCTTCAGGTACTGGATGTGCAGCGGCGACATGCTGCGCAGCCAGCACAGCGACATGTCGAGCTCGTCGTCGGTGCCGGGAACCTTCCGCGGCACCACGGGCACGGGCACGTAGTGCGCGTCCACCAGGACGCGGGCACGGTTGCGCACGTACAGGTCGCGGGCGCGCTGTGGGATATCCGAGGCTGGGTAATGGTGGCCTAGCAGCGACTCGAGGCCCTCGGCACGCGCCTCGGCGACGACCTGGCCGTGACCGTCCGGATCGAAGCGGTAGACCATGACGCGGTCGTATCCCGTGATCTCGCGGAAGCACGCGACGACGGACTCGACGAGGGAGTCGATGCTGTCCGCGCCGGTGATCAGCCGCACCGCGTCGGCGACGCGCTGCCCGAGCTCCCGGTGCATCGCCTGCAGGTGCGGCGGGCCGCCGTCGGGCAACGGCTCCAGCTCGAGCGCGAGCTGGCCGTCGGGAAGGCGGTGCAGCACGCCCTCGAATTCGCGGCGTGCGCCGTTCGCCTCGATATCGCAGCGCAGGGGCCGGCGTTCCTCCGGCGCGAGGGCCGCCTGCACCTGTTCGACGTTCGCCCTCAGGTTGCCCCCGAGCGTTGCTGCTGGCCGCCCGAGCAGGTCGTCGAGCGCGATGCCGAGCAACGGTACCGTGTTGGCGCTTGCCTGGACCACCCGCAGGTCCGGCTCTGCGAGCACCAGCAGCACGCCGTGGGGCTGGATCGATCCGGCGAGGTGGATCAGCTCGCGCTCGCAGTTGGTCAGGTCCGCCTGACCGAAGGCCGGATTGGTCGTGGTGCTGTTCAACGGGCCCTCATCGACGCGCGCGTTCTCCCGGCGAGCGGGCGGCCGCCGGCAGGCGCCGTCGCTAGTGGAACTCGCCTGGGGGTTTCTCGCCCGAGCCGTTGCGCGGCGGTTCGCCTGAACCTCGGGTCTTCGCGCGAAGGACGATCCCGACCCTCGGTTCCGGTTCATCCGGGACCAGGGTCGCCGTGAACTCGACCCGCAGCATCCTGCCCCGGTCCGTGCGCAGCGAGGCTTCGAACGTCGGCAGGTTTCCGCGCCCGGCCGACGCGGTCGCCGTCCGTGGCGGCAGGCGTTGCCCGGCATCCAGCCAACGGCCGAGCGGCTGGCCTTCCGCCGAGGCGGGGCTGTCGAGCTCGAGCAGCGCGGCGAGGGCCGTGTTGCCCGCGAGTACCGTGCCGTCGAGGCTGGTGACCACCAGCGCGTCCTGCAGGCGCTCGACCAGCGCCAGCAGCAACGACCGGGCGGCCTCGCGCGAAGACTCGCCCTCAGCGCCCGGCGTCGCATCGGCCTGGCGGCGCGCCCAGTAGCCGCGCTCGAGTTCCTGCTGGGCGTCGAGGAATCGCTGCTGGATGGCGCGGACGGCCCGCAGGTCCCGCCCGACCACGACGACCGGCCCGCCCGCGCCCAGGCGAAGGGCCGTGTACGCCACCGGGATCTCCGCTCCGTCCGGGTCCAGATGGTTCACGTGCCGCGGGCGGGTGACCCCCAGCAGCGACACGTCGCGCAGCAGGGCATCCACCTTGGCGCGCGTGCAGTCGGTGACGGTCTCGCGCAACGTTCGACCCGCCCAGTCCGCGCCGACGACGCGGATGCTGTCGTCTTCGGGGCCGCCGAAGACCATCTTGCGGATCACGCCGGCGTCGTCGAGCACGAGGGCGATGTCGCTCGGCAGCAGGCCGAGCGCATCCGCCAGCGTCGGCGCCAGGTCCGACAGCTCGGCGAGGTCGCCGCTCCTCGGGGAGTAGCTACGCACGAGGCGACGCCGGCCGCTGGACGCCGAGCCAGAATGGCTGCTGCGGAATGGGGTGCCTGGGCAACGCAGATCCTCGGGATGGAACCGCCGCATTGTACTGGACATTGCCGGTCGGCCACGCCTCGATTCACGGCAAGGCGTTGCCCGCGGTACTGCGTGGCACGGGATGGATCGTCGTGCCGCCGTCTTATGTCTGGTGCGGCTTCCGCGGTCACCACGAGCGCAGCCCAGCCAGTAGCGGTGGCGCTGCATGACGGCGCCCCGGCGCGAATCTGTGATCCTGTTCGCCGCCCCGCGCCGCGGGCCACGCGCAAGGTGTGCCCACCGCTGCCCCGGGCCGCGTCGGGTCCTCAGATCGACGGCGGTCACCCGGGGCAGGGAGGAGGCGAGCCATGCGCGACGGGAACCGTGCGGAGCATCGGCCGATCCGGACAGTGATGAAGGCGATCGAGCGTGCGACGCGCATCCGCGCGCGCCAGACCCGCCCGCCGATGGCGATCGAGAGCTGCGGTTCGGGGCCGAAGTGCCCGGGGCGATGGAGCGCGCTGACGGACGACGGCAGGCTCGACAGCCGGTCCTGCGGCACTTGCGGGCGCCGCGTGCACCTGTGCGTTTCCAACAAGGAGCGGCGCGAGAAGGCGGCCATCGGGCATCCCGTCGTGTTCTATCGCGACCTCTGGCCCTGCGGCCATGACGCACTGCGCGCCCGCAGCGCGGTGCTGGAGGGCAGGGCACCGCCCGAGGTACTGCGCCAACTCAGCCCCGGCGCGTTGCGGCGTACCTAAGTTCAGGGGCTCGCGTCCCGCTCAGCACGCCGGCGGCGCGAGTCGCGCTGCGTGGCGGGCATCCTCTCTGAGCTTGTCCGGCGCAAGGTCATCGAGATATATGGCGGAATGGTGTCATATCTGCTCGATGCCTGAGTGAGATGGGACTCCCGAGACTCGCGCACCGCTAAGCTGCCGGCCGCGTGTCCAGCCCGCGTGACGACTGGCCGGTGATACATGCC
Organism: Gammaproteobacteria bacterium; assembly: GCA_037443885.1. Classification (GTDB taxonomy): domain Bacteria; phylum Pseudomonadota; class Gammaproteobacteria; order Steroidobacterales; family Steroidobacteraceae; genus SG8-30. The sequence goes on along the minus strand of JBBINN010000026.1, from coordinate 11,762 downwards.
GTTCGCCATTCGCGAATCCAGGAGACCCATGAGTCCATTGACTTGGGCGCCAATGCAGAATAGCAGTACTTCTGCTAAGCTGCGCCACATGAAGGCCACCGTTACGATCACGAGTCGAGGCGTCGTCACGCTGCCGGCCAAGCTGCGCCAGGCGCTGGGCCTGAAGGCCGACGACCAGTTGATTGCCGAGACGACACCGGAAGGCCTGCTGCTGCGGCCGGCGGTGACGCTGCCGGTCGAGTTGTACACGTCCGAGCGCGAACGCGAGTTCGACGAGGCCGAGGCCGAGTTGGCCGGCGTGTTGGCAGTCGACCAGAGGCCGCAGGCTCCGGCGGCGCGACGCCGAAAGCCGCGGCGCCGCTGAGCGGCCCGTATCGGTGCGGGTGTTCCTCGACGCCAACATCCTGTTCTCGGCCGCGAAGTCCGACGGCGCGGTGCGGGCGCTGCTGCGCCAGCTCGTCGATCGTGGGCACGAGTGCTGGGCGGACACCTACGTCGTAGCGGAGGCGCGGCGCAACCTGCAGGCCAAGGGTCCGCAGGCCTTGCAGGTACTCGACACGCTGCTCGCGGACCTGAGGATCGCTGCGGCGCGGCAACCGGCCGCCGACCCGGCAGCGGAAAAGCTCCTGGCCTGGCTGCCCGGGAAGGACCGCCCGGTGCTCGCTGCCGCCATCGCTCTCGGCTTCGACGCGTTGGTGACAGGCGACCGAACCCACTTCGGCCCCGGCTACGGTCGAGCTTTCGGCGGCGTCACGATCCATTCGCCCCGCTCGCTGGCCGAGCGCATCATGGGCTGAGCGGCGCCGAAGGCGTCCCGGTTACAATACCCGCCGCGCGAGCCGGGCGGAGTTCCGGCTCCCTCATCGAGCTCGTTCGGCCATGCCTGCCGCCTCCGCGGACAATCCCTCCGTCTTCCAGCGCTGGCGCCGCGACACGCTCGCGCCATTCGAGCACCGCGCCTTCGCGCTCTTCTGGTGGGCGTCGCTGGCCTCCGCCTTCGGCAGCATGATCCAGACGGTGGGCGCCTCCTGGCTCATGGCGACCATCGCGGGCTCAGCCGACATGGTGGCCCTCGTCCAGACAGCGGCCGCGCTGCCGTTCTTCTTCCTCTCCCTCGTCGCGGGGGCGCTGGCGGACACGCGCGACCGGCGCCGGCTGATGCTCGTGTCGCAGTGGCTGACGCTCGCCGCCTCAGTGGCGCTCGCGGTGGTCGCGTATACCGGCGCGGTCACGCCCTGGCTGCTGCTCGGGCTCACCTTCCTGATCGGCTGCGGGGCGGCGCTGCTGGCACCGGCGTGGCAGGCGTCCATCGGCGACCTAGTGCCGCGCGAACAGATCGCGCCGGCGGTGATGGCCAACGCAGTCGGCTTCAACATGGCGCGCAGCGTCGGCCCGGCGCTCGGTGGCGTGATCGTCGCGGTCCTGGGTGCGGCGATGGCGTTTGTCGTCAACGCCGTGTCCTACCTGGGGATGATCGCCGCGCTTCTGTGGTGGCGCCCGGCGCGGGTGCGCAGCGAGCTGCCGCCCGAGCCCCTGTTCTCGGCAATTGCCGCAGGCGTGCGCTACGTCAGCCTCTCGCCGCACCTGCTGGCGATCCTGCTGCGCTGCGCGCTCTACACCATCCCCATCGCGGCGGTGCCGGCGCTGATGCCCATCGTGGCGCGCGACCTGCTGGGTGGCGGCGCGCCGACCTTCGGCATCCTGCTCGGTGCCTTCGGCGTCGGCGCCATGCTGGGTGCGCTCGGCAGCGCGTGGCTGCGCAACCGCTTCAGCAGCGACGGGCTGCTGCGCGCGCTGGCGGCGTTCGCCTGCATCGCGCTGGTCGCGATCGGGCAGAGCCGTTCCACCGCGCTCACGCTGCTGTTCCACGTCCTCGCGGGCTCGACGTGGACCCTCGGCTTCGCCAACTTCAACATCGCGGTGCAGCTGTCCTCGCCGCGCTGGGTGACGGGCCGGATGCTCGCGACCTACCAGACCATCGCCTTCGCCGGCGTGGCGCTCGGCAGCTGGTGGTGGGGCGAACTCGCGCACGCGCAGGGCCTGCGCGAGGCCCTCACGGTGGCCGGGCTCTCTGCGCTGGTGTCGCTCGCCGTCGCCCGCTGGCTGCCGGTGTCGGTGGCGCGGCTGGGGTCACTGGATCCGCGCACCCGCGCCGGGCTGAGCCCGCCGGCAGCACCGGTCCATGCGGCGTCCGGGCCCGTCGTCGTGACGCTCGAATACCGCGTGGCTGCGGAGAACGCCGCGGAGTTCGTGGCCGTGGCGAACGAACTCGGCCGGCTGCGGCGCCGCGACGGCGCGCGCGCGTGGTCGATCTGTCAGGACATCGACCAGCCGGAAGTGTGGATCGAGCGCTTCGAGCACCCGACGTGGCTCGACTACCTGCGTTGGCGCACCCGGCCGACCGAGTCCGACCAGGCCGTCCGCGCGCGCCTCGGCCGGCTCGTCGTGGGCCAGCACGGCAGCGTGCGCCGGTTCGTGGTGCGTCCGCCCGGCGCGGAGCCTCTCGGCGTCGCGACCGCAGCTGCGCAGGCACCCGCGGCCACCCACCCGGTCGAGCGGACGGTCGAGCGCGATCTTCACAGCGACCTCACCGCGTAGCCACGTGGCGGCGGCGGGTCAGCCTCGAATGGCGAGGCCGACCGCGACGAGGGCAATCAGCGCGGTGAACGCAAGCCCGTAAGCCAGCCTCAGCACCAGCACGCGGTTCATCTCGGCGCGCCTGATCAGGTTGGCGTTCTGCTCGGCCAGCTCCTTGATGAGCGTGGAGGACTCGAGGACCTGCTCGTTGAGACTGGCCACCGTCGCCTCGAGGACGGCGATGCGTGCCCCGGGCGATGCCCCGGTAGCGCCGCTCGGCAAGGCTCCCGCCGTGGCCTTTCCGGATCTATGCGCAGCGGTGTCCCACAGTTTTCTTGCGCTGTCGAGCACTGCGGGCGCGTTTCGTATCACCTCGGTCCACGGCACGAGCTGCAGCACCGTCACCCACGGTATGGCCATCAGCGTTCTCCTTGCATCAGCGAGGCCCGGCGGGGCCTACTGCCCCCAGCCCGCGCCGCCCTTGCCTTCCTGCAGCGCCTTCACTTCCTCCAGGCTCGCGGGCGGCACCAGCCACATCGGTTTCTCGGCCCTGGCCCACTCGAGCAGCGCCGGCGGGAATTCTGCGGCACTCTCGACACGCCAGGAGAGCAGGTGGTAGATCGCCTTGCCGGGTCCGGCCCAGGCGGGCAGATCACCGTAGCGTTGCCACGTCATCTGGTGGGGTTCGCTCACGCGCCCCTCGGGATGGATGAAGAAGTCGTAGTTCTCCCAGGCCTCGTAGCGGCCGCCGTCCGGCGTCGCGAAGTCGAGAAACACGGCGGCGTTGTAGAACCAGCTGTCCCCCAGCTGGCGCGAGCGCACGCCTTCCTTCGCCTTGATGTGCTGTATCCGCGGGGCAACGCCCTGCTCGACGTCGCCGAAGATCAGGCCGTTATGCAGGCGGTAGCGAATGACCTGGTAGGGATAGGCGATCGGTTCGACCTTCCTGCCGTTGTGCTCGGTCAGGATCGCGCCCGTGTTCGGATCGGTATAGGCGAAGGTCTTGCGCGTCAGGTGCACGACCTCGCCGTCCGGCTCGTCGGGCCAGATGACAGTCGAGCTGTCGAAACCGACCATGCCGAACAGCTTCTCGCCGGACGGATACGCATATACGCCGCCTTCCGCGATCCAGTGCACGGGCTCGCCGGATCCGGCGCGCGCGTCCACCCACACGCGCAGTGCTTCCGGCGCGGCTGAGCGCGCAGCTGGCTCGTCCGCCGCGGCGAGGTTGGCGAAACCAAGGACGAGGCAGGCGGCGAGTGCGAGGCGCATGCGGGTCTCCGGCTTGATTGCGTTGATCATGGTGGCGATACCTTGCGCTCGTCCAGGAACGCCCGGACTGTCGAGGCCAGTCGCCCTGGAATGACCTCGAACAGGCCGAAGCCGTAGTCCGGCAGGTCGATGCGAGGCGAGTCGCCGAGCGCCGGCAGGGCGCGCAGGCTCGTCTCCCACAGGTCGTCCTGGGGCCGGATGAACAGGATCGGGGCTTCCACCTCGGGCAGCATGGCCAGCGTGTCGTAGTGAATCGCGGCATGCGCGCCCCACCACGCGGTCTGGCCAGCCCCGAGCTTCTCGTTGAAGGTTCGAACCACCGACTCCTCACTCTGTCCGGGACCGCGCCATTGCGTGGAGCGGTCCCATTCTTCCTGCACATGGGAGCCGTCCTCGGCGCGCGGAAGGGGCCAGGGCTTGGCGCGAAACTCGGCCTGCTCCTCCTCGTTGAACGCGGGAATACCCACGAGCACCAGCGCATCCACCAGCTCGGGGCGCGCCCGCGCAAGCTCGATCGCGATGGCGGCGCCGGTGTGGTAGCCGACGAGCTGGACTCTCTCGAAGCCGAGCGCATCGGCGAGCTCCGCCATCGCATTCGCGTAGAAGGCGATGTCTGGCTGCCGCGCCGGCAGGTCGGACTCGCCGAAGCCCGGCGTGTCGGGCGCGACCACGACCCGGTCAGCGCCCAGCTCGGCCATGAACTCGACGAACACCTGCGACGAGTTCGGGCTCTGGTGGAACAGGAGCACCGGCAGCTCGCCGCGCCCGACGCCCGCGCGTGGGGTCGCGCGGCGCAGGTGCAGCTGGCCGTAACCGACGCGGACGAATTCCCGCTCGACGTCCGCGGGCCGGCCTTCGAAGCGGCGCAGGTCGGCGGGGTCGGCGACAGCCGTGACGGCGGCAGCGCCAATGAGTGCGGCGAGCGCCGCGGCGCCCAACAGTCTGAGAGTCATCGATCCTGTCGTCTCCGGGGCAAAAAGGAACTATACCCAAGATCGCGGCGTGGTCGGCTAGGCTAGCAGCCGTGACGCAGGACGAGCTCAAGGCCCGCCACGCGGACTACGAGCGCTGGCGCTGGATCGCCGGCGCCGTCGGCGCCGCGCCGCTGCTTTCCGTGTACTTCCTCGTGCACACGCCACACCTGAGAGGCTTCCTCCCGGACGCGAAGTTCCTCGCGGTGCTGATCCTGTTCTTCGTGCCGCTGGGCTGGCTGATGGCAGTCACGCGCCTCTACGCCCGCTGGGCTGCGCGCCGCTACGGCCTGGGTTGCCCTGAATGCGGCGAGCCGCTCCTGGGCGAGACGCTGCGCAAGGCGCTGCACGCGGGGGCTTGCCGCCGCTGCGGCTTCAAGGTGGTCTCGGACCCGGAATTGCCAGGCGACGGATCCGGGGCCGGCTGAATCCTGGTTTTCCGCTGTCTGGACAGGTCCTGTCAGCTCCGCCGGGCCAGGCCGCCCGGCCCGCGCACGTGGGCGAGATCCCCGAACATCCGCCGGTACTCGGTAGGGCGCAGCCCGGTGACGCGCTTGAAGAGCCGACGGAAGAAGGATGCGTCCGCGTAGCCGACTTCGGCGCTCACTTCGTCCACCCCTGACCCGCCCGACTCCAGCAGGCGCTTGGCCTCCTCGATGCGCAGGTTCTGCAGATAGTCGATCAGCGGGATGCCGGTCGCGGCCTTGAACCGCCGCTTCAGCGTGCGCTCGGGCACATTCGAGAGTGCGACGGCTCGACCGATGGCGTCGATCTCGCGGAAATTCCGCTTGAGCGAGTCCTCGCAGCGGCGGACCACCGCGTCCACGTGCGGGGTGTTGCGCACCAGGCTCGCATAGGGAAGATTGCCCTCGTCGTGCCACTTGAGCAGGTACACCTTCGCGATGCGCAGCGCCTCGCCGGGACTCGCGTGCCTCGCGATGATGTGCAGCACCAGGTCGTGCCAGGATGTGGTGCCGCCGGCGGTGACGATGCGGCCGTCGGCCCGCGCATACGCCAGGTTGGGCGCAGGATCGAAGCGTACGCGCGGATACTGGCTTCGAAACAGGTCCTGATAGCCCCAGTGCGAGGTGGCGTGGCAGCCGTCCAGCAGGCCGGTCTCGGCGAGCAGCACCGCGCCGGAGCAGGCCGAGTAGAGCGCCGAGCCACGGCGATAGCGACGGCGCAGCCAGTCGATGATCGCCGGGTAGCGGCCGTGGATCGTTTCGTCGGGCCCGAGCCAGAGTTCCGGCACGATGACGATCGGCGCTGTCGGGTCCTTGGCAACGGCGAAGTCCGGGCGCACGGGGATGCCGTTGCCGCAGTCGAACGGCGTGCGGCGCGGGGCGACGATGCGCACCCGGAAAAGCTGCCGCTCGCCGCCGCTGCGCGAGAGCTGCTGCCACACCGTGCCGGCGGCGGAGAGAACGTCGAGCATTCCGTAGAGCGCGGAGCCGGCAGTCTCCGGCAAAGCCACCAGCAGCACGTCGAGCGGTCGCGTCCCCGGCCGTTTCATGGTGCCTCCGAGGTTGTGGCACGAAAAGCCTGTTCTTGTCAGAAAACCATCTTCTGCGCCTAGCCGTCAACCCCTAGTCTGTGCCCACGGTCGATGCCGCGCAGCGGCCGGCCATTAAACCGATCCACAGGCAGGAGAAAGACCATGACCCAGACCATGCGACAGGAGACCTCGGCGGCAAGCCGAGTCATGAACGGCGTCAACCTCGACAACCTGATGGCCACCGTGACCGCCATCAAGGGCGACCCGGAACTCGGCGCCTGCAGGTTTCGCGCAAGCAACGCCTGGCTCGCCGGCAACCACAACCGCAGCACGGTGAAGGGCTTCTACGGCGCCAGGCAGGAGATGGCCCACAAGAAGACGTTCACGATGGATGCGGACGAGCCGGCCATTCTCGCCGGCAACGACGAAGGCGCGAACCCGGTGGAGCACCTGCTTCACGCGCTCGCCTCGTGCCTGACGACCAGCATGGTGGCCCACGCGGCCGTCCGCGGCATCCGCATCGAGTCACTGGAGTCCGAGCTCGAGGGCGACCTCGACCTGAACGGCTTCCTGGGGCTCGACGAGTCCGTGCCGAAGGGCTACACGGCCATCCGCGCGAAGTTCCGGGTCAAGTGCGATCCGAAGGACATGGACCGCATCCGCGAGCTGGCGAAGTATTCGCCGGTGTTCAACACCCTCGCGCAGGGAACGCGCGTGGAAGTGGAGGTGCGGGGTACCTGAAGGCGTCGGGGCCGGGGGCGCATGCCCGCCCCCGGTCCCCTCTCATGTTCCGCAGAAAGTCTGCAGCACGCGCTCCTCTGGCCGAGGCGGTGTCGCGTAGCGCGCGTGCTCCGGCTGGTCGTCGTACGGACGAGTGACGACCGCCAGCAGCTCCTCGAAGGGCGCGAGGTCGCCGCGATCCACGGCGGCGTCGAGGGCCTGTTCCACGCGGTGGTTGCGCGGAATGAACGCCGGGTTCACCGCCCGCATCCGCGCGGCGCGCTCTGCCGCCGGCAGCGGCTCCCGCGCAAGGCGATTGCGCCAGCCGACGAGCCAGGTGTCGCAGGCCGCCGGGTCTGCGAAAAGCTGCCGCAGCGCAGCGTCGGCTGCGGGAGCTGCCGCAGCGTCGCACAGGCGCCGGAAGGTGAGCGTGAAGTCGGCGGACGAGGCCTGCATCGCCGCGAGCAGGCCCTGCACGAGCGTCACGTCGCTCTCCTCCGCGGTCGCGAGCCCGAGCTTGCGGCGCATGCCGTCGAGCCAGTGCCGGTCGAACAGGGTCGCGAAGCCGCCGAGCGCGGCGGTCGCGATCTCGATGGCCCGGTCCTGGGCGGGATCGAGAAGCGGCAGCAGCGCTTCTGCGAAGCGGGCGAGGTTCCACTGCGCGATGGCCGGCTGGTTACCGTAGGCGTAGCGGCCGCGCTGGTCGATGGAGCTGAACACCGTCGCCGGGTCGTACTCGTCCATGAAGGCGCAGGGGCCGTAGTCGATGGTCTCGCCCGACACCGCCATGTTGTCGGTGTTCATCACGCCGTGGATGAAGCCGACATGCAGCCACTGGGCCACCAGCCTCGCCTGCCGCGCGACGACTTCCTCGAGCAGCGCAAGCGCGGGAACGTCGGCGCCGGCCGCGTCCGCGCAGAGCCGCTCGATGACGTGCGCGGTGAGCTCGCGCAGCCCCTCGGTGTCGTCCCGCGCGGCGAAGTACTCGAAGGTGCCGACGCGCACGTGGCTCGCGGCGACGCGTGTCAGCACAGCCCCGGGCAGCGCCCGGTCGCGGTACACGGGCTCGCCCGTGGTCGCCACGGCGAGCGAACGCGTCGTGGGGATGCCGAGCGCCTGAATCGCCTCGCTGATGACGTACTCCCGCAGCGCCGGGCCCAGCGCGGCACGGCCATCGCCGCGACGCGAAAAGGGCGTCTGGCCGGCGCCCTTGAGGTGGATGTCGCGGCGCCGGCCGGCGCGGTCGATCACCTCGCCGAGCAGGATGGCCCGCCCGTCGCCGAGCTGCGGCACGAACTGACCGAACTGGTGGCCCGCATAGGCCATCGCAATCGGCTCGGCGCCCTCCGGGACGCGGTTGCCCGCCAGGATCGTGGCGCCGTGCTCCTCGAGCGCGGCGATATCGATCCCGAGCTCCAGCGCGAGCGGGCGGTTCAGTGCGACGAAGCGCGGATCGGGGACAGGCGTCGGCAGGACGCGCGCGTGGAAGCGCTCGGGAAGCCGCCGATAGCTGTTGTCGAATCGAAAGGGCACGGCTCAGCGGCGGGTGGTGCCCGGTGCCGGGCGGAAGGGCACGACCGTGTCGTCCGTTCGCGCGGCGCCTGCCGCGACCTCGGCGTTCGCCCGCAACTCCCGCACTCGCGCGGGGCTGCAGCGGGCGAAGTCCGGCACCTCCGTCGCCGGCATCGGCCTCGCGATCAGGTAGCCCTGTGCCTGCACGGTTCCGAAGCCGCAAAGCCACGCGAGCTGCTCGGGCCGCTCGATGCCCTCGACGGTGACCTCGAGCCCGAGCGTGTGGCAGACGCCGATGATGGAACGCGCAATCGCCTCGGCGCGGGCGCTGCCCGGCGCGTCGGCCACCAGGCTGCGGTCCAGCTTCACCCGGCGCAACGGCAGGCGGGACAGCGAGTTGATCGACGAGTATCCCGTGCCGAAGTCGTCGAGCGAGAGGCCGATCCCGCCCTCGCGGACGCGGCGCAGCGCCTCGACGGTCGCCGGCGAGGTCTGGAACGCGGTCTCGGTCAACTCGAGTTCGATCGCCTCACCCGGCAGGCGGTGGCGGGCGAGAACTTCGGACAGCCGATCCACGAAGCGGTTGTCGAGCAGCTGGTGCACCGACACGTTGATCGCGACGCGGGCGTCCGCCAGGCCGCCGGCGCGCCACTCCGCCACGGCGGTGGCAGCGGTGTCGAGCACCCATTCGCCGACCTCGATGATGAGGCCCGACTGCTCGGCGATTGCGATGAACTCGCCGGCCGGCACCGCGGGTCCGCCGTCGCGCCGCCAGCGGAGCAAGGCCTCGCAGACCGAGGTGCTGCCGCCGGGCAGCGATACCTGCGGCTGGAACTCCAGCGCCAGCTCGCCCGCGTCGAGCGCCCGGCGCAGCGACTGCTCGAGCCGGAACCGCTCCTCGGAGCCCTCCAGCATGGAACTCGAGAACGTCGCGATGCGGTTGCGTCCCAGCGCCTTGGCGCGAAACAGCGCGGTGTCGGCGGCCCGCACGAGACCGGCGGCATCCGCGGCGTGCTCGGGCATGAGCGCGACGCCGACGCTCACGCTCACCAGGATCTCGCGACCGCCCAGGGCAAGCGGCGCGCGGAAGCCGTTCACGATGCGTTCGGCCATCGCCGCGGCGGACGGCGCCGCGGCCTGGTCCTCGACGGCCACGAGGAACTCGTCGCCGCCGAGCCGGGCGATGAAGCGCCGCTCGCCGGCAATGAGCCTCAGCCGGTCGGTGATGGCCTTCAGAAGCTCGTCACCGGTGCCGTGACCGAAGCTGTCGTTGATGACCTTGAAGTTGTCGATGTCCAGCGCTACGAGACCGAGGCCGGTGTCGTGCCGGGCCGCGGACCGTGCCGCCCGGCGCAGGTGATTGAACGCAAAGCGGCGATTGGGCAGCCCGGTCAGCGGGTCGTGGTGCGCGAGGAAGGTCAGCTTGCGCGTGCGGGCCCGGACGCGGTTCTCGAGCTGCTGCTGGTGGCGGGCGACCTCCTGGTCCGCTTCTGCAAGCCGCTCCGCCATATGGTTGAAGGCCTCGCCGAGCTCGTCGAGCTCGCGCGGTCCGCCGCTAGGCACGCGCATGCTCCGGCCGCCGCGGGCGAAGGCGCGGGTCGCGCGGGTCAGCCGCCTGACGGGGCGCGACACGGCGAGCATCGTTAGCAGCGACACCAGCATGGTCACCCCGAGCACCTGGAACGTGAGCCTGCTGATCGCGCGCTCGGCTGAACGGGCCGCCTCTTCCGCGCTGCCGGCGGCGTCCGCCACGGCGCGGCTCGCGGGCGCCGCCAGCGCCGAGTCGAGGCGCTCGGGGAGCTGGCGTCCCGTTTCGGAGAAGCGGGTCCGCAATGCCTCCATCGACGCGTCGAGGCCGAGCACGTCCTGCTGCAGCTGCTCGGCGGTGCCGAGGTCCTCCTCCACGAGGTCGAGCCAGGCGCGTCCCGGCGAGCGCGCCAGCTCTTCGCGGAACTCGGCGAGGATCGCGCGGAAGTGGCGCGTCGCGGCACGCAGCTCCGTGCCCGGCGCCTCTGGTCCCGACACGAGGTAACTGTTGAGCGCCGAGCGCAGCCTGCCGAGCGCCAGCTCGAGCTCGGCATAGGCCCTTCGAGAATGCACCGGGTCGGGCAGCGCCGCGTCGGCGGCGAAGGCGGTCGAGATGCGCCGTGCGAGCCCGTCGAACGATTCGCGAATGCCGTTCAGGGCGGCGTGGCGCTGCTCGACGACGTCGATGAGCGACCAGGCGAGGCCGGCGTGGCCCCGGGCTTCCTCGCGCAGCTGTGACACGGCGCGCGAGGCGTTCGGCTGCAGCTGGGCATAGGCGTCGAGGCTGGCGAACATCGCCGCCTCGGCCTCCGCCACGTTGGCGCGGCTGGCCTGCGTCGGGCGGCGCACCTCTCCGAGCACCGCGCGGTCGAAGGCCAGCACGCGGTAGGTCAGCGACTCGGCGGCGCGCGCGAGCGGCACCTGGGCGCTCTGGGTGCGCCCGAGCGTGTCGATGGCCGCCCGCATGTCGCGCTGCGCGGCGGCGTGCCCGAGCAGCAGGACGGCGGCGATTGCCGCGAAGCCGATGCCGAGGCGCGCGGCAAAGCCGAGGCGCAGGCGGCGATGGCGTTCAGGCGGCGGGGAGGCCATGGGGCGCACTGTAAGCCCCTGGGCGTCACGGCAGAAGTCCCTGGGTGTGGCGTTTCCGCGACGCACCCAGGCGGTCGCTAGCCCGTGAAGCGCGAGACCAGCGGCTGGTCTTGCGGCACCTCCGGCTGGAACTGCCGCGCATCCGCGAATGCGGCGACGAACGCCGGGCGCCGGGCAAGGCGCGACAGGTACGCGCGGAACACCTCGTCGCGGCACATGCCGTAACCCCGCGCCCAGGTCACGCAATGGCCGACGACGCAGTCCGCGGCGGTGAATGCCTGTCCGCAGATGAACGCTGCATGCTCGAGGCGGCGGGCAAGCTGGGGCTCGACCTCCGCGGCGACCTCGACGCGTTGGCGACGGCGACCGCTGAGCGGGAGGTCTCGCTCCTTGGCCAGCCTCTGCGAAAGTACGTTTGGGGTTATATTGGCGTTTTTCCCAAGGGCCTTCCGGTCAAAATCGAGATCAGCGCCGATCTCCTCGCCGGCGCTTCCGGGAACTTCACCGGCCCGGCGAGCCTCACCACTGGGGTAACAGGCAATTCCTTCATGCGCTGTGGGGCCGAGTACACCGCGGGAGCTTCGCAACCGTGGTCCGCG
>JBBINN010000025.1:0-23313 GCA_037443885.1 Gammaproteobacteria bacterium | reverse complement strand
TTCATGTTCTATCCGAACCTCGTCACGCCGGTGGACGCGAGCGGCAACCCGTTCCTGTTGTTCTGGCCCACAGGCCCGCGCGAGATGGAGATCGAGGTCTGCTGGTTCGCCCCCGACTGGGGCGGCGGCGAGCTCAGCCCGCTCTGGGCGACGCGCCTCAGCAACTTCGAGCGCATCCTGGAGGAGGACACGCAGTTCGCGCCGCAGATCCAGGAGTCGGTCGAGTCGACGGCGTTCCGCGGCATCACGCTCAACTACCAGGAGCGGCGCATCTACCACTGGCACCAGGAACTCGACCGGCGGATCGGCATCGAGCGGATCCCAGAGCACCTGCGCGTGCAGCAGGTCCTCGGCGCGCCCTGGATCACCGGCTGACATGCCCGGCATCGCCGCCTTCGGCGCCTGCATCCCGCGGTTGCGGCTCGCCCGCAGCACGATCGGGGCGGCGATGGGCTGGGCCAACAAGGCACTCGCCGCCGGACGGGGCGAGCGCTCCATCTGCAGCTGGGACGAGGACAGCCTCACGATGGCGGTCGAGGCGGCGCGCGATGCGCTGCCCTCGATGGAGACGCGCGCCGGCGTCGGCCAGGTGACCTTCGCCTCGACCACGCACCCTTTCGCCGACCGCAGCAATGCCGCGGTGCTCGCGACCGCGCTGGGCCTGGCCGACGGTGTTCACGCCCAGGACGCCGCGGGCTCGCAGCGTGCCGGCACGTCCGCACTCGCGCAGTCGCTTGCGGCCTGCGGCGCGCCGGGCGCGCGACCGACGCTCGTGGTCGCAGCCGATCGCCGCCTCGCAAAGCCTGGCAGCGACCAGGAAGCGGCCTACGGCCACGGCGCCACCGCGGTCCTGGCCACGCCCGGCGACGGGCTCGCAACGCTGCTCGCCGCCCGCCACGCGGCGGCCGACTTCGTGGACCACTACCGCGCCTCGGGCGAACCCTTCGACTACACGCTCGAGGAGCGCTGGACCCGTGAGGCGGGCTGGTTCGAGCTGGTGCCGGGGACCCTGCGCGCGCTATTCGAGGACGCCGGTGTTGCGCCCGCCGACGTGCACCACGCGGTGATCCCGGCGCCGGCGGCCACCGCCCGGCGCGTTGCCGGGCTCGCGGGCCTGCGCGAGGCGGCGCTGGCGGACACCCTGTCCGAACGCTGCGGCGACACCGGCTGCGGCCACCCGCTGCTGATGCTCGGCGCCGTCCTCGAGCGCGCCGCGCCCGGCGACTACGTGCTGCTGGTCGGCTTCGGCCAGGGCGTCGACGCCCTGCTCTTCCGCGTCACGGACAGCGTGCGCGGCTTCCGGCCCCGGCGCGGCGTTGAGGCCTGCCTCGCGGTCCGCCGCGAGGAGACGAGCTACACCCGCTTCCTGTCGCATTGCGGCCTGCTTCCGGTGGAGTTCGGCATGCGCGCCGAGCGCGACAACCGCACGGCGATGACGGTGCTGTGGCGCAAGCGCGAGGGCATCACGGGTTTCACCGGCGGCCGCTGCCGCGACTGCGGCACGGTGCAGTTCCCGCGAAGCCGCGTCTGCGTCAATCCCGAGTGCCGGCGCACCGACACGCAGGACCCGCAGCGCCTCGCCGAGAGCACCGGGCGCATCAAGACCTTCACCGAGGACTGGCTCGCCTACAGTGCGCGGCCGCCGCTCGTGTACGGCAACGTCGCCTTCGAGGAAGGCGGTAACGCCTTCATCGAGTTCGCCGACTTCGAGCCGGGCGAGGCGCAGGTCGGCATGCCGGTCCGGTTCGTGTTCCGGCTCAAGGACGTGGACCGCGTCCGCGGCTTCCGCCGCTACTTCTGGAAGGCCGCGCCGGCCGGGAGTGCCTGATGGCCACGGGCATCCGCGACAAGGTGGCGATCATCGGCATGGGCTGCTCGCGCTTCGGCGAGCGCTGGGACTGCGGCCCCGACGACCTCATGCTCGAGGCCTTCGAGGAGGCCGTCGCAGACGCCGGCATCGAGCGCGACCGTCTCGACGCGGCCTGGCTCGGCGTGTTCTACGACGAGCAGAACGTGTCGAAGTCGGCGCTGCCGCTGTCCATGGCGCTGCGCCTCCCGCAGATCCCGGTGACGCGCGTCGAGAACCTTTGCGCGACCGGCACCGAGGCGCTGCGCGGCGCGGCCTATGCCGTCGCGGCCGGCGCCTGCGACTTCGCCCTCGCCATGGGCGTGGAGAAGCTCAAGGACACGGGTTTCGGCGGCCTGCCGGAGCGCACCAAGGGCACTTTCGAGGATCTCTGGCAGCCGGGCTTCACCCCGCCGGGTGCCTTCGCGCAGCTCGCGGCCTCCTACGCGGCGAAACACGGCATCGCGATGCCGGACCTCAAGCGCGCAATGGCGCACGTCTCCGTCAAGAGCCACGACAACGGCGCGCTCACGCCGAAGGCGCACCTGCGCAAGCGGATCACCGAGGCACAGGTGCTCGACGCGCCGATGGTCGCCTGGCCGCTCGGCGTGTTCGACTGCTGCGGCGTGTCCGACGGCGCGGCCTGCGCCATCGTCACCACGCCGGAGAAGGCCCGCGAACTCGGCCGCCGCGACGCGGTGATGATAAAAGCCCTGCAGCTCGTTCCGTCGAACGGCTACGAGCTCTCGCACGCCGGCTGGGACGGCGCGCATACGCCGACCACTCGCGCAGCCGCGCGCCGCGCGTATGCCGAGGCCGGCCTGCGCGACCCGCGCGCCGAGGTGTCGGCGATGGAGGTCCACGACTGCTTCTCCATCACGGAGCTCGTGCTGATGGAGGATCTCGGCTTCTCGGATGCGGGCCGCGCGCCGTTCGACATCCTCGACGGCGCCTACGACCGCGGCGGCCGCAACCCCTGCCAGACGGACGGCGGCCTGAAGTGCTTCGGCCACCCGGTCGGCGCCTCGGGGCTTCGCATGGCCTACGAGATCTACAACCAGCTGCTCGGCCGCGCGGGCGAGCGCCAGCTCGCCTCGCCCACGCTCGGCCTCACCCACAACCTCGGCGGCATTCCCAACAGGAATGTCGCGAGCGTCTGCCTCTTCGGCCTCAGCCAGGTCTGAGCCGCGACCAGGAGCCTCGCGCATGGCAGCGACCACTCCCCTCGACACGGTGCAGGACGATTCTCGTCCGCGCTGGGGTTTCACCGACGAGGAACTGGCCACCCGGCCGCACGCCTTCCGCGACGACCTGCTCGCAGGGCAGGTGTGCCTCGTGTCCGGCGGCGGCAGCGGCCTCGGCCGCGCCATGGCCTTCCTGTACGCGCGCCTCGGCGCCGAGGTCGTGATCTGCGGCCGGCGCGAGGAGAAGCTTAGGTCCACCGCGGACGGCATCCGTCGGCTGCTGGGACGCGAAATCGGAATCAAGGCCATGACCATCCGCGACCCGGAGCAGGTCAACGCGCTCATGGCCGAGACCTTCGAGCGCCACGGGCGACTCGACCTCGTGGTCAACAACGGCGGCGGGCAGTTCCCGCAGGCCGCGATCGACTACTCCGTCAAGGGCTGGAACGCGGTCATCGACACCAACCTGAACGGCACCTGGTGGATGATGCAGGCCGCCGCGCGCCAGTGGCGCGACCGCGGCCTGCAGGGCTCGATCGTCAACATCGTCGCGAATGTCTGGCGCGGCATGCCCCAGGTGGCCCACACCTGCGCCGCGCGTGCCGGCGTGATCTACCTGAGCAAGTCCGTCGCCATCGAGTGGGCGCCCCTCGGCATCCGCGTGAACTGTGTATCACCGGGCTCCATCGCGACCGAGGGCCTCAACGTCTACCCGCCCGGGGCGGCGGAGCGTTTCGGCGACGCCAATCCCCTGCGATGCTACGGCGACGCCTACGACATCGCCCAGGCCGTGATCTACGTCGGCCTGCCGGTCACGGGCAAGTTCATCACCGGCGAGGTGCTGGTGGTGGACGGCGGCAACCAGATGTGGGGCGACGTCTGGCCCGGCAACATTCCGGACTGGTTTCGAGTTTCACAGCGTTAGCAGGAGGGGGTCATGGTCGACACGCTGTTCACCCGCACGCCGCGAGAGAAGCTTCCGGAGGGCATCCAGCCCGCCTGGGACATGCTCAACAAGCTCACCGGCGAGCCCACCTTCATCGAGGTCTTCGCGCAGGCCCCCGAGCTGCTCAACCTCGTCATGAACGAGTTCTACATGAAGGTCTTCTTCGGCGGCCGCGTCGGGCAGCGCTACAAGCAGCTGGTGCGCCTGCGGCTCTCGATCGTCCACGGCTGCCGCACCTGCAACAAGCAGAACGTGCCCGGCGCGCTCGAGGCCGGCATCACCCAGGCCCAGGTGGACTCGATGATCGCGGGCACGCACGCCACCGGGCCGTTCACGGAGGCCGAGAAGGCCGTGCTCGACTACGCGGACCAGATGGTGCTGACGAACATGAACGGCGACGTGTCGCCGGAGCTGTTCGCCCGCCTGCGCGCCCACTTCAGCGAGCCGGAGATCCTCGAGCTCGGCGTGGTCATGGCGATCGTCGCCGGCATGGCGAAGCTCTCGTTCCTGCTGAGCCTGGTCGAGAAGGAAGGCTACTGCCCGTTCGTCCCCGAGGGCGCGGCCGCTTAGGGGGCTGTCCACGTTTTCCAGTCGCCCCTGCGTCGCGACCGGGAGCGGGAGCGGGACTCGGCCCAGGCTGAGCGCAACCCATGAGAAAAGGCCGGCTTGCGCCGGCCTTTTCGTCATACACGACGGGGGACAGTCCCCTGCAGTGCCTTACTGGCCGAACTTGAACCCGGCCTCCACGCCGTAGCTGCGCGGTGCGCCGAACTGCGTGTGAGTCCACAGCGTCGCCACCGACTGGCTGGCGATCCGGTAGCGCTCGTCCGTCAGGTTCTTGCCATAGAGCCGGACGAAGAAGCGGTCGTCGTCGTCCGCGTAGGTGACCGACGCGTTGAACAGCGTCTTCTCGTCGAGGTAAGCGTCGTACTCGCGGCCGGCGGCCGCGATGTAGAACAGGTTCGCGTCCTCGTAGTAGATCTCGCCGGAAATGTCGAGCGAGCCCGTGGGCAGGCCGATGATATAGGTCGCCTGGATCGAGCCCATGAACTCCGGCGAGCGCGGCACCGGCAGGCCGGTGAAGTCGCCGTTGAATTCCCGGATCACGAGCGGATCACCCGTGACCGGGTCCGTGGTCTCGATACGCGGCTGGTTGATGACGAAGGACTTGTACTCGGCATCCAGGTAGGAGGCCTGGGCGCGGATGCGGAAGCTGTCCGTCAGCAGCGCCTGGATCTCGATCTCGACGCCCTTCGCCTCGACCTCGGCCGCGTTGTAGAAGACGGTTTCCTGGAACTCGGCGCCGCCCTTCTCGGTGATGATGTTCACCGCGCGCTGGGCGTCCTCGTACTCCGTGAAGAACACGGTCGGGTTCACGCGCCAGCGGCCGTTCGGCGACTGGTACTTCAGACCCAGCTCGTAGTTGGTGGCGAACTCCGGATCCACCGGCCGGGTGAGTTCCGGCACCAGGATGCCGCTCGTGCCGGTCTGGTCGTTGTAGCCGCCGGCCTTGTAGCCGTAGGACACCGTCAGGTAGCTGAACAGGTCATCGGTGGCCTGGTAGGAACCCGTCACGCGCCAGCTCGGCTCTTCCCAGGTCTTCGAGAGGTTGCTGAATCCCGGGGTGGAGGAATTCACGATCGTGCCACCCGGGAACCGGCCGAAGTCGCCCGCGTCGAGCGCCCGCGACAGGTCCTGCCAGGACAGGCTGCCGTTGAACTGGTTGTCGTCGAGCAGGTCGAAGGCCACCTGCGTACGGCCCTCCCAGGAACGCTCGTCGCGCGTGAAGCGGAAGCCGGCCCCGAGCTGGAACTTCTCGGTGACGTCGAACGTGACGTCCACGAAGCCCGCGATGGACTCCGAGTCCTGCTTGTTGCATAGCACCGACGGGTTGCTGTTGTTGAACTGCGCCGGCAGTCCGAAGCCCGCGAAGTCCACGATCAGGTCCACGAAGCCCAGCACCTGCACGACGCAGAACTCGGCGTCGTTGGTCTGGTAGAAGCCGCCCGCGACGTAGTTGAACCGGCCGTCGAGCTGCGAGGCGAGGCGAAGCTCGAGCTGCGTGGTCTCGCGGTCCGTTTCGCGGTTCGCATCGAACAGCGACAGGACCTCGCCGGTCAGCGAATTGATCGGCGCGGCGCCCGTGTAGGTGTTCGGCAGGCTCTCGTCCTGGTTGCGCACGCCGGCAACACCGAACAGCTTGTGCGACCCGAGGTCCCACTCCATGTTGAGGTAGAGCCCGTCGACGTCGATTTCCTGGCCCCTGCCCATGTACAGCAGCGAATCGTTGCGCTGGCTCGAGGCCATCCTGTCGATCGGGTCGCCCGTCGGACGCGTGAAGCCCATGAAGTTCCACAGGTACGGTCCGTCCGGCGGCGTATCGTTGAACGAGGGCACCGCATCCGAGCGGTCCCGCATGATCTCGTACTGCAGCAGGAACATCAGGTTCTCGGACGCGTTCCACTGCGCCTTTATGCGCCCGTTGATCACGTCCTCTCCGCCCGATCGCTGGCCAGTACCCTGGCCGGTCTGCCCGGTGATGCCGGGAATGTTGAACGGCGCAAAGGACCCGTCCGCCGTGTTGAAAGAGTTGATCGGTCCGTAGGTCGCGCCGAGGCGGTAGTAGCCGTCCGACTCCACGTAGCTGCCGACGAAGCGCAGCGAGAGAACGTCCTCGACCACCGGGATGTCCACCGCCGCCTGGGCGCGCAGCGTACCGAAGCTGCCGTAACCGAGGCGCACGTCGGCCCCGAACTCCGCCATGTCGGGCCGCTTGGTCTGGATCTGCACCGCGCCGCCCGTGGTGTTCTTGCCGAACAGCGTGCCCTGCGGGCCGCGCAGCACCTCGACCCGCTCGATGTCGAAGGTGTCGAGCAGCTGGGTCTGCACGCTCGGCATGACGAAGTCGTCCACCTGCACGCCGACCGGCGCATCCTGGTAGACGATGATGTCGGTGACGCCGACGCCGCGCATCGCGAAGGATGCGGCGTTGAAAGCCGTCACGCGGGCGGCCGAGAAGCCCGGCACCGAGGTCGCGATGCCCGAGATGTCCCGGGCGACCATGCGGTCGATGTCGCTCGAGGTGACGGCCGAAACGGAGATGGGCGTGCGCTGCAGGGCGGTCTCGGCGGCACGGCGACTCGCCGTCACCGTCACTTCCTCCAGCCGCACGTCCTCGGCGTCCGGCGCGGCGCCGGCCACCTGCGGCAGCGCGGCGGTGGCGGCGCCCGCGACGAGCGCGGCGCGCAGGGCAACGGATACGGCTCGTCTAACTACCATCGACATGGGCGGTCCCCTCCAGGTGGATGTCTTGCCGGCCTCGGCGGCGCATCCGCAGGCGGCCCCGGCCGCCAGGTCGCAGATACGTGCTTTCCGAGGGAGTTTTGAGTCAGGCGCCAGTGTGATGCGCGGAAGAAAAAAAATCAATCCATCCTGTTTTTTCTCCGTGCAACGCCCGCGCGACACCACAATCCCTTCGATTTCCTGCATCGCAACAGGGCTGCAACGAACTTCGGCCGGCGATCGTTGCAGAAAAGACACATACCAGCCCACGTGCTCCCGCACCGCAGCGGAGCAGCTCTGTACCAACTTGAGGCTGACGGCTGGCCCGGCCCAATACCCCGCGGCCTGGCGCAAACAAACAGTCAGGACTGTTTATCCTGCAACCGGCCGCGAGTATATTCCGTGGGACTCCTGGCACAACGAGGTGGGACATGAGCTTCGACATCCGGGTCAACCCGAACGCCCCTGCCGGCTCACTGGAAGCCAAGCAGCCGCCCGTGGACAACGGCCTCGACGTTCCGGATCCATCCCGTTACTTCTCACCCGAGTTCATGCGCAAGGAATGGGAGCGGCTCTGGCCGCGCGTGTGGCTGCTCGCGGGCATCACCGCCGACATTCCCGAGGAAGGTGACTACTTCACCTTCGACATCGGTCATGAGTCGATCCTCGTGGTGCGCCAGGCCGACGGCGGCGTCAAGGCGTTCTACAACGTCTGCCCGCACCGGGCGAACCGCGTCGCGCTGAACGAGTTCGGCAGCGTCGCGCACTTCACCTGCGCCTTCCACGGCTGGCAGTTCGAGTGCGACGGCAAGCTCAAGTGCATCACCGACGAGGAGACCTTCGCGCCGCAGCTCGTCGCCCACCGGCCCGGCATGACCGAGCTGCGCTGCGACGCGCACGCGGGCCTGATCTTCGTGAACATGGACGGCAAGGCGCCGCCGCTCGCGGACTGGATCGGCCTGCCGAAGGGCTACCTCGAGGCCTACCAGATCGACAAGATGCACGCGGTCCGCCACGTGCGCAGCACCTGGAACGCGAACTGGAAGGTGGGCGTGGACTCCTTCTACGAGACCTATCACCTCCCGCACATCCACCCGCAGACGCAGGGCGTGATGGAGGACTTCAGCCAGTACGACCTGTACCCGAACGGCTTCAGCCGCATGATCGTGCCGATCTGCAACGTGTCGCACCGGTTCCCGGACCAGAAGACGGTGAATCCCGGTCAGGCCTACATAATGACCGAGGCCGGCATGAAGCCCGAGGAATTCAAGGGCAGCGCCCTCGAGGTGCGTGCAGCCGTGCAGAAGGCCAAGCGCGAGCGCGCGAAGCGCCTGGGACTCACCCATTACGACAGCTTCACCGACGGCCAGCTGACCGACAGCTGGGCCACGGGCCTGTTCCCGAACGTGCAGATCGGCTGCCACCCGGAAGGCGTGTTCATCATGCGCTTCCTGCCGCACCCGGACGACCCGAAGAAGTTCTACTACGACAACATCACGATGTTCCGCTACGTCGACGACCCGGACTACTTCGTGCCTGGCTGGATGGGCCTGCCGAAGGGAACGGACATAACGGGCCGCACGCGGCCGACGATCGAGCACGTGCCGGAGGGCGTGAAGCCCGAGCTGGGCGAGGTGCTCGACCAGGACGTTGAGCTCGTCGCGGCCGTCGGCGCCGGCAGCCGCTCGCGCGGCTTCAAGGGGCCGCTGTGGGGCGAGCAGGAAGTGCGCATCCGGCACTTCCACCGCGAGCTCGACCGCTACATCAACGGCGAGAAGTAGGCGGCCAGGGCAGCTCCCGCGCCCGCCCCGCGACGAGGTGCAGCCGCCGGTTCACGACCGGCGGCACGTCGTCATGGTGATGGACGGCCATGACCAGGCGCGTGCCTCGCCGAGCGAGATCCGTCAGTGCCTGCTTGAGCCGCGCCCGACGCGCGGGGTCGAGACCCGTGAAGGGCTCGTCGAGCAGCAGCAGCCCGGGCTCGTGCACCCAGGCGCGCGCGATGAGCGCGAGGCGCAGCTCGCCGTAGGACACCTCGCGCGCACTGCGACCGCAGAGTGATTCGAGCTCGAGCAGCGCGAGTGCGCGCCGGGCGGCGCGGCGCCCGGCCGCCGTCGCCGGCTCGTCGAGTCCAACCGACCCGTGCAGTCCACTCACCACGATCTCCTCGATCGTGGACGTTGCGTCGTAGTCCGCCTGGAGTTCGGGCGAGACGAGCCCGATGCCCGAGCGGATCTCCTCGAGCGGCGTGCCCGGCGGATGCCCGCGGCGCTCGACGCGACCGCCGAGCGCCACCGGGTGTGTGCCGTAGAGCAGTCCCAGGAACGTGCTCTTGCCGCTGCCGTTGCGCCCCGTGACGACCCAGTGATCGCCGTCGGCGAGCGTCCAGTCCAGGTCACGCAGCGCCGGATGTTCCTCGCGATGGACCCAGACCCCCGACAGCGAGATGCAGGGCGCGCCGGCGCCCCGCCGACGGTTCCTCGCCGCGGCCGGGAACGCGCTGGCCGAGCGTGCCAGCCGCATGACTGCACGCGCCGGCGCGCAGGGCCGCAGGCGCCCCGACTCGATCCAGGCGGCGTGGGTGATGCCCGGAGGGACGTCCTCCGGCCGGTGAGCGGTCGACACCAGCGTGATGGCGCTCCTGGCCGATGCCGCAAGCGCACGCCCGAGCAGGCGGCGATGGCCGTCGTCGAGACCGTTGTAGGCCTCGTCGAGCAGCAGCAGCCGCGGCGACGCCACCAGCGCCCGGGCGACGAGTGCGAGACGCCGCTGGCCGTAGGACGCCTCCAGCATGCGCCGGCCGGCGGCTTCCGCGAGGCCGAAGCGCCCGAGCATCGCCTCGACGCGGCGGCGCTGCGCAGGATCCGGCTCGTCGAGCGGGATGTCCGTGCCGAACAGGCCCGTGGCGACCACCGCGGCGAGCGTGTGGTTCCAGCCGTAGCGCGCGTACTTGTCCTGGGACTCCGCGCCGACGTAGGCGATGAGCGGACGCGCATCGATGAGCTCGAGCCGACCGCCCCGCGCGTCGTGCCACTCGCGCCGGCAGCGGCCGTCCGGCGTCGGCCAGCGCAGGCCCGCGAGCAGCTTCACCAGCTGCGTCTTGCCCGCGCCGTTCGGCCCGCACAGCAGCCACTTCTCGCCAGGCCTGACCCGGAGGCTTACGTCGCAGAGCACCGCGCGGCCGCCGAGGCGCAGCGAGCAGTGCGCGAGCGCGACGCCGATCCCGGGCATGCCGTCAGGCGAGCCGCCAGCCGTCGTTCGAGCGCAGCGCCACGCCACGCCGCTCGAGGCGGACCAGGTGCGCGAGCAGCGTGTGGCGCGCGAGCTCGTACAGCGACACGTCAACGTCGCCGTAGACCCGCGGCAGCAGCTCGTCCAGCGCCGCGGCGCACGCCGCGTCGAGGGCGGCGCTCACCTTCGCCTCGCGACGCAGCCGATGTGCGACGAGGCCGTCGATCACCCCGGCGGGGTCGTCGAGCAGGGGGCCGTGGCCGGGCGCGATCCGCGTCAGCGGCAGCGCGCGCAGCCGTGCGAGGGACTCGAGGTAGTCGTCCATGTCGCCATCGGGCGGCAGGATGACCGGCGTGACCTGCCCCAGGATGTGGTCGCCACTGAAGAGCAGGCCCTCGTCCACGAGGATCCAGCAGACATGGTTGGAGGCGTGACCTGGCGTCGCGATGCAGCGCAGCGCCCGCCCGTCGAGTTCGACCGCCTCGCCGTCCCCCGGCTCGAGGTCCGGCTCGAAGCGGCGGTCCTGCCGGCCATCCTGCGGCGCGCGCCGGCCGACCACCGACGCCCCGGTGCGCTCGCGCAGGAGCCCGCAGGCCGGCGAGTGGTCACGATGCGTGTGCGTCGCCAGGATCCAGCAGATCCGGCCGCCGCCCGCCGCGACGATCGCCTCCACGTGCACCGGATCGGCCGGACCCGGGTCGATGACGGCGACCTCGCGCTCGCCGACCAGCCAGGTGTTGGTTCCGGGGCCGGTCAGCGGGCCCGGATTGCGGGCCACGACGCGGCGGACGCCGGGGGCGAGCTCGACGGCGCGGCCAGAGGCGAAATCGTCGCTCAAGCTCGAAGCCCTCCAGCCCAAGGGGCCGCACCTGCCGGGCCCGCAGCATACCGGATGGCCCTCGGGCGGGGTGCCCCGGCGCAGGCGCTGCGCTAGACTCCGTGCAGTCCATTCCCCAGGAGTCCGACCCATGAACCTCAGCCTGCCTCGCGCCGCACTGGGCGTGATCCTGGCCCTCTCGGCCGGCGCCGCCGCCGCGCAGGGCACCTGCATCTACCCTCGACCGCCGGAGACGATTCCCGACGGGAAGACCGCCACGCGCGAGCAGATGGTCGAAGCCTATGCCGCGGTCAAGCAGTTCGACGCCGACATCGCCGCCTACAACGCCTGCCTCGAGCTCGAGCTGCAGGCAATCCTGTCCAACCCCGAGCTGGCCGACGTCGACAAGGAGCGGGTGCGCTCGATGCAGGCCCAGAAGAACAACGCGGCGGTGGACCACGCCGAGCAGGTCGCGCAGAACTTCAACGACCAGCTGCGCGCCTTCAACGCGCGGCCCGAGAACAAGAAGAACTGAGGCCCGCGGGCGCTACCGGGATCGCAGCACCGGAGCCTGAGGCCATGCTGACGCCTGCCGAGGCCACCGCTGCGATCGCGGCGCACGTGTCGCTCCTGCCCACGGAGCGCGTACCGCTCGCCGCCTGCGGCGGGCGCGTGCTGCGGCAGCCCCTGCGGGCGGAACGCGATGCACCACCCTTCGACCGAGTGGCCATGGACGGTATCGCCCTGCGCCACGCGGCGCTCGCGGCGGGCGCGCGGCGGTTCCGGGTGGCGGGCACGCAGGCGGCCGGTCGCCCGCGGCTCGTCCTGCCGGATCCGCGGGATTGCCTCGAAGTGATGACGGGCGCGATCATGCCTTCGGGTTGCGACACCGTCGTGCCCGTCGAGGACGTGGTCCGCGAAGGACAGGAAGCCGTGCTGCCGCCGGAACCGCGTCTCGCGGCATGGCAGCACGTCCACCGGCGCGCCTCGGACGCACGCGCCGGCGACCTCCTGCTGGATGCCGGCACCGAGTTGCGCGCGCCCGAGGTCGCGATCGCCGCGTCCGCGGGTCTCGCGGTGCTCGAGGTCACGCGGCAACCCAGGGTCGCGGTCATCGCGACGGGCGATGAGCTGGTCGAGCCCGGCGAGCCCATCCTCGACCACCAGATCCGGCGCTCGAACTCCTACGCGATTGCGACTGCGCTCGCAGGCCGCTGCGGTGCGCAGGTCGAGGACGCCCACGTCCGAGACGACGAGGACGCGATCGCCGCGGTGATAGCTGCGGCGCTCGAGCGCAACGACGTCCTCGTCCTCTCCGGCGGCGTCTCGATGGGGCGCTTCGACCACGTGCCGCGCGTGCTGAACCGCCTCGGCGTGCGCGAGGTGTTTCACCGGGTGGCCCAGCGCCCGGGCAAGCCCATGTGGTTCGGCTTCGCGCCACAGGGGCAGCCCGTGTTCGGCCTGCCCGGCAACCCCGTCTCGGTGCTCGTGTGCCTCGTGCGCTACGTGCTGCCCGCGCTCGCGCATGCGCGCGGCCTGCCGCCGTCATCCCCGCGTACGGTGGCACTCGCCGAGCCGGTGTCCTTCCGGCCCGCACTCGCCTGGTTCCTGCCGGTCGCGCTCGAGAGCGACGCCGAGGGCCGCAACTGGGCCTGGCCGCGCCCGACGCAAGGCTCGGGCGACTTCAACGCCCTCGCGGGAACCAGCGGCTTCGTCGAGCTGCCGCCGGAGCCGGTCGACGTGGCGCGCGGCACGCCGGCGCCCTTTCACGACTGGTGAGCATCAGCTTGTCCGGCGCACCTCTCGCCAGCACACCGCTCGCGGTCGGAGTCGTGGTGATGCTGGCAGTGGTCGCTGTCGACTGGCTCGGCAGAACCCGCAGGCTGCGCATGATTGGACCGGCGATGCTCGCGCTGCTCATGGGCGCCGCGCTATCCAACCTCGGCGTCATCCCGGCGGCAACGGTACGCCACCCGGTCTACGACGCGGCATTCACCGTGATCGCGCCGCTCATGATCTTCCTGCTGCTACTCGAAGCGCGGCTGGCCTCGCTTAAGCGTGCCGGCGCACGCATGCTCCTGGCATTTGCACTCGCCGCCTCGGGCAGCGTGCTCGGCATTGTCATGGCTCTCGCCATCGTGCCGGCGGCCGAGATGCTCGGCCCGCTGAACGGCCCGATCGCCGGCATGTTCGCCGCCACGTTCATCGGCGGCAGCGCGAACCTAAACGCGATCGCGCTGCACTTCGGAGTGGTCACCGAAGCCGGCGTCTATGGCGGCGCCGTGGCCGTCGTGAATGCGCTCACGGCCGCCTGGATGGCCGTCGTCCTGGCGGCGCCCACGGTGCTTGGGCGGTTGCGCTGGTGGCCCGCGGCCGGCACAGCGAACGGCAGCGAAGCCGCCTGGCACGGCTCGGCCGCCGGCCCCGTTCCCCTGCCGGACTCTCTCGGCCTCGCCGCGCCGGCCGCACTCGGCTTGCTGGCGATGCTGTTGTCAGACTTCGCCGCAAGGTTCCTGGCAGGGCTCGGACTGCACGTTCCCTCCGTGCTGATCCTCACGACGCTGGCGCTGATCGTCGCGCAACTCGACTGGGTTGGACGGATGACGCAGGCGCGCCCGATGGCCCTGCTCGCCGTGAACGCCTTTCTCGTCGTCGTTGGAGCGAGCGCAGACGTCAGCGTTCTCGCGAACATGGGCCCACTCGCGGCGACGCTCGTCGCCTACGTCGCGGTGCTTCTGGTCGTGCACGGTCTCGTCGTCTACGGGCTGGGCGCGCTGTTGCGCATCGACCTCGGCACGCTGAGCTGCGCCTCGTTCGCGAACGTGGGCGGACCGGCCACGGTGCCGGCCGTGGCCGAGGGCATTGGCCGGGACGACCTCGTGCTTCCGAGCGTGCTGGCGGGCGTCCTCGGCGCCGCCATCGGTACCTACGTAGGATTCGCCGTGGCCGCGGCCGTCGGTTGAGGTACCCCGGCCGGCGCCGAGTCGCGCAGGATCTTGCCGGGATTCATGAGCCCCAGCGGGTCCAGCGCCCGCTTGATGGCCTGCATCGGGCCAATGGCATCACCGGCCTCCAGCTCCAGGAACCCGATCTTGCCCGCGCCGACGCCGTGCTCGCCCGTGCACGTCCCTCCCATGCCGAGCGCACGTTCGACCAGGCGGCGGTTGAAGGCCTCCGCGCGCGTCACCTCGTCGGGCGAGCCCGGATCGACCAGCAGCACGACGTGAAAGTTGCCGTCGCCCACGTGCCCGAGGATCGGCGCGGTGAAGCCCTCCGCATCGATGTCGGCGCGCGTCTCGAGCACGCAGTCGGCGAGCCGCGAGATGGGCACGCAGACGTCGGTCGTGATCGCCATGCAACCGGGTCGAAGCTCCTTGGCTGCCCAGAAGGCCTCGTGGCGCGCCTCCCACAGCCTCGTGCGGTCCTCGGGCCGGGCAGCCCAGCGGAAGCCGCTGCCGCCGTTGTCGGCGGCCAGCTCGCCCACGGACTTCGCCTGCTCCTCCACCGACGATGCAGAACCGTGGAACTCGAAGAACAGCGTCGGAAGCCCCGGGTAGTCGAGCCGCGAGTGGCGGTTGACGGCCTCTACCTGCAGTTCGTCGAGCAGCTCGATGCGCGCGACGGGAATGCCCATCTGCAGCGTGAGGATGGTGGTGTCCACCGCACCCCGCAGCGTCTCGAACGAGCACACCGCCGCAGCGATCGCCTCCGGGAAACCTTGCAGGCGCAGCTGCACCTCGGTGATCACGCCGAGCGTGCCCTCGGAGCCCACGAACAGGCGGGTCAGGTCGTAACCGGCGGAGGACTTCCGCGCCCGCGTGCCGGTGCGGATCACGCGCCCATCCGCCAGCACGACGGTCAGGCCCAGCACGTTCTCGCGCATCGTCCGGTAGCGCACCGCATTGGTGCCAGACGCGCCGGTCGCCGCCATGCCGCCGAGCGACGCGTCGGCGCCCGGGTCGACCGGGAAGAAGAGCCCCTCGCTGCGCAGGTAGTCGTTCAGCTGCTTGCGCGTCACGCCCGCCTGCACCCGGCAGTCGAGGTCCTCGGCGCTGACGGCCAGCACCTCGTTCATCCTGGAGAGGTCGATGCACACACCGCCGAAGGGCGCCGAGACGTGCCCCTCGAGCGACGTGCCGGCGCCGAAGGCAATCACCGGCACGCGGTGGCTCGCGCAGCAACGGACGATCGCCTGCACCTCCTCCGTCGAGCTCGCGAAGGCGACCGCGTCGGGTGGCGCCGCGATGTGATGCGTGGCGTCCTCGCCGTGATGGCGCCGCACCGCAGCCGACGTCGACAGCCGGTCGCCGAGCAGCGCTCGCAGCTCGCCGAGCACGGCCTCGACGCCCGGTGCGACGAAGGGCGTCGCAGTGGCAGGCCCTTCGCTCATCCGCGCCTGCCGCCGGCCTTCTGGGCGCCGTAGGCCTCGAAGCGCCTGAGTCCCGCCTCGATGTGGCGCTCGGCAGCGAGCACCGCCGCCGGCAGGTCGCGCCGCTCGAGGGCGGCGATGATCGCCTCGTGCTCGGCCACGTTGTCCTCGAGGTCCGGGATGCCGCGACCGTGCGAGTGCCGCGCGAACTGCGGTCCATAGCTCAGCGACTTGTACGCCTCGGTGATCAGCCGGTTGTCGCAGAGGCCTACGATAGCCATGTGGAACCGGTCATTGAGCAGCAGGAAGTCCACGTACTGGCGGAACTTCTTGCCGGTGGAGAGCCTGGATATCCGCTCGTTGATGCCGCGCAGTTCGGCGATCCTGGCAGGAGTGACCCGGTTGCCGCAGTAACGGATCGCGCTCGGCTCTATCACCATCCGGGCCTGGAACAGCATGGCGTAGTCCGCCTTCGGCGTGACCCGGTAGCCCTTGTTCCGCTCGTACTCGAGGAGGCGCTCCGCGTGCAGGCGCGCCAGCGCCTCGCGGACGGGGATGCGGCTAATGCCGAGCTGCTCGGCGACGTCGTCGATGACGATGCGGTCGCCGTCCTGGTAGCCGCCGTCGGTGATCTTCTCGAGGATCTGGTCATGCGCCAGCTCGACCAGGCTGGCGGTACGCACGGCGGTCAACCGCGGCGAGTTCATCGCTGCATCTCCACGACAGGTTGCAGTGCTGGGCAGCGATTGTACAGAAACGCCCCCACGCGCCGCGGGCCGGGCGGGTCCGTCAGTGCATCACCCAGCCGCCGTCCACGTTCAGGGTCTGCCCGGTGATGAAGGCGCTGCTGTCGGACACCAGGAACAGGATCGCCTCCGCGATGTCGCGCGGGCTGCCACGGCGCTTGATGGACTGGTGGTCCAGGACAAGGCGCGTGTAGCCCTCGGGGTCCGGGTGGATCTTCTCCGCGTCGGTCGGGAATGCACCTGGCGAGATCGCATTCACGTTGATGCCGTACTGGCCGAGCTCCCGCGCCAGGGAACGGGTCAGTCCCACCAGGCTGCCCTTCGACACGACGTAGGGCATGAGGTTGGCCCATCCGCCGTAGAAGGTGATGCTCGCGATGTTGACGATCCGGCCCCAGCCCTTTTCCATCATGCCCGGCGTCAGCGCCTGCACCAGCGCGACCCCGGCCTCCACGTTGACACGCTGCACGGCGCGGTATTCGTCCAGGGTGTACTCGTGGATCGACCGCGACGGGTAGATCGCCGCGTTGTTGACCAGTATGTCGACGCCGCCGCAACGCGCGGCGATGCCGCGCGCGAGACCCTGCGTCGCCTCGATGTCGGCGAGGTCGCATTCGACGAATTCCGCCCGCCCCGCGCCGACCGGGTTCGACGCCACGTCGGCGATCAGCGCCCGGGCCGCAGCCGCGTTACGCTCGAGCACCCAAACGGTCGCCCCCTCGCGGGCCAGCGTCCGCACCATCTCGCAGCCGAGGCCGCCGGCCCCGCCGGTGATCACCGCATTCCTGCCCTTCAGGATCATCGAGCGGCCCTCCCTCGCAAACCGCGTCGGCCTCAGTCGTCCCATCGGCCGCTGATGGCCGGATACTCCGATTCGTCCTGGCGGGCGATCGCCCTGATCCGCGCCACCGCCGAGTCGATCGCCGCGTTGTCCTCGAGAATGACGAACCGCGTCGTGTAGCGGTACTCCTCGCCGTGCTCGAGCCAGCGCAGCTCGTTGCGCTCCCTCGCGAAGGGCTTGCCGAGCACGTGGTTGCTGCTCGGCTCCACGCCGAGACCGTACATGCCCTCCTGCAGGTTCTGCCACTGGAACAGGAAGGGGAATTCGCTCCTGCGGAACTCGATCATCAGGCCCAGGCCGCGGCCGCCGTCGAACGCGCGGTTGACGACGGCCACCGGCACCAGGCCGGCGTCGTCCGCCGCGATCGCGTGCTCCCAGACCTGCTCGTGGAAGTTGCGCTGTGGCGGCGGCTGCGTGCGGTAGCCGACGCCCTGCCGGCGCAGGTCGGCCGCGTGCGATGCCCAGGGTGTGTGCCGGATCGGCGCCACGAACTCGCTGCCCTCGTCGAGCACCGGGTAGCCGACGTTCAGGTGGTAAAGGAACATGTGCGGCGTGCGGTAGAAGCCGTGGTTCACGACACGGTCGCGGACGGTGAAGGCGTTCTCGCCCAGCTTCGCCTCGATCCGCCGGTGCAGCTGCAGGTCCTCGCCGAACACCGCCGCCTGCGTGACCACGCCTTCGCACCAGAGCGTGCACTCGTCGCCGTTCCACGTCTCCCCGTAGCCCGTCAGCCGCGCCGGAATGTTCGCGACCCGGCCGTGCAGGCTCGACTTGACGACGCTGCGGTGCTCGTAGACGTAGTGCGGGGACGGATCGGCGTCCATGAACAGCGTGTGGTCGAGGCCGCAGGTCTGCATGAGCCCCGACATCGACCGCAGCCAGGCGAGGCCGCCCTCACCCTCGTAGTCGTGCAGCCCCGGGTTGCGGAAACCGGTCGGCGAGTGCCAGCCGACGGCCGCGCCCCGGTACTCGAAGGGCCCGACGTCCATGGCGCGGTCCACCAGCACCTTGAACTGCAGTCCCGTGCCGGTCCTGAACTCGAGGAAGCGAACTCCGCGCTCCAGCCCGTCGTTGAACGTCCCGGCCTGTATTCCGCCGAACTGGAGCAGCGAACCCGTCCGTCGCTCGATGTCCAGTCTGCACATCTTCCGCCCGTAAAGTTGCGCCATCGGCGATCCCCTTGGCCCAATCAGGCCGACTCGATCTCGGCGGGAGCGACCACCCGCCGCTCGACCATGGATCGATAGCCGGCCTCGACCAGCGCCATCGTCCTGAGGTTGTCACGTCCGCTCAGAGCGGGTGCCGTGCCGGTCTTGAGCGCGTACTGCAGCTGCTCCATGACGCCGCGGAACGCGTGCGGGAACCACATCGTCGCCCAGCGCGGCTGCTGCCACTGGCCGCCCGTGGCCGGCGCGCACCAGTCGAGCGTGCTCGGGCTGCCCGCCGGGTAGTCGGGCCAGCCGATCGTTCCTCGCGCCACACCTTTCTCGCCCTCGACGCGCCAACGGATGTAGATGTCCGAGTCGAAGCCGGGTTCGGTCGGCGAGGCCCAGACGTCGTCGAGGCAGCTTCCCAGCACGCCGGACTCGAAGCGCAGGGTCGAGATGCAGATGCCGTCGATGGGCACGTTAGCGGTGCGCCGCGGGTCCGGCCGCGTACCGACGTAGATGTCGGCGACCTCACCGAACAGGTGCCGCATGATGTCGAGGTGGTGCACGCTCATGTTGAGCAGCGTCAGCCGCTGGTAGTCGTCGAGATACCCCTGCCAGTGCGGGATGGCGCGCATGTCGATGGAGCCGATGACGGGCGTGCCGAGCAGCCCGCGATCGAGGATCTGCTTCAGCACGCGCATCGACTGGTCGTAGCGCATGTTCTGGTTGACGGACAGCACCTTGCCGGCGCGCTCGCAGCACTCGACGATCGCGCGGGCCTCGGCGTAGGTCGGTGCCAGCGGCTTCTGCGCCAGGATCGCCTTGATGTGCGGCTGGCGGCAGGCCGCCTCGATGAGCTCAGCCTGCAGGTGCGGTGGGTAAGCGAGGTCCACGATCTCGATGGACGCGTCCCGCAGCAGCGCCTCGGGCGTATCGTGCACCTTCGGGATCTTCCAGCGGTCGGCCGTCGCCTGCGCCTTGTCCCGGGTCCGCGAGGCGATGGCGCGGACCTTGAAGCCGGCATCCGTGTAGGCGGCGAGATGGACGTCGGCCATGATGAAGCCGGCGCCGATGCAGCCGATGACGTGGTCCCGGCACCGGATCTCGACGTCCGGCGCGAACTGTTGGTCGGTCATGCCCCCTCTCCGGCGTCAGCAGCCGTTCGCCTTGAGCTTGCCGTCGAGGAAGCTCTTGGCCCTCGGCACGTCACTCTCGTCGAGATGCTCGATGATGATCGGGATGTTCGGGTGGTGCCTGCTGAGCCGCTTCAGGTACAGGTCGTAGTTTAGCGAGCCCATGCCGGGCGCCGGCAGCTCGATCTCGCCCACGCCGCGGTAGGTGTGCGACTCTGCCGCGTCGATCGCCGCATGCTTCTCCGACTTGTCCTCGCCGGCGCGCTTGACGTCCTTGGCGTGCGCGATCCGGATCCTGTCCGACAGCGCGTCGAAGATCTTGTTGAGTTCGCCGTCCATATTGTCGATGTTGTGTGACTCGAAGTAGTTGGTCGGGTCCATCAGCAGCCCGAGCGACGGGTGGTTGATGTCCGAGAACAGGCGCAGCGTCTCCTCGACCGAGCCGATCACGTTGTTGACGTAGGTCTCGACGAGGAATACCGCGTCGTGCTTCGCCGAGTACTCCACGATCTCGCCGATCACGTCGCGGCAGATGGCGTAGCCTTCGTCCGTCTTGTTCTTCGGGTCGTGCACCCAGTCGCTGTCGCGACAGAAGGTTCCGGTCTCGCTGATGACGTACGGCGTGCCGAGTTCGCGCGCCAGCGCGATGATCCGGCGCAGGCGGTCGAGGTTCTTCTTGCGTGTCGCTGGATCGGGGTGAATGAGGTTGGTGTACGCCGAGACGCAGCAGATCGGCAGGTTCGCGTCGCGGAACGCGTCGCGGATCTTCTTGGCGGCCTTGCTGTCGAGCGCCTCGGTCGACATGTCCATGTCGCGGAAGTCCAGGTCGAGCTGCACGGTGGTGAACCCGTGGCTCTTGATCCGCGTGATTACTTCCTGGAGACCGTAGGGAAAGTACCCGGTGAAGATGCCTGCCTGAATCATGAGCGACCCCCTCGCTGTGTGTCCTGGCGCTGGCGGCTGGATGCCGTCGAAGCACATATGATATATACTTTATCCAGCCCCGGACGGCAACCAGCCACGCCGCCCCAGTCGAGGTAGACCGCATTGGACACTCAAGGCACGCCCGCACAGGTGCTCGAAGGCATACGCGTGCTCGACCTGTCGATCGCCATGGCCGGGCCGTTCGCTGCGCAGCGGCTCGGCGACCTCGGCGCCGACGTGATCAAGATCGAGCCCGTCGGGGGCGAATGGCACCGTGGCGTGGCGGCGGGCAACGCCACCGGCAACCGCATCAACGCGTCGTTCCTGTCGCTCAACCGGAACAAGCGCAGCCTCGCAGTCGACCTCAAATCCGAGGCCGGCCGCGACATCGTCTACCGCCTGGTCGATACGGCCGACGTTTTCCTCCAGAACTACCGGCCCGGCGTCGCCGAGCGTCTCGGCATGGACTACGCGACGCTGTCCGCCCGTAACCCGCGGCTGGTCTACGTATCGATCTCCGGCTACGGCGAGGACGGACCCTACCGGCTGCGCCCGGGCCAGGACCTGCTGCTGCAGGCGATAAGCGGCGGCATGCTGAGCACCGGTCGCGCCGAAGACCGGCCGACGCCCGCCGGGCAGTATGTGGTGGATGCCGTGACCGCGTACAACGCCTTCGAGGGCGCGCTCGCCGCACTGTTCCACCGCGAGCGCACTGGCCAGGGCCAGCACGTGTCGGTCAACATGCTCGACGCCATCGTCTCGCTGCAGATGCAGGAGCTGTCGGTCTTCACGGTCGGACACAAGCCCCAGCGTCGCACGGCGCAGCCGCACGGTCACGTCTACATCCGCGCGCCCTACGGCGTCTATCGCACCCGCGACGGCGTGTGGATCGTGCTGTCCCTCAGCTCGCTGGCGACCCTGAGCGCGATCCTCGGCATCCCGGAGTTCCTCGCGATGGATGAGGCGACGGCTGGCCACGACCAGCGCGACCTGGTCTTCGAGCTGACCGAACGGGCGGTCCTGCGGCACGACGCCGCGCCGCTGCTCGACGCCTTCGACCGGCAGGGCGTCTGGGCTGGCCGCGTTTACGGCTACCAGGACCTGGTCGACGACCCGCAGGTCAGGCACAACCGCAGCTTCGTCGAGTACGACCACCCGACCGAGGGCCACGTGAAGACACCGGGTTTCCCGATCCGCTTCGAGGCCACGCCCTCGCGGGTCAACCGGGGCGCGCCGCTCGAGGGACAGCACACCCGCGAGATCCTGTCGGAAGCCGGCCTCGACGCGCCGACCGTGGCCCGGCTGCTCGCCGACAGGGTGGTCTCCGAGACACTGGTCTGATCCCTCTCCCACGCCGCGCGCCGGCAACCGAGGCACCCCACCGTGAGCGACGTCGAGTTCTCGCAGCAAGGCAATGTAGCGGTCATCACTCTGAACCGGCCGGCCAAGCTCAATACCGTCACCGCCGCGATGGCGGCCGAGATCGAGCGACTCTGCGATCGCTGCGACCGGGACGAGTCGATCCGCGTAGTGATCCTCACAGGCACCGGGGAGAAGGCGTTCTGCGCTGGCAGCGACGTCCGCGACCTAGACAGCTACGACTCGGCATGGACGTTCCGCAACCGCGCCGACTACTGCGACTCGATCCGCGCGATCCGAAAGCCGGTCATCTGCGCGGTGAACGGCCATGCCTACGGCGGCGGGCTGGAACTGTGCCTCAACAGCGACATCCGCCTCGCGTCCTCCAGCGCGACCTTCTGCGCGGCCGAGATCAAGCTCGGCTGGATCGGCGGCGGCGGCGTCAGCTTCCTGCTGGTTCACAACGTCGGGGCCAGCAACGCGGCGAGGATGCTGCTCACCGGCGAGCCCGTCGGCAGCGCCGAGGCGCTGCGGTGGGGCCTCGTATCCGAGGTGCACGCGCCCGAGGACCTGATGCCGGCGACGTGGGCGCTCGCGCGGACGATCGCCGAGCGCCCGCCGATCGCCGCGCAGGTCGCCAAAGACAACCTCCGCGCGGCCTACGCCATGAACATGGAGATGGCTGTGCGCTACGAGCGGGACCTGCAGGCGGTCTGCATGGGAACCGCCGACGCAGCCGAGGGACGCGCCGCCTTCCGCGAGAAGCGCAGCCCCCGCTTCACGGGCCGCTGACGTGGACCTGTCGCTGTCGGGCCGCCGGACGATCGTTACCGCGGCCGCGCAGGGCATCGGTGCGGCGGTGGTCGCGGAGTACGCGCGCGCGGGCGCCGAGGTCACGGCAGTCGACGTCAACGCGGCCCGCCTCGCCGAGTCCTGCCGGGGCCTCCCCGGAGTGACGCCCCTCGCCGGCGACCTGACCGATGCCGGCTTCGTGCGCACGATCGCGGAATCGGCCGCCGGATTCGATGTGCTGGTCAACGTCGTCGGCTGGGTGCACCACGGAACGATCCTGGATTGCGACGAGGACGCGTGGCGTCGCTCGATCGACGTCAACATGACCACGGTCTACCGCGTCACGCGCGCCATCCTGCCGGGGATGCTGGCGCGTGGCGGGGGGCGGATCATCAACGTGGCCTCCGTCGTCTCGACGGTCAAGGCGGTCCCCAACCGCTTCGCCTACGCCGCCACCAAGGGGGCTGTTATCGCCATGACCCGGGCCATCGCGGCCGACTTCGCCGGACAGGGGATCCGCTGCAACGCAATCTGTCCGGGAACTATCGACACGCCGTCGCTGCACGAGCGGCTGGCGGCCGCCGGCGACTACGGCGCGAACCTGCAAGCCTTCCGGCAGCGCCAGCCCCTCGGCCGTTTCGGCCGGGCGGACGAGGTCGCCGCGATGGCGCTCTACCTCGCGTCCGACGCCG
>JBBINN010000024.1:0-23647 GCA_037443885.1 Gammaproteobacteria bacterium | reverse complement strand
CCGATCCCGGCGAAGCCGGTCTCGCCGAGCGCCTCGTCGCGCTCGCCGAGCCCGCCATCGCGGTACCCTCCCACGCGCGGCTCGCGCCGGCCGCGGCCGATACGCAGGCCGAACGGGCCGCGGAGCGCGCGCTCGCGGCGCTCGCCGGCGGCACCGTCACCGTGATCGGCAAGCATCCGGACGGCTTCGACACCTGCGAGTACGATGGCGCGCTGCTGCAGCGGCTCGCGGGCATGGACGTGAAGACGGTCACCCTCGGGCAGCTCTTCGACAAGGCCCGCGCCGCCGACCCTGGCCGGGTCGCGGGCGTGCGCGCCTCGGCCGCAGCGCAGCTCACGGGGCTCGACGCGGTGGACCAGGAGCAGCTCGACCGTTCGTTCCGCGTCTTCTGTGCCCTGCAGGACCTGCGGCGCGAGACCGGCGCGCAGGGCCTCGCCGTGCGCTGCTGGCCGGAGATGTTCACCGAGTACGGCTGCGCGGCCTGCGGCCCGATGGCGATGATGAACGGCGAGCGCGTGCCGTCGGCCTGCGAGGCCGACGTGAACGGCTCGATCACGCAGCTGCTGCTGCAGACGCTCGCGGACGAGCCGGCCTGGATGGCGGACCTCGTGGACATCACGCCGGCCGACGACACCGCGGTACTGTGGCATTGCGGTCTCGCGCCCTTGTCGATGAAGGATCCCGAGGCCGAGGCGCAGGCGACGATCCACACCAACCGCAAGATGCCGCTCCTGCACCAGTTCCCGATCAAGCCCGGCCGTATCACGCTTGCCCGCCTCTCGCGGGCCCGCAACGAAGTGAAGCTCATGATCGCCGGCGCCGCGGTCGTCCGTGCGCCGATGGCCTTCACGGGCTGCTCGGGCACCGTTCGCTTCGACCGCCCGGCCGCGGACGTCTGCCGGACCATCATGGAGGAGGGCCTCGAGCACCACTTCGCGCTCGCCTACGGCGACCACAGGCCCGCGCTGCGCGCCGTCGCGTCGCGCTGGGGCCTGCCGGTCCTGGAGCTGGCGTGAGCGCCCTGCCCGCCGGCGTCGAGCCGCCGGACTGGGGCCGCATCCCCGCGCTCGCCGTCACCGGCGCCGCGGTGGCTGGCGCCGACGGCGCCGTGCGGGTTCCGACCAGCGCCGGCGAACTCGTCGTCACGCTGCATGACTTCGGATTGCGCCTGCGTCTCGGCCCGGCGGGCCGCGACTACGGGATCCTCGCTGCGGCGCCCGCGGCGCTGCCCGTCGCGTTGACGCACGAGGAAGGCCGCACGCGCCTGTCCGCGGGACCGCTCGTGCTGACGCTCGACCACGAGCCGCTGTCGTTCACGCTGGAGCACGCGGGCCGCCGGGTACAGTCCTCGCCCAGCGACGCGCACTTCGTGCGCCGCTTCCGGCTGCCGCCGTTCGCGCGCCTCGAGCACGGCTGGCTGGTGAGCCTGGAGCTGGGCCACGCCACGCCGGTCTACGGGCTCGGCGAGAAGTGGGGCCGGCTCGATCACCGCGGCGAGCTCATCCGGTCGTTCAACCACGACGCCCTCGGCGTCAATTCCGAGCGCAGCTACAAGAACACGCCCTTCGCCTGGAGCCCGGACGGCTGGGGAGTGTTCATTCACACCACCGCCGCGGTGACCCACGGCGTCGGCTACGCGCCCTGGTCGCAGCGCGCCTACGTGCTCGAGGTGGACAGCCCGACGCTCGACCTCTTCATCTTCGCGGGCGGCGACGGCGCGGAACTCCTCGGGCAGTACACGGCCCTCACCGGCCGAGCGCCGGTGCCGCCGCGCTGGAGCCTCGGCGTCATCCTGTCGAAGGCCTACTACAGGGATGCCGACGAGATACTGTCGGTCGCGCGCGAGGTCCGCCGGCGCGGCATGCCCTGCGAGACGATCACCTTCGACGGACGCGCCTGGCAGGACACGGACACGCGCTTCGCCTTCGAGTGGTGCCCGAAGCGCTATCCTGACCCGCGGCCGGTGCTCACCGAGCTCAAGTCGATGGGGTTCCGGATCTGCGTCTGGGAATACCCGCTCATCTCCGTCAAGAACCCGCTGTTCGCCGAGCTCGCGGCGCGTGGCTGGCTGATCAGGGACCGGCGCACGGGCGAGGCTTACCGCTACCAGTGGGACCTCGAGCCCTTCGGCGCCGTGCTCACGCCCCTGCCCGAGTCCGGACTCCTCGACTTCACCCACCCCGAAGCCTACGCGTACTGGCGCGACCGCCACCGCGAGCTGTTCGAGCTGGGCGTGGACATGATCAAGGCGGACTTCGGCGAGCAGGTGGACGAGCGCATGGTCGCGAGCGACGGCTCGAGCGGCACCGAGCTGCACAACGCCTATGCGCTCCTCTACAACCGCTGCGTGTACGAGGCTGCCGAGCGCTACGCCGCGGGCGGCGCTTTCCTGTTCAGCCGCTCGGCCTGGGCCGGCTCGCAGCGCTATCCCTCCCAGTGGGGCGGCGACCCGCAGGCCGACTGGGGCGGGCTCGCCGCAAGCATCCGCGGCGGCCTCTCCTGGGGAATGAGCGGCGGACCCTTCTTTGCCACCGACGTCGGCGGTTTCTACGCCGACCGTCGCGACCCGGAGCTGTACGTCCGCTGGGCGCAGGCAGCGGTGTTCTCTGCGCACATGCGCCTCCACGGTATCGGCCCGCGCGAGCCCTGGAGCTATGGGCCCGAAGCCGAGGCGGCGGTGAACGAGGCGCTGGCGCTGCGCTACCGGCTGCTGCCCTACCTGGAACGCTGCCTTGCTCAGTCGCACGCCACCGGCCTGCCGGTGCAGCGCGCGATGGCGCTGGCCTGTCCCGGCGAGCGCGCCGCCTGGAGCTTCGAGACTCAGTTCTTCCTGGGTGAGGACCTGCTCGTGGCGCCCTGCCTGGAGCCGGGCGGTGGCGTGGAGGTCTACCTGCCCGCGGGCGACTGGCAGCGATTCCCGTCGGGAGACACGCTGGCCGGCGGCCGCAGCCATCGCCTGCAGCTGTCGTTGCCGGAGATCGCCGCGTTCCTGCGCGCCGGCACGAGGATCGAACTCGGCCCTGAGACCATCCGCCTCACTTGAGCCCGCGCGGGCCGGCTGTCGCACGGACCGGAACCGCTTTCAGACCCCGAAGCTACCGCTTTCGTGACCTCCGGCGGCGCAGGATCTCGCCGGATCTTCGCCACCGCGCATGTTGCGCTGCAACGACAGGGCTGGATCCTGTTTAATGTCTTATATAAGGGTTGTAAGACATAGAATTGCTGTGCTAGCTTGATTCGCGGCGCAACCTGCGCCGGTGGCCACTCGGCCGCGCCGATCAATCGTTGGGGGGAAACCACAGTGCTTCATCCGAAGGTCGCAAGGACTCCGTCCGTCCGGCTTGCAGCCGCGGTCATTGCCACGCTCGCCGCGGCGCATTCCGCCGTCGCGCAGGAGGGCGAGCGCACGGCGCTCGAGGAGATCATCGTCACGGCCCAGAAGCGCGAGCAGAACCTGCAGGAAGTGCCGATCGCGCTCTCCGTGGTGAGCGCCAGCCAGCTGGAGATGGCCTCTGGCTTCAACGCGGAATCGCTCAAGACGCTGGTGCCGTCGCTCAACATCCGCAAGACGAACACGGCGCTCAATCAGGCAATCTTCCTGCGTGGCGTCGGCACCATCAACTTCGCCATCGCTGCCCAGCCGAGCGTCGCCTTCGTGCTCGACGGCGTGGTGCTGTCCTCGGCCGGCGAGGCCTTCGGCGACCTCTACGACGTGGAGCGCGTCGAGGTGCTGCGCGGCCCGCAGGGCACGCTGTTCGGAAAGAACTCCTCGGCCGGCGTGGTCAACGTCATCTCCAAGCGGCCCTCGAGCGAGTTCGGCGCCTCCGTCGAGCTGGGCTGGTTCGAGGACGACGAGTACCGGATCAAGGCGAGCCTCGACGCTCCGATATCCGACCGACTGAGGACCCGGACGTCGGTCGCCTGGGGCGACTTCGACGGCTACATCGACAACATCAGCGCGACGCCGGCCGGTGGCAAACTGAACGGTTACGAGCGCTACGGCATCCGCTCGATATGGGTGGCGGATCCGAGTGATGCGGTCCAGCTCACCTTCATCGGCGACTACCGCAAGTCGGACGACAACTGCTGCGTCGAGGTCATCGGCAACGCACCGGGAGGCGCCAACGGCCCGGCCCTGCAGTCGATCCTGTCCGGCACCGATTTCCGCGGCGACGCCACGCGCCAGGTCAAGCAGGATCTCGTCATGACTTCCGAGGAGGAGGCCTGGGGACTTTCGCTGCAGGCGGACATCGACCTGTGGGGCGGAACGCTGACCTCCATCACGGCATACCGCACCTGGGACTCGACCGAGATCCGCGAGGGCGACTGGCTGGACCGGGTCGCCGCGTATCCGGGCAACGCCTTCGCGCTGCTGCACGACACCGGCCCGCAGACGACCGAGACCTTCTCCCAGGAGCTGCGCTTCACCGGTTCCGCCGGCAAGCTGGACTACGTGGCGGGTCTTTACTACTCGTCCACGGATGCGGAGCGGTACTTCCGCCGCGACACCACCGTCTGCCGCTCGACGACCTCGAGTCCCGATGCGACCGGCCTGGCGCCCTGCCTGCCCGGGACGTCGGTCGTCGAGTCGCAGTTCGCCGACGCTGACTTCAGCGCGGATTTCGAGAATCTCGCACTGTTCGCCGACGGCACCTACAACGTGTCGGACCGCTGGCGGCTCATTGGCGGCCTGCGCTGGACGCAGGACGACCTGAGCTTCGATCACCTCTACAACTTCTCGCCGCGGCCGGGCCCCGGCATCAAGGACAGGTCGCACTTCGACTGCCTCAACGCCTGCACGTCGCTGCTGCTGACCGGCAGCGACAAGTCCGACGAGGTCTCCGGCCGCGCCGGCCTGCAGTTCGACGTCACCCCGGCCTTCATGACCTACGCGACCTACTCGCGTGGCTACAAGGGCCCGGCGTTCAACGTGTTCTTCAACATGACGTCGCGCCAGACGGGCGTGATCGACGCCGAGACGGTTGACGCCTACGAAGTGGGCTTCAAGTCCACCCTGTTCGGCGGCAAGGCGATCATAAACGGCGCGGCCTTCCTCGCCGAGTACGACAACTTCCAGGCGAACAACTTCCTCGTGCTCAACAACGTCACCATCACCACGCTGACCAACGCCGGCGAGGTGGAGACGGAGGGCTTCGAGCTCGATTTCCTGGCCCGCCCGACCGACAACTTCTCGATCAGCGGCGGCATCGCCTACGCGGACGCCACGGTCGTGCAGTTCCCGGTTCCGCCGGGAGCACCCCCGGGATCACAGCCCACGGTCCGAAGCGGCACGCAGCTCCCGCTCGCGCCCAAGCTGAAGGCCTCGCTGGCGGCGGACTACCGCATCAGGCTGGCCTCGATGGACATCGTCCCGGCGCTCATATTCGCCTACCAGGACGAGAGCTGGTCCGACCTGAACGAGCCGGCGGCCCTGCGCATCCCGTCCTATTCGACGGTGGACCTGACGATCTCGTTCATGGACAAGGACGACCGCTACCGGCTGATGCTCATCGGCCGCAACCTCGGCGACGAGAACTACACCGTCCTGAAGACGAGCGGCGGCCCGGGCGGTGTGCCGAGGCTGCAGGTGCCGCGCGACGCCGACCAGTACTTCGGCGTGCAGTTCCGCGCCAACTTCGGCGGCAAGTGAGTAGACTGGAGGGCGCCCCTGCCGGGGCGCCCTCCACAGGCCGTCGATGAACGGACCCGGTCCGCACCGCCCGCTGCCCCTGCTGGACCGGCCGATCGCGGTGCTCGCCGCGTTCAATGCCCCGGTGACCCGCGCGGGGCGCGACATCGCCGCCGCGCTGATCGGCTGCATGGTCGTCCTGGCCGTCGCCCAGATCCTCTCGCGCGCGATCTTCAGCCACACGCTCGACTGGGCCGAGGAGCTGGCCCGCGTGGCACTCGTCTGGGGCGTGCTGCTCGTAGCTCCCTATGCCTACCGCAGCGGCGCGAACGTCGCCATCGGCTCCTTCGCCCATGCGCTTCCGCCGAGGTTCCTGGCGGCCTGCAGCGCGGCACTGAACCTGCTGGTGGCCTGGATCTGCGTGATGCTGCTGCTGGAGAGCTTCGAATTCTGGCGGCGCGGCTTGTCGCTCACCGCCTCCGCGCTGCCCGTCCGCATGTCCTGGATCTATTCGATCGTGCCGGTCGCCCTCGCGGCGCTCGTCCTCGTGTCGGCGGAACTCGTCCTGCGGCTCCTGCGATCGCTCGTCCGGCCCGACCCGGAGCTCACGCTCGCGGGCGCGGTGCCGGGAATCAAGGAGGACTGAGCGGCATGTCCACGGCCTTCTTCTGGATCTTCGTCATGCTGCTGGCGCTGGGCATGCCGGTCGTGTTTGCCCTGCTGGTGGGGCCCGGCCTGAGCCTGGTGCTCGACGACCAGCGACCGTATTTCGCCGCGCTGCTTTCCCGGCTCTACAACGGCATCGACAGCTTTCCGCTGCTGGCGGTGCCCTTCTTCATCCTGGCCGGCGAACTGATGAATTCCGGCGGCATTACGGCGCGGATCGTGAACTTCAGCCAATCGCTGGTCGGCCACGTGCGCGGCGGGCTGGCGCAGGTCAACATCCTCTCGGCGATGCTCTTCGCCGGCATTTCGGGCTCCGCCGTGGCGGACGCATCCGCAATCGGCAAGATGCTGGTGCCCGCCATGGAAGCCAACGGCTACCGGCGCAGCTTCGCGGCTGCGGTGACAGCCGCTGCTGCGGTGATCGGGCCCATCATCCCGCCGTCCGGCATCATGATCCTCTACGGCTTCGTGATGAACCTCTCCATCGGAGCGCTGTTCGCGGCCGGCATCGTGCCCGGGGTGCTGATGGGGCTTGGTCTCATGGCGGTGACGCGCCTGCTGGCTTCGCGCTACGACCTGCCGGTGGCCGCGCCGCGCGCCACCTGGCCGGAGCGGGGCCGCGCCTTCCGCGGTGCCATCCTGGCGCTGCTCATGCCGCTGATCCTGCTGGGCGGCATGCTGGGCGGGATCTTCACCGCAACCGAGGCGGCTGCGGTCGCCGCCGCCTACGCTCTCGTCGTGACGCTCTTCGTGCTGCGCAGCCTTCGCGTGCGCGGACTCAAGGAAATCTTCGTCGCGACGGCCGTTCAGTCCGGCGTCATCCTGCTGCTGGTCGGCGCCGCGGTCACTTTCGGATGGCTGGTCACCATGTCGGGCATGGCGGAGGCGATGGCAGCGACACTGGTGTCCATCACGGACCGGCCGCTCCTGCTGCTGCTGCTGCTCAACCTGCTGCTGTTCTTCCTCGGCATGTTCCTGGACGCGGGGCCGGCGATCCTGATCCTGGGACCGGTGCTCGGGCCGGTCTTCGCCTCGCTCGGCGTCGACCCGATACATTTCGCCATGATCATGTGCATCAACCTGACGGTCGGACTCGCCACTCCGCCGATGGGCCTCGTGCTGTTCGTCGTCGCCTCGGTGGCCAACGAGCGGGTTGAGCGCATCGTGCGCGCGCTGCTGCCATTCCTCGCGGTGCACCTGGTCGTGATCGTGGCGGTGACCTGCTTCCCGGCGCTGACGCTCACCATCCCGCGCTGGCTGGGCTTCGTGCAGTGATGCGCTGGCGATGAACGGGACGCTCGGGCTCAGGCTGCTGCTGATCGCCATCCTCGCCGGCTGCATCGCCGGGGTCGTGGCCTCTCGGATCGACCGGCCGGAAATCACGATCCGCATCGCCTTCCTCGCGTCCAAGGACGACGAGGACTACGTCGGCAGCCTCGCGTTCAAGGAAACAGTCGAGGCACTGCTGCCCGGGCGCGTGGAGGTGCAGATCTTTCCCTCCGGCCAGTTCTGCGGCAGCGAGCGCGAGTGCATCGAGAGCATGCAGAGCGGCGTGCTGGAGGTGCACCAGACCACCGTCGGCGGCCTGGCTGCACTGTATGGCGCGGTGCAGGTGCTCGACCTGCCCTATTCGTTCCGCGACGACGACGTGGTCGAGTGCGTGCTCGACGGCCCCATGGTGCAGGCCATGGGCGACGCCATCCTGGCAGACGGGCTGGGCCTGCGCCTGATGGCGATCGGCAATACGGGCGGCTGGCGCAGCTTCGGCACCACGCGCCGGCCGATTCGCTCCGTGGACGACCTCGCCGGGATGCGCATTCGCACCCTGCCCTCCGCGCTCGAGCAGCAGATGGTCCGCGACCTCGGCGGCGCGCCGATGGCGCTGCCGTGGTCGGAGGTCTACGGCGCACTCAGCGCGGGGCTGCTGGACGGCATCAAGAACAGCGTGCAGGACATCGTCGGCATGAAGCTCAACGACCACGTGCGCTTCCTGTTCGTGGACCGGCACAGCTACATGGGCGCGATGTGGTGGTTCTCGGAGAAACAGTGGCAGCGGCTGCCGCCGGAGGCGCAGGCCGCCGTCGAAGAGGGTTTCGTGGCGCTGGCTGCGGCCACACGCGAAGTGGCCAGGGAACGCGAGAAGCCGGCGCTCGCGGAGTTCCTGCGCCGCGGCGGCACCGTGGATGTCGCCACGGAGGAGCAGCGCGCCGAGCTGCGGCGTCGCACGAGCGGCCTGCGCGACTGGTACACCGGACGCTACGGCACCGCCTGGCTGGACAAGCTGGACGCCGAGATCCTGCGCTGCGAAACGGCGCATCCCCTGACAACCCCCTGACGGAGTGAACCCATGCGGATCCTGTTCGTGGATGCCGGCAACTACTGCCGCTCGCCCGCGGCCGAGGCGGTGGCGCGCGCCCTCGCGGCACGATCGGGCCTGACGGCAAAGGCGGCCTTCGGCTCGGCCGGACTCAAGGACAAGCACGCCGGCGACACGGCCGACCCGCGCACCATCGAGGCCTGCCACGCGCGCGGCTACGACCTCGGCAGCTTCCGCTGCCGGGAGATCACGCCGCGCGACTTCGCCGAAGCGGACCTCATCCTCGCCATGGACCGCGAAAACCTCGAGGCACTCGAGGCGCGCC
Source organism: Gammaproteobacteria bacterium (assembly GCA_037443885.1). Classification (GTDB taxonomy): domain Bacteria; phylum Pseudomonadota; class Gammaproteobacteria; order Steroidobacterales; family Steroidobacteraceae; genus SG8-30. The sequence continues at coordinate 14,710 of JBBINN010000024.1, read as the reverse complement.
GCCCGGCTGGCAACGTCACGCCGATCCGCCTGTTCCTCGGCACGAACGAGGTTCCCGACCCCTATTACGGAGAGTCCGACGGGTTTGCGCTCATGATGGACCAGATCGAGGCCGGAGCCCGCCAGCTCCTGTCAGCCCTCCGCAGCGATTGACTCCGGCGCGAGGCGCGCGATGAGGCTCTGCCGCTTCGACGACGACCAGCTCGGCTGGGTGGCCGACGGCCACGTGCACGACGTGTCGCGCGTACTCGAACGGCTGCCAGCCTTGCGCTGGCCCCTGCCCGCCGGCGACCCGCTCATCGCCGCGCTGGATGAACTTCGGGCGCCGCTCGCCGCGGAGGCCGGGCGCGCTGCGCCCATCCCGCTGGAACGCGTGACCCTGCGATCCCCGGTGCCGCGGCCGGGCAAGATCGTGGCGGCGCGCCGCAACCGGGGCGAGTCGACCAGTGCGACGCCCGACCTGTTCCTCAAGGCCTCTTCGTCGGTCGCCGGGCCGGGCGACGGCATCCGCCCGCCTCCACTCGCCCGGCCAATCGAGTGCGAACTGGAACTGGCGGTCGTCATCGGACCCGGCAGCCCTCAGCCAGCCATTGCAGGCTACTGCCTGGCCCTCGACCTCGCCGTCGGCGGCGATGAGGATCGCGGCCTGCGCAAGTCGGCCGATACGTTCTGCATCCTGGGTCCGTGGCTCACCACGCTGGAAGAGGCGCCAGACCCGGCCTCGATCACGCTCGAACTCGAGGTCGCCGGCGAGTTGCGACAGCGGGGCCGCATCGCCGACCAGCCTTTTGCGCCGGCGCAGGTCGTCGACTACGCATCGCGCTTCGTCACGCTGCAGCCAGGCGACGTGATCCTGGCCGGCTCTCCAGCTCCCAGTTCAATCGTTCGACCTGGCGAGGTCCTGCTGTCGAGGAGCACTGGGCTTGGGCCGATGCAGACGCGGGTGCTGGACTTGTAGGAGCTGTGGTGCGTCAGGTGCTGCCGGACCGACTCGCGAGCAGCGCCACGACGAGCACGAGGAACAGGTACGTCACCAGAACGTTCAGCCCCGGGTCACGCACATAGCGCTCGATCCAGCGGCGCGTCGCGATTACTGTCCGGTCGGTGTCGAGGCTCTCCGTGTAGGGCCAGGTCGACATCGGCTGGCGCAGCACCGCGACGCCGAGCCGCAACGCGTCGACCAGCCAGCGACCGAAGCCTGCGAGGACGTGCGCCGGACGCTCGCTTGGTGCCGCGAACGCGGCGGGCCCGCGGGCGGGCTTCCGCCCTGCGGCCGGACGACCGCCAGCAACCTCTGCCGCCCCGGGCAGCCCGGCCGCCGCCCGCAATCTCGACTCGAACCGTTCCTTTTCGAGGATGGGCCGGAGGACGTCGACCAGCAGAGGCGCGATGTCCTCTCCGGTCCAGCGGCGGTGTGCCAGCCCCATCGCAGCCTCGGCGACCTCGGCGCGCGTGGCCCGCAGGTTGCCGATGACCCCGTGCAGCACGGGCGCCAGCACCTCCGCGTGACCGGCCCGGGTCAACTCCTCGACCACGCTCATCCTGGCATTGAACAGCATGCCGGCGAGATGACCGGCGATCGCCCGAACAGCTTCCGCTACGGGCTCGCGCTCGCGGGGCTTCAGCCGGCCCGATTCCCGCACGCGCTGCAACGCCGCGCTCACGACCGTGCGAACCGTCGCGTGGCGCTCGGCCTCCAGCGCGAGCCAGGCATCCTCGACGAATTGCTGTTCACCGGTGCCGGGCGCACCGGTGAAAAGGGTATCGGCCAGCCGCCGGCGTTGTCGCCCGAGGCTGCGCAGGCCCACCAGCAGCCTGCGCCTCCAGTCCTCGAGTCGACGTGACCCTGTCTCCATGAGGCGCTGCTGTGCCGGCGCGACGGCGGCGACGGCCACGAGCAGCGCATGGGCGAGCCCCTTCCGTGCAGCCAGGCGCTGCTGCGTCGCAGAGGTTGCCCGCGCCGCCTGCAGCAGCGCCTGCGCGGCTTGGGCGTAGCCTCGTTCCAGGCGCAGCCAGCGCGGCGCACGCAGGTGGAACAGTCGGAAACGCATGCCGACCGCGAAGATCGCCGCGCCCAGCGCCAGCATCACGACAGCCATGCCGAGGTCGCCCGCCGACAGGAAATAGTGATCGAGGAAGCGCAACAGGCCCGCTGTGGGCATGGCCCAGGCCATGAGGCCCGGCGCCATGACCCGATCCAGCAGCAGGCCAGGCCACAGGCCGAGCACCACGATGGGCACGCACAGCAGGCCCATCGCGGCCAGCATGCCAGCCGGCGCCTCACCGGCCCGACTGGCCCCGGCCGCCCGGCCCTTTCCGAGGAACATGAGGCCGATCAGCTTGACGAAGGACGCGGCCGTGCCGGCGCAGACGAGCACGTAGAGCCATTGGGCGAACCAAAGCGATACCGACTGCTCCCGCGCGTAGGCAGCCTCCAGCGCGTGGTGGATCATGCACTTGCTCACGAAGCCGTTGAACAGCGGCACGCCGGTGATGCCGGCCGCGGCAACCAGCATCAGGGCGAAGGTCACCGGCATCCGGCGCCACAGCCCCCCGAGCGCGTACATGTCCAGCTGGCCCGTGCGCAGCGCGACGGCGCCGACGCCGAGGAAGAGTGTCGCCTTGAAGAGCGCGTGGTTGACCGCGTGCAGCAGCCCGCCGACCGTGCCCATGCCACCCTCGCTGCCGAGGAAGGTGCCGGTCCCCATTCCCGCGAGGATGAAACCCATCTGGCTGATGCTGTGGTAGGCGAGCATCCGCTTGGCGTTGCGCTGGCCGAGGGCGAGCACCACGCCGAAGGCCATGGTCGCGAGTCCGAGCCAGAGCACCAGCAGCCCGAGCTGCGACGGGAACTGCCACGCCGCACCGCCAAGCTCGGCGCCGGACTCCGGCCGGAACAGCGAGAAGACGGTGCGGAAGATGCCATAGGCGCCGGCCTTGATGATCACGCCGGACAGCAGGGCGCTCGCCGGCGAAGGCGCCGCGGGATGGGCATTCGGCAGCCAGATGTGGACCGGCAGCATGCCCGCCTTCACGCCGAACCCGAGCACCATGAGCAGGGCGGCCGCCGCGAGCGGAGCCTGCCGGTCGAGCGCATCGGCCCACGGCCCCAGCGCCCCGCCTCCCGCCGCGTAGACCATGAGGATGCCGGCGAGGAGCGCCACGCCGCCGAGCACGGTCATCCAGAGGTACTGGATCGCCGCGGCGCGCGCCGCCGGCTTGCCCGTGTGGATGACCAGCAGGAAGGCGACCAGGCCGAGCAGCTCGAAGAACACGAACAGCGTGAGCAGGCTGCCGGCCAGCACCACGCCGAGGTAAGCGCCGAGCGCGACGAGACTTGCGGCGTGGTAACGGTGCCGCGAGACACGTCGCTCGAGATAGCCGAAGGAGTAGATCGTGGCGCAGACCCAGACGAAGGCGCCGAACAGCGCGAACACGGCGCCGAAGGCATCGACGGCGAAGTCCAGCCGCCCCAGCAGCAGCGGCAGCTCGGCCGTCGCCCAGCCCTGCAGCAGAACCTTCCGAAGCAGCGCCGCCGCGCCGCACAGCGCAAGGCCTGCGATCAGCGCCGTCCACGCATCAGCCAGCCTCGTGGAACGCCCGCCGAGCCACGGCACCGCCGCAGCCGCGAGCAGCGGCCCAAGCACGAGCAGCACCGGGACTGCGGACTGTGTCGAGTGCACGGTCACCGGTCACCCGCCTCCGAAGAAGGCCGCAACGGCCGCACGCGCCAGCGCGACCGGCAGGCCGGGCAGCCACGCGAGCAGGCCGAGCAGCACGCTGATGGCGGCCGCCGCCACGACCACGACCCGCATGGACAACGGCGCCTGCCGCTCCGGCGAGCTGTCCGGCGTGCCGGCCGCCGGACGGAAGTAAGCCGCATAGACGAGCGGCCACAGGTAAAGCGCCGCGAGCAATGCGCCACCGAGCAGCACCACGAGTGCCAGCGGCTGGCCCGCCTCGAGCATGCCGGCGCCGAGCAGCCACTTGCTGATGAAGCCAGAGAGCGGCGGCACGCCGACCATGCCGAAGGCGGCCACCGCGAAGGCGGCCATGGTGAGCGGCATGCGCCGCGCCGCGCCGTCGAGCTCGCCCACCTTGCGGATCCCCGCCTCGCTCGCCAGCATGCCGGCGCAGAAGAAGAGCCCTCCCTTGAGGAAGGCGTGGTGGCTGATGTGCACGAGCGCGCCGACGGTCGCCTCGGCGGCCAGCAGCGACACCGCCAGCAGGACGTAGGCCATCTGGCTGATGGTGGACCACGCCAGCCGGCGTTTGAGGTCGTCCTCGCCGACCGCGACGATCGCTGCGAACAGCACCGAGAACGCGGCGAGGCCTGACAGCCAGGGCATCACGCCCAGGTCCGCGAGCAGCGCGATGCCGAACACTTCGAAGACGGCTCGCAGGATGCCGAATGCGCCGGCGGCGACGAGCACGCCCGACAACAGCGCCGAGAAAGGCGCCGGCGCTGCCGGGTGCACGTCGGGCACCCACCCGTGCAGGGGCACCAGCGCCGCCTTCACGCCGAATCCACCGACGAAGCAGGCAAATGCCGCCAGCAGCATGTGGCGCCCCATGCCGGCCTCGAGGATGCCGCCCGGCCGAAACGGCTGGTCGCCGGCGAGGAAAAAGGTCAGCAGCACCCCGGCGAGCAACAGGCTGCCGCCGAGCAGTATGTAGACGATGTACTTCACCCCGGCCCGAACCGCCCGCGCGGTCTGCTCGTGGACCACCAGCGGATACGCGAGGATCGAGAGCAGCTCGTAGAACACGAAGAGCGTCACCAGGTTGCCCGCGAACGCAACGGCGAGCAGCGCGCCCTGGCAGAGCATGAAGAAGGCGTAGTAGCGCCCTGGTCGCGGATCCCGCCGCAGGTGGCCGACGGAGTAGAGGAAGGACAGCAGGCAAAGCACCGAGGCCGTGACCGCGAACAGCGCGCCCATGGCATCCACGCGAAGCTCGAGCCAGGCCTGCTGGGTCAGCTGCAGGAACCGAAGGCTGTGGACCTCGCCGGCGGCCGCGCCCGGCAGCGTGGTGACGACGAGCAGCGTCGTCAGCGCGCAGAGCGCGCCCAGGATCCGCAGCCGAGCCGCGTGCCCGAGGCGGCCCAGCGGCACCGCGAGCAGGCCGCCCAGGACCTGCAGCAGGATCGCGGCCAGGGCAAGCGCCGAGAGGGGGATATCCGTCGGCATCAGCTGATCTCCGGCAGGCCGGTGACGAAGCGCACCACCGCCTGCGCGAGCGAGAAAGGCATGCCCGGCACCCGCGCGCTGACGCCGAGCAGGATCACGTAGGCCGCGCTCGCCAGGGTCGGCACGAGCAGCAGGAGCGAAGCCTCGCGGACCGGGACCGGCGCTTCCACCGATGGCCGGAACCACGCCAGGAAGAGAACGGGCAGCCAGTAGGCGGCGTTCAGCAGGGAACTCGCCACCATCACCAGCAGGAACCACCAGGCACCCGCCTGCAGCGCGCCCAGGGACAGGTACCACTTGGTGACGAAGCCGGCGAACAGCGGCAGGCCGATGAAGCTCAGGGCAGCCACCGTGAAGGCGCCCATCGTCCAGGGCATCTGCCGGCCGAGCCCCGCCAGCTCGTGCACGTGGGTCTTGCCGGTGCTGCGCTGGATGGCGCCGGCCGCAAAGAACATGGTCACCTTGGCGAAGGCCTGGTGGGCAATGTGCAGCACGGCTGCGAGCGCCGCCAGCGGCGTCAGCAGCGCGGCGGCGAGCACGATGTAGGACAGCTGGCTGATGGTCGAGTACGCCAGCCGCCCCTTGAGATTGTCCTGCAGCAACGCCATCACCGACGCCGCGATGATCGTGAAGGCGGCGATCCACGCGAGCCAGTACGCGTACCCGAGGTCACGCAGCAGGTCCACGCCGAAGACGTTGTAGATCACGCGCAGGAGCCCGAACACGCCCGCCTTCACCACTGCGACCGCGTGCAGCAGCGCGCTGACCGGCGTGGGCGCGACCATCGCTGTCGGCAGCCAGCCGTGCAGCGGCATGATGGCCGCCTTGACGCCGAACCCCACCACGAACACGACGAAGGCCGCGGCGAGCATCCTGGGGTCGGCCTCAGCCGGCAGGATCCCGGTCTGGCTCAGGGTGAGCGTCCCGGCAGTCCCCTGCGTGAAGATGCAGCCGAGCAGGACGAGCACGCCGCCCGCCAGGGTGTATAGCAGGTACTTGCGACCCGCCTTGAGCGCCTCGGGTGTCTCGTCGTGGACCACCAGCGGGTAGGTCGCCAGGGTCAGGATTTCGTAGAAGACGAACAGCGTGAGCAGGTTCTCCGCGAAGGCGATCCCGACCGTGGTCGAGACGCACAGGGCGAAGAAGCCGAAGAACCGGACCCGCGCGTGGCGGCCCTGCATGTATCCGATGGCGTAGATCGTCGTCAGCACCCACAGGGTGGAAGAGACGAGCGCGAAGAACATGCCCAGGCCGTCGACGCGGAAGCCGAGGCCGACGCCGGCCGGGAAGTCCACCAGTCGATAGACGTAGACCTGGCCCTGCAGGCTGCCCGGCAGCATCGACAGGATCACCCCGAACTTCAGCACCGCTGCGCCGAGCGTCCACAGGCGCCGCCAGAAGTCGCTGGCGCCAAGCAGGAAGACGAGCCCCGCACAGGCGAAGGAGATCGCAGGAGCCAGCATCGGCCGCAGGTCGAGGACCTCCACGGCCTACATCCCGACCAGCCGCGACACCGCGGGCTCGAGGAACGCCATCGGCAGGCGGGCGAATACGCCCGCGGCAAGGCAGCACAACGCCAGAAGCAGCACCGGCACCAGCATCGATACGGGTGCCTCGCGCACCCCGAGCACCCGCTCGTGGGTCGGCGGCCAGAAGTACAGCGCGTTCAGCACACGCATGTAGTAAGCGAAGGCGAGCAGCCCGCCGGCCGCGGCCACGACGGCGAATACAGGCCGGCCCGCGTCGAGCGCCCCGAGCGCGATGTACCACTTGCCAGGGAACCCGGCCGTCGGCGGCAGGCCGACCACGGAGATCACCCCCACCGTCAGCGCGAGCGAGGTGGCCGGCATCGCGCGGCCAGCGCCGCGGAGCTCGTACAGCGTGCGGCAGCCGGTCTGGTGAATGAGCGCGCCCGCCGCGAGGAACAGCGTCGACTTGATGAGCGCGTGGTTGAGCACGTGCAGGCTCGCGCCCATCACCGCCTGCTGCGAGGCGATGCCGAGGCCCATCACGATGTAGCCGATGTTGGAGACGGTCGAGTAGGCCAGCAGGCGCTTGAGGTCCTGCTGGAAGAGGGCGAAGCCGGCGCCCGCGACGATCGACACCGCGCCACCCCAGGCGAGCAGCTCGCCGAGCGGCGCCCATCCCGCCCCAGCGAAGATCTGCCAGCTGCGCAGCAGTCCCAGGATCCCGAGCTTGACGACGAGCGCCGAGAGGACCGCGCTGACCGGGGAAGGCGCGCTGGCGTGGGCGTCCGGCAGCCAGGTGTGCAGCGGAAAGAGCGCCGCCTTGAGCAGGAAGCCGGTCAGCAGCCCGGCGAGCGCCAGGATCGCGGGCATGCCATCCGCCTCGACGTCGAGCCGCGAGGCGACATCGGCCATGTTCAGGCTGCCGGTGAGCGCGTACAGGATGCCGATCGAGAACAGGATCAGCACCGACGACGCCGCGCCGGCAAGGAGATAGCGGAAAGCCGCCAACGGGGCCATGCGCGGGTCGCCGAGGGCGACCAGCGCGTAGCTCGACACGGATACCACTTCCATGAAGACGAACAGGTTGAAGAGATCGCCGGTCACGGCGAAGCCGGCCATGCCGCCGAGGTTGATCAGCATCAGCGCCTGGAACCAGGGCTGCCCGCCGGCGGGCAGCCCGCGGATCGCGTAGCGGCCGGCGTACGTCAGCGCCAGTCCGCCGATCAGCGTCATGAACAGGATCGCAGCGCTGAACTCGTCGAAGCGCAGCTCGATTCCGATCGGCCGCTTGAAGCCGCCGAGGGGATACGAGAACGGCCCGGTCGCCGCCACCTCGAGCGTCAGGCGCAGCGCTGCGAGCCCGGTCACTGCCACGACCGCAAGCGACCACGCCCGCAGCAGCCGCGCGCCGGCAATCGCAATCACCGGAGCGAGCGCGCCGCCCACCAATGGCGCCATCACCACGAGTGGCAGCCACGGCGTCATTCAGTCGGTCTCGCGCAGTTCGTCGGCCTCGATCGTGCCGTAGCGGCGGTACACCTCGACGATCAGGGCGAGCGCCAGCGCGGTGATGCTCACGGCCACTACGATCCCGGTGAGCACGAGGGCGTGCGGCAGCGGGCTTGCGAAGGGCGGCGTGGCCGCTTCGGTGACGATGGGCGCATGGCCGCCGTCGACCATGCCCGAGGTCACGATGAAGGCAAACACGGCCGTCTCCATGATGTTGAGGCCCAGCAGCTTCTTGATCAGGTTCCCCTTGGCCACGACCACGTACAGGCCGATGCAGAACAGGATCACCGCGGCCGCGTAGTCGATGTTCTGTAACAGCGCGTCCACCTCAGTCACCCCGCAGCCTCAGGAAGAGCGCGAGGATGATCGCGCCACCGCCGAAGCCGATGCCCACCTCGAGCAGCAGCATCATGAGGCTGCGCACGGCGTGCAGCGCGGGATCGGCGGGATACCCGAGCACGTAACCGGTCAGCCACAGGCCTGCGAGCGCCACCACCGCGAAGGCGAGCGGCCCGCCGGCCTGCAGCAGGCGGGATCGCGCGACCGCCGGCAGCGGCCAGACGCGTCGCCGATCCAGCACGATGGTCAGCAGTATCCCCAGTGCGCCGAGGATGGCCCCACCCTGGAATCCGCCGCCCGGGAACAGGTGTCCCTTCAGGATGACCCACAGCGCAAAGGCCGCGATGAACGGCGACGTGAATCGGACCACGAACGCGACCAGTGGACTGACCCGGATTGCCGGCAGCCCGCCACCCGCCGGCTGGCGATCCGCGGCCCCGTCCGCGCCGGTCGCGGGCAGCGCCGCCATGACGGCCGCCAGCGCGGTGAAGATGATCATCACCTCGCCGAAGGTGTCGAATGAGCGATAGCCGAGCAGGACGCCCGTGACGAGGTTGGGCGCCCCCGTCTCCGCAGCGCCGGCGGCGAGGTAACGTGCCGCGACCTGCGTATGCACCGGTCCGTCCGGTGCCCCGGGTCGCGGCAACGCGCTGACGGCCACGAGCATCGGCACCGCGACGGCGACCATGGCAGCCGCGGCGAGAGCGCGCTTCACTTCTCTCGCCTCGTCGTGCGACCGATCGCCACCAGCACGAGGACGGTGGTGACGCCCGCACCCACGGCCGCTTCCGTCATCGCGACGTCCGGCGCGCCACGGTGCAGCCACAGGAGGCAGAGCACGAGGCTGTAGCCCGAGAAGATCACGGCCGCAGCCACCAGGTCCCGGCTGCGGGCGACGGCCACCGCCATGGCGACGAGCAGGCCGAGCATGACGAGGTCGAACAGCTGGCTCACGCTGCCTCCTTTCCGCTGCCGGTGCCCGGCTCGAGCCGCGTCCGCCACGCTGCCCGTGCCAAGGCGTGACCCGAGGTCGGGCTCGACAGCAGGACGAGACCCAGCAGCACCAGGATCTTCAGCGCCTCCGGTGCCGCGCCAACGTGCGTCGCCAGCGCCAGCAGGATTGCGCCCGCACCGACCGCGTCGCACTTCGTGACCGCATGGATGCGGGAGTAGCAGTCCGGCAGGCGCAGGAGACCCAGCGTTCCGGCGAGGAAGAACGCTGCTCCGGTCAGGGCCAGCAGGACGGTCAGGATCTGCAGCAGCAAGGCCGTCATCCCTGCCACTCCCCCTTGAGCCGCCCGGTTTCCAGGAAGCGCGTGGCCGCGAGGGTGATGCCGAAGTTCAGCAGGCCGTAGACGAGGGCGACGTCGAGCAGGTGGCCGCGGCCGGAGACGAGCCCCAACGCGATCAGCACGACGAGCGCCTTGGTGCCGATCACGTTGACCGCGAGGATCCGGTCCACGACCGTGGGGCCGGCGAACGCGCGCCACAGGCAGGCGAAGGCGTTGAGGAGCAGGAAGATCGAAACGCCCCACAGGAACGCGCTCATTCGACAGCCTCCGGTTCGAACACCGCGGCGACCCGCCGCTCCAGTTCGCCGCTCTCGATCCGCCTGGCGAACTCCGGCCCGAGACAGTGGATCAGGAACGTGCCGCCCTCGATGTCCACGGTCAGGGTGCCGGGCGTCAGGGTCACGGACTGCGCGAAGGCCACCCGCGAGATGGGCCTTCGCAGCGACGTGCGGTGGCGTATCAGCATTGGCTGGATCGGCAGACGCGGATCGATAACCACGCGCGCGAGGTGCGCCGCGGCCGCCAGCACCTGATGCCCGAGGCCCAGCAGGAACCGCGGCATCGCGAGAACCTCGCGTGGTGCCACCGCCGGGGCATCGCCCGCCCACAGCACGCGCACGGCCCAGGCGCCCAGGACCATGGAGATCGCGAGCCCGAGCAACAGGTCGAGCGGCGCCAGGGAGGCGGACACCACGAGCCAGAAGGCGTAGGTCGCGCCGGCGGCCGCCGCAAGAACGCTGAGCGGCCGGCTGCCGCGCCTACCCTGCCGCTGGCGGCGCGGGCCTGTGTCCACCGATGTCCGTCGCAACCGGCTCATACCGTCACCCGTCCCGGCCCGGGCGGGCCGGCCTGTCATGGACGGTCAGCGCAACTGCAGTGTACGACGGGGCTGCAGGGCGGCACCCTTCGCATATGCCGACGAATTGCCGGACAATGCCGACGGGAACGGAGGATCAGGAACGATGTGGCGACTGGCGGCTCCAATGCTCGCGCTGGCCCTGCTCGGCGCACATTTCTTCCGCGCCGGCTCGATCGCGCTGGTCATGGGCTGCCTCGCCCTGATGGCCCTCACCGCCGTGCCGCGCAGCTGGGCGGCGCTCGCCGTCCAGGGCGGGCTCGCGCTCGGGGCGCTCGAGTGGGTCCGCACGCTGATGGTGCTCTCGGCCGCGCGCGTGGCGGCCGGCGTGCCGGCGATGCGCATGGTGGCGATCCTCGCCACGGTGGCGGCCGCGACCGCCCTGTCGATCCTCGTCTTCCACCACCCGCGCATTGCGCGGTTCTACGCCGACCAAACCAGGGAGCGCCTGCCGTCATGATCCCCCGCATCCTGCTGACCGCCTGCCTCGTCGCCGCCGCCCTGCCCGCCCACGCCGAGGCGATCACTCGCCGCGGTGGCGAGGGCTTTCCCATCGCGAGCAGCGTGACCGTGCCGGCAGGCGCGGAGCTTGTGTTCGTCAGCGGCATGCTCGCCGACGTCTCCGACCCCGACGCCCCCGCCGGCAGCATCGAGCGCCTCGGCGACACCGCCACGCAGGCCCGCAGCGTCCTGGGCAAGATCGCCCGCGAGCTCGCGGCCGCGGGACTCAGCATGGGCGACGTCGTGAAGATGAACGTGTTCCTCATGGGCGACCCGGCCAAGGGCGGCGGGATGGATTTCGCCGGCCTGATGCAGGCCTACCGCGAGTTCTTCGGCAGCGAATCGCAGCCCGATCTGCCGGCGCGCACGACCGTGCAGGTGGCCGGCCTGCCCCTGCCCGGCGCACTGGTCGAGATCGAGGTCATCGCCGCCCGCCTCGCGCCCGCAGCACCCTGAGGTCCGCATGAAACCGCCCAGCTACGACGTCGTCGTCTTCGGCGCCACCAGCTTCGTCGGGCGCATCCTGAGCCGCTACCTGCTCGAGCGCCACGGCGCCGGCGGCGAGATCAAGTGGGCCGCGGCGGGCCGCTCGCAGGCCCGACTCGAGGAGCTGCGCAGCGAGCTCGGCCCGAGGGCCGCGAAGCTGCCGCTCGTGGTCGCCGACGCCGCGGACGAGCGCTCGCTGCATGCGATGGTGACGAAGGCGCGGGTGATCGTCTCGACCGTCGGGCCCTATGCGCTCTACGGCGAGCCGCTCGTCAAGGTCTGCGCGGAGACGGGCACCGACTACTGCGACCTCACCGGCGAGGTGCAGTGGATCCGGCGCATGATCGAGCGTCACGAGGCCGCCGCGCAGCGTTCCGGCGCGCGCATCGTCCACTGCTGCGGGTTCGATTCCATTCCGTCCGACCTCGGCGTGCACTTCCTGCAGCGCGAGGCGCTGCGCCGCCTCGGCAAGCCCTGCGTCAAGGTGAAGATGCGGGTGCGCGCCATGCGCGGCGGCTTCTCGGGCGGCACGGTCGCGAGCCTGATGAACGTCGTGAAGGAAACCGCCGCCAACCCGGCGCTGCGCAAGGAACTCGCCAACCCCTACTTCCTGTGCCCGCCGGGCTACCGCCCGAAGACGCGCCAGCCCGGTGTTAAGACCGCAGAGTTCGACGCCGATTTCACGGCCTGGACGGCGCCCTTCGTCATGAGCGCCATCAACACCCGCATCGTGCAGCGCAGCCACGCGCTGCTTGGCCAGCCCTGGGGCGAGGACTTCACCTACGACGAGGCGGTGCTCACGGGGCGCGGCATGAAGGGCCGGCTCTCCGCCGCCGGGGTGTCGGCCGGGCTCGCGGGCTTCATGGTGGCGGGCGCCGTGCCGCCGACGCGCTGGCTGCTGGAGCGCTTCGTGCTGCCGGCGCCCGGCGAGGGCCCGAGCCCCGCGGCCCAGGAGAAGGGCTTCTTCGACCTGCGCTTCTTCGGACGGACGGCCGACGGCCGGACCCTGCGCACCAGGGTGACCGGCGACCGCGACCCCGGCTACGGCTCCACCGGCAAGATGCTGGGAGAGGCCGCCGCCTGCCTCGCGCTCGACTGCGCGGGCGGGCAATCAGCTGGCGGGTTCTGGACGCCGGCCACGATCTTCGGCGACCGGCTCATCGAGCGGCTGAGCGCGCACGCCGGGCTCGGCTTCCAGGTCATCGACGACTGAGTTCGGCAACGGCCGGCGCGGGTCATGCGTCGGTACCGCGCCGACCGGCACCGAGACGCCGGTCGCGACCGCCCACCCCGTGCCCACCCGCCGGCGTCAGTCCCGCGCGGCGGTCTTCCGCGGCGTCCTCGCGACGGTCGGAGAACTTGCGGTAGCTGCAGCGGCAAGTGTCCGGCCGGGTGCACGTCTCGAGGGGCAAGCGCGGCGCCTTGCGCGCCAGAATCCGGGCCTTGCCCAGCTGGCGCACCGCCTCGCAGCCTCCTTGGCCGGGCACCACGGTGACCGACGCGAACGGGCGCTGGACGCTGGCCGCGACCCGGCCAGGTGCAGCGACAGCCTCGGAATCCGGACGACCCCTGAAGCGCACGAACAATCGGTCCAGCATGGCCGCCTCCGCGCCCACGTTCATTGATGTGGGAGGCTATGCGCGTCGCGTGCCGCGCGTCCGCGAACCGGTTCACGTCCGCCGCCGAGGTCCGCCCCCGGTGGTTCAGGGGTCGAGGCGACCGTAGTCGACGAACCTGGCAATGACGGCCTCGAGTTCTGCGACCGGGAGCAACTCCGGTTCCAGTCCTGCGGCGAGCAGGTCGAGGTACTGCCCGGCGAGGTTCTCGACCTCCAACGCGACCGCCAGCGCGCGCGCGAGCGATGCGCCGACGGCGACGACGCCGTGGTTCGCGAGCAGCACGGCCCGCCTTCGCCACAGGCCGCGAACGGCCGCCTCGGCAAGCGCCTCCGTGCCGAAGGTCTCGTAGGGCATGCAGCGCACCGCGCCGCCGGCGAGCGCGATCATGTAGTGGAAGGGCGGGATGCCTTGTCCTGCACAGGCGAGCGCGGTCGCGCGCGGGCTGTGCGTGTGGATGATCGCCGCCACCTCGGGACGGTGGCCGTAGATCGCGGCATGCAGCCGCCACTCGGACGACGGGCGCGGCCCGCCTGACTTCGGCCGCGGCCCGTCCGGCGTCCACGCCACCTCCACGAGCTGCGCGGTCGTGAGCTCGCGGTACGGCAGGCCCGACGGCGTGACCAGGAAGCCACCCGGAATGCGGCAGGACACGTTGCCGGACTTGTTGGGCATCATCCCGGAGGCATCGAGCGCGCACGCGACGCGCAGGATGTCTTCGGCAGCAAGGGCCGCGTCGTTCATTGCGGAGCGATCCCCCGCTCCGGGTAGAGCGCGCGCAGGCCGTCACGCGTCGCGGCCGCGATGCCCCGCTCCGTCACGAGCCCGGTGACCAGCCGCGCCGGCGTGACGTCGAAGGCCGGGTTCACCGCGTGGCTGCCCGGCGCGGCGATCTCCACCTCGGCCAGCAGGCCGTCGACGTCGCGGCCCACGATGTGAGTGACCTCGCGCGGCGCCCGTTCCTCGATCGGGATCGCATGCACGCCGTCCTCCATGGACCAGTCGATGGTCGAGGACGGCAGCGCCACGTAGAAGGGAATGCCGTTGTCGTGCGCCGCCAGCGCCTTCAGGTAGGTGCCGATCTTGTTGGCCACGTCGCCAGACGCCGTCGTGCGGTCGCTGCCCACGAGGCACAGGTCCACCTGCCGGCGCTGCATCAGGTGGCCGCCCGCGTTGTCGGCGACCAGCGTGTGCGGCACGCCGTGGCCGGCCAGCTCCCACGCGGTGAGCAGGCCCTGGTTGCGCGGGCGCGTCTCGTCCACCCACACGTGCAGCGGCACGCCGGCGTCGTGCGCCTGGTAGATGGCCGAGAGCGCCGTGCCGTAGTCCACGCAGGCGATCCAGCCGGCGTTGCAGTGGGTCAGCACGTTGACCGGGCGGCCGGCGCGGCGCTGCGCGTCGGCGATGAGCTGCGCGCCGTGGCGGCCGATCGCGGCGTTGAGCGCCACGTCCTC
>JBBINN010000023.1:20640-23818 GCA_037443885.1 Gammaproteobacteria bacterium | reverse complement strand
GTGCCTCGCTCGATAGCACTGACGCTCGCCCCGCAACTGCGCGTCGATGGCGAAGATCTCCGTCGGATCGCGCTGGGGCTTGCCGATGCCGTTGAGACCCTCACCTGGGGTGAGCCGCACTCCAGGGTCCACCACGAGATCTTCTGCGGCCTCGGGATCCGGGATGGGCGCGAGGTCCGTTGTCGCAAGCAACGGTTGCTGCTGGCTACCGATAGAGCCTGAGCGGCAGCGACTTGATCGCGGCAACGAAGTTGCTCGCCAGGTAAACGGGCGGCGCAACGACCTCGAAGCGTGGATAGGCCGCAAGAAACGTCGAGAGAATTGCCCGCAGTTGCATCCCGGCAAGCCGCGATCCAAGACAGTGATGGATGCCAATGCCGAACGTCAGGTGGCTGGAGGCATTGGCGCGTGACAAGTCAAGCCGATGAGGATCCTCGAAAACCTCCGGGTCGCGGTTCCCGGCCCCGTACATCATGGCAACACGCTCGCCAGACGCGATCTTCTTGTCGCTCAATTCCACATCTCGCGTCGCTGTCCGCGCCATGTGGTAGACGGGACTCACGTATCGCAAGAGCTCGTGAATCGCGCTGCCCATCAGATTCGGCTCGGCCAGGAGCCGGTCTCGTTCATGACTGTGTTGTGATAGAGCCCAGATCGCACCAGCCAAAGAGCTGCGTGTCGTTTCATTGCCCGCACCAAGCATGTTCGAGAAAAAGCTCTTCTGTTCCGTCAACGAGAGCGGCCGACCATCGACCGTGGCATGCGCGAAAACGGACGTCAGGTCGTCCCGCGGGTCCTGACGACGTTGTTCCAATAACCAAGCCGCATAATCGAAGACCTCGAGATACCTGCGATTGGCCTCATCCAGTGTAGGGGCATACTCAGGGTCGTCCGTGCCGAAGATACTGTTCGTCAAGTCGAAGACTCGCTGCTCGTCCTCCGGCGGAACGCCAAGCAAGGCGCAAACGGTTCTGATCGGAACTGTCGCAGCAACATCTGTAACGAAATCGACCTCTTGCCGGCCTTTGATGCCTTCGAATACGTCCGCTATGGCGGCGTTTACGCGAGGTTCGAGGGCACGAACGGCGGACGGCCAAAAACGCGAGCTTGCAACATTGCGATACTTCTCATGTTCAGGGCTATCCATTGCAAGCATGAAACGGCTAAGAGTTCGCCCGATCTCGGGGTCCATGCTCGCGCGCTTGTC
Source organism: Gammaproteobacteria bacterium (assembly GCA_037443885.1). Classification (GTDB taxonomy): domain Bacteria; phylum Pseudomonadota; class Gammaproteobacteria; order Steroidobacterales; family Steroidobacteraceae; genus SG8-30. The sequence goes on along the minus strand of JBBINN010000023.1, from coordinate 22,611 downwards.
GGTCGGGATCCGGAAGCCGTGCTTGGACGAAAAGAGACCTGTCGAATCGCGAGAGACGAACTGGATGTCAGCGTATCGGGTCAAGATCCAGAACGGAGGCTGCTTTTCGGAGCCGGGATGTCGCGATACTGGCTCGGTGCGGCGCAGCGCATCATAGGTCGGATGTGGGTGACCGTGCCGGAAGCTGGCCGTGTCCAACAAGTCCAGTATGGTTTCGACGCCAGAGGGGGCTTTTGTCATGGCGATGGCCTGTCCTTCACGCGCACTAGTGTTGGCCGATGCGGGAGCGGGGGCTTCGTCCGACAAGTAGTATCTCGAAACAAGAAGGTGATTCCGAGAGTTGCCGGATAGGAAGCACGCGACCATTCCTAATGCGGCTTGAGGTATTCATCTTCATTGGGTGGATCAAGCGCCGTTGTGCCGCCGTTCGGCAAAGCTCGAGCAGCTCAGGCTGGCACGCACTGGCCGCGCCGCCGCTCACGGAGCCTGTTCATGTGCGCCGCCGTCCCATTCAATCGGTGCTGGTGACGATGATGCCTGTGTCCTTGTTGTGGCAAGGTCGACAATGTCCGCGGGCGCTTGCGTGGGAAGCCACGTCAGCCTAACCAAACCATCAACTGCTTGATGCTGCACACGAAGTCGCTGCGTAGATACGTCGGTTCGCCGACGACTTCATATTCCGGGAAGCGTCGCAGGAACTCCTCGAGGAAGACCCGCACTTCAAGCCGGGCGAGTGGGGCGCCTAGACATGCGTGAGGCCCGAAGCCGAATGCCAGGTGGCTACGGGCATTGGCCCGGCCCACGTCGAAGCTGCACGGCGACGGGAACCGCCGCGGATCACGGTTGGCGGCACCATAGAACAGGCCCAAGCGCTGGTCGTTTTGGATCGGCACCCCGGAAACGCTCGTTGAAATGCTGGCAGTGCGCCGCATGTGGATCACCGGACTGACGAGCCTCAAAATCTCCTCGGCAGCGTTGCGGATCAGTCCCGGATCGCGCACCAAACGCTGGCGCTCCGTAGGGTTGCGGCCGAGCAAGTGTATTGCGCCGGTCAGCGCGTTGCGCGTGGTTTCGTTGCCCGCGGCGACCATTAACACGAAGAATGCATCGGTGTAACGATCTTCGAGCCATTCACCGTCAACTCGCGCGGTGGCGAAGGCGCTCAGTATGTCGTGCCCGGGCCTGACTCTGCGCTCCTGCAGTAGCAGTCGCCCGTAGTCGAAGACCTCCCGGAACGCCCTGGCGGCCGCGGCGAGGTCGACGTTGTACTGCGGATCGTCAGCTCCGGTCAGCCGATTCGTCCAGTCCAGGACGCGGGCGCGATCGGAAAGAGGAACGTCCAGCAGTTCGCAGAGAACGCGGATTGGCAGGGGCGCCGTGATGGTCCGCACGATGTCGATCGTGGCATTGGGCGTGAGCGTGTCGAGCAGTTCGACGGTGAAAGCCCGGACCGTGGGCTCCCATAGGCGGATCGATGCGGGACTGAAGAACGGTGCGGCGATCGAACGTATGAGCCCGTGCATCGGCGGGTCAAGCTTCAGAATCGTGCCGCCCATCGCGGCGTCGATGTCAGCGCCGAGCCGCGCGTAGGTGTCGTCCTTGAGCTTGAATCCGGCCGCCGATACGAATCGTGACGGATCCGAAGAGATGTCTACGATCTCACTGTGGCCCGTCACCGCCCAGTATCCGCCTGCGTCCGGCTGCCATGAAATCGGACAGATGGCACGCAACTCGTCGTAGCGTTCCGCCGGGTGGCCCGCGCGGTAGCTGTCAGGAGCCGACAGCGGTTTGTCGGATAGTTTGTCATCCATGTCGCTCGCCCTCCGTCAGGGCCGCGCGCGCGCGGTCAAGGTCGGCGAACCGTGGAAACAGGGCTGCGGCGTTGGCGTAGGCGATGGCGTCCCGGTCCGGGCCCGTCTCCTCGAGGGAACGCATGTTGAGGTCCAGCATGTCGGGTGGAACAAACGGGAA
>JBBINN010000023.1:4828-20549 GCA_037443885.1 Gammaproteobacteria bacterium | reverse complement strand
GTAGAGCTTCGACAGATAATGCTGGACGGGATGGCGGTTATTCTCGCGGTAGCGCCGCATGCTTTCTCGTGTCGATGTTTCGAAAAGCCGTAGGCGCCAAGCCAGGAAGGGTAAGGTTCCGCCCAAATGGGCGACGATGAACCGGATCCGTGGGTAGCGCTCGAACACCCCCATGTAGAGCATGCTGGCGACCGTCCGTGTCGTCTCGAAGACAAACTCGATGATGGGTGGATCGAATGGCATTTCGGGCTGCAGGCGCGGCACGGGCAGGGTGGGGTGAATGAATACGACCGCCGACCGCTCGTCCAGGAACGCGAGGTAGTCGTCGATTGCCGGATCACCGAGGTAACGCCCGGCGTAGCTTGAGAACAGGCAAACTCCGTCCAGGCCCAGCACCTCCAGCGCGTGGCGGGTTTCCTCGATGGCCTCGGGGCGTGCAGGGTCTGGGACAGTCGCGAAGGCGCCAATCCGCGGTGCGTGATCTCGTGCCAGCCCGGCACAATACTCATTGACCGCACGCGACAGTTGCCTTTCGAAGCCGGGATCACCGACCGACACACCCGGCGCCGAAACGGACACCACGGCCTGCCCGACACCGAGCGAGTCCATTGCGCCCAACATGCGCTCGGGTGACCACTGGGGAAACGGGACTCCGCCCACGTTGATCACGCCTCGCTCCTTCAGCGACTCGACGTAGAAGCGAGGGATTACGTGGTGGTGGACGTCGATTCGGCCCCGGACTCCACCGCCACCGACATCGTCGGAGCCGGGAATGCTGGAACCGACAGCCCGAGCGCCTGGGGCAAGCATCAACGCCCATGCGCCTCCGAAAAGACGGATGAAATCCCTGCGGCCCTCGGCAAAGGACGTCAGCGCGGCACGGTAGTCTCGATACCTGTCGGCGAGCTTCACTTGCAGCGGCTTTCCAGGGCATCTTCGGCACGGCCGCGTATGCCCTGGAAGAGTGCGCGAGTTTGGGGCAGGGAGAGACCGTACTCATACTCGGTGCGGCAGGCGGAGTGGGGCTCGCGGCAATCCAGGTTGCCAAGGCACGGGGCGCCCGCGTCGTCGCTGCGGCGGGCAGCGCCGAAAAGTTAGCGATCATCCACGAGGCAGGCGCAGACGAGGCCATCGATTACTCGGTTGAGTCGCTCCGTCAGCGCGCGAGTGATGTAACGGCAGGGCATGGATTCGACGTCGTCGTAGATCCCGTGGGAGGAGACGCCTTCGACGCCGCTGTTCGCTCCGTGGCGTGGGGCGGCCGATATCTGGTGGTAGGCTTCGCCAGCGGCAGGATAGGCTCTCTGTCCGCGAACCGGGCCCTTCTCGGGGGATTCAGTCTGATCGGCGTCTACTATGGCAAGTTTCGCGAGCAGGAACCTGGCCGTGCAGCGCTCTTGTCGAGCAGGATCGAGAGCCTCTACGAGGCGGGTCTCGTGAAGATTCCGGTCGGTAGGATCTTTCCTCTGGAGAACGCCGTCGAGGGTCTGCTCCTGCTCGAGAACCGCCGAGCGATCGGCAAGATCGTCGTCGCGATGAGCTGAAGGCCGACAGGGGAGAACCAGCATGACCGGGCCGCAACCGACTATCGTGATGCTCCGTACCATGCACTCGGCGACCAGCTTCACGGCTCGATCGTCCGCTGCGTCGACAAGTTGGTCCGCGGAAGACCACAGCGTCGCAATCTCGGCGAGCGGGCGCGATCTCATCATCGCCGCAGCGCACTCCCGATCGGCTGAAATCGCCGCGTCTAGCTGCGCTAAGACCCGTGTTGCCGTTGCATATGACCCGAACGCGACTGCTCTGATGACACACCTTACCTGATTGATCCTTTCAAGCTAAGGAGGGAACACGATGCGTACTGCTCGCTTTGCCGCGCTCCTAATGCTGCAGGCCTCCTTCGTGCTGATCCTGAGCGCGCAGACTCTTGCCGATACGCAGGGGCAGGCGACGCCACCGAAGTCAGTGGCGCAGCCTGCAAGCCCCGTTCGCCTCACCTTGCTCGGGACGGGCGGCGGGCCGATCGCTCGGGTGACCCGCTCGCAGCCGGCAGTGTTGCTCGATGTCGGTGCTGCGCAGTACCTCGTCGACGTAGGTGCCGGAACCGAACGACAGATCGTCAAGTCGGGGCTCCGTCTCAACGCCATCGATGTGGTCTTCATTACTCATCTGCACTTCGATCACACGGCCGGTTTGCCTGCGTTCATGGCGCTTGACTGGCAGGACCGGCGACGCGAGCCGGTGCCGATCGTTGGTCCGCCGGGCACGCGCGCACTGGTTGACGATTCGCTGCGCTTTCTGGCGAATGGCGAGGCGATCTTCTCGCTGCAATTGCCAGACCTGCCGCCTATCAGTTCCATTTTCTCGGGACGTGACTTCGACACCGTCGAGCCGGCCGTCATCTACCAAGACGCACACGTAAAAGTGTGGGCGGTCGAGAATTCGCACTACGCCACGATGCAGATGCCAGAGCGCCCACATGGTCGCGATCGCTCGTACACGTATCGTTTCGAAGCCGAGGGCAAGACCATCGTGGTGACAGGCGATACTGGACCGAGCGAGGCGGTGCAGAGACTCGCGAAGGGCGCGGACATTCTGGTCTCGGAAATCATCGACCTGCCCGCTTTGCTCGAAAGTCTTCGCCGCCGCAGTGCCGCCACTGGCATCAATCAACAGACGCTGATCGATCACATGGCCAAGGAGCACCTGACCCCGGATGAGGTTGGTAGATTGGCAGCCGCGGCGGAAGTCGGCCAAGTCATTCTGACGCACTTTGCCACACCCCCGGGCAGCGAAATCATCGATCGGGAGCGGATGCTTGCCGAGATCCGCAAGCATTACGCGGGTGCTGTCAGCTTCGGCGAGGACCTGGCGAGCTACTGATTCAGCGAGTGGGGGCCGGCGCTACGACGAGGTATGTCACAGGATGCACGAACGTTGACGACACGTATGGTGGTTCTCGGAGACTCTGGTGATCCTGATTCTTGTACAGGAGCACGTCGAAGGTCAGTCGCAACTGCATCGTGTCGAGATGCTGATCGTGGAAGCGGCGGAGCCGTAGACGAAGAGGATGGAGGGATTTGCTCTGACGCCGGTCATTTGGAGCGTACTCGGGTTGCCGAGCACTGCAAATGGGTCATTCTGGCGGCCGCAAGACATAGCAACCCGCACCTCCGCATGCACGTGTTCGCCGAGCAACCATGCATCCAGCGGCCCTCGTCCGATGGAAGCGTGCCGCAGTTTGGCCGGAATCAAGCCAGGGTGTTCGGCCCCTCGAACGAGATGGCGGCTACGGTGTCAGCGAGCTCTGCGGCCGTGGCCCGAGTCCGCTCCAAGGATGCATCGAGCGTGTCGGCCGTACCGCGGTAAGCGCGGATCCAGTCGATCGAGCGGTCAGGGCCGGGCAGGCCGACCGGCTGGTGTGAGGTTCACGTCTGGCTGCGGCCGCGTCCCGATTGCAGCGCCGCTTCGCAGAGGAAGAGCGGTCCCACCCAGTAAAGCCAGATGCCGGCGGTGACACCCTCGGCCCCCAGGCAGGGGGACAGATCGCCGCGCTGGGCCAGACGACAGAAAACGAACGTCCAGGCAAGGACGAAACTGCGGATCGTCCAATCGCGGTGGCTGTCGAACCGGCGGTTGCGCGCGGCGCGCCACGCCATCGCGGCAGCGATGGACCACACAACCGTCAACGTTGCTGTTGCGATGCCGATGGATGCCGGCTTCAGCCGATCGGTGAAGGACAGTTAGAAGCCGGCCGCCGCCATCAGCGTCCCGCTGGAAAGATAGGCAAATCCGATCAGCCGGCCGCTTCCTTGCCCAATCGACTCGCTACGCTGGCTGAGCCGTGCGGAGAACCAAGCTCCCTTTGTCCTTCTCGTGCCATCGGACAGATCGTGCCAAAGGAGGGAAAGAGGAAAGTGAAAATGTCCCCTTGCTCGTTACCGCCCGAAGGTGCTGACCTCGAGGTCGCGCAGCAGCCCGTCCTGAACGTCGTAGATCCAGCCGTGCACCGCGACCGCTGACCGCGAATCCAGGCGGCCTGCACCGTTGCGGACGCACATACGGTGCGTACCTGCTCGATCACGTTCAGCTCGCATAGCCGGTTCCGCCGGGCGCTGTCGTCGAGACTCGCGAGCGCTCGTGCGGTGATGCGGTGCAACTCGCGGACGGGCGCCAGCCAGCCCTCCAGAGGCTGCGCGCTGACGGGTCCGAGCGCCGCCTGCACGCCGGCGCAGCGGTAGTGGCTGCAAACGGTCACCTGGGTGGCGCCGAGCACGTCCACGGCGTACCGCAGCACCGACATGCAGTGCGGGTCGTCGGCGCGAACGATGTTCGCGACGTTGCGGCGGACGAGAGCCCCGCCAGGCGCGATTATGTGAGAACAGCTCGGGGAGGAATCACGCGCGCGATGTCCGCGCCCGGCGGGCGACCCTAAACCGCGGCGTTCCTGCTAAGGTTCCGGGCTCCGGCCCTAGGTCAAGATCTCATGGATCCGCGAAGCCCCTGGTCAAGCCCGGGAGAATATGTCTACGGCATCGCGCTGTTCACCGCGGCGCTGGTCGCGCTCGGCCTGTCGCTCCCGGGCAGCAGCCTCGATGCGGGCGACTGGCCGGTCGTGCTGTTCTTCCTCGCCTTCGGCCTGTTCACGATCGCGATCGGCTACGACCACTCCGCTTTCGGCTACGTGTCCTTCGACCGCGTCGCGCAGGTCTCGAGCCTGCTGGTGCTGGGGCCCGTGGACGCCGCCTGGATCAACGGCCTCGCTTCGCTGATCTATCCTTTGCACCGGCTCACGAAGGGGCACCCCCTGCGTGCCGTGATTTTCGCATCGCTCACCAACGCCGGCCTCATGGCGCTGATGGTGCTGGCGGCCGGGTCCCTGTACGTCGCCGTCGGCGGGGCGGTGCCGCTGGACGGCCTGGGACTCGCCTCCTTCGGCGCGGTGCTGCTCACGCTGGTCGTGATGCAGCTCATCAACGAGGCCGGTATGACAGGCCTCTACGTCCTGAGAGGGCAATCGCCCCGCCAGGCCTTCAGCCTGTTCGACACCACCATGGAACTCGCGGCGGGACTCGTCGCGATCGTCGTCGCCATCACCTGGACACGGATGGAGACGAGCGTTCTGGTGCTGCTGCTCGCGGTGCTCGCGGCGGGCATGCTGGCGCTGAAGCGCTTCGCGGAGATGCGCCAGCGCCTCGAGCGCCTGGTCGCGGACCGTACGGCCGCGCTGCAGGAGAAGACGCGCCAGCTCGAACGACTCGCGGCGCGGGACACGCTCACCGGGCTGTACAACCGCCGCCACGCCGACGATCACCTGCGCGCCGCGCTCGAGCGCGCGCTGCTGGAGGATGAGGCGATCAGCGTCGCGCTGGCGGACATCGACCACTTCAAGCAGATCAACGACCAGCACTCGCACGGCGTGGGCGATCGCGTGCTGGAGCGCGTGGCGCGCATATTCGAGTCGGAAGTCGGCAGCAAGGGCATGGTTGCCCGCTACGGCGGCGAAGAGTTCCTGTTCTGCTTTCCGGGTCTCGACGAGGCGAACGCCCTCGGTCTCTGCGAGGAGCTGCGCGCGGCCGTGGAGTCCGAGGACTGGGCGACGCTGTCACCGGGACTCGGCGTGACGATGAGCGTCGGTCTCGCGACCCGCGACAGGGAAGTGCAGGTGCCGGCGCTGCTCGAGCGGGCCGATACCTGCCTGTACCTCGCGAAGCGGTCCGGCCGGAACCGCGTGATCGCGGACGCCGACGCGTGGGCGGAAGACGACGGCAGGCGGACCATCGAAGCGCCCTGAGCGGCGCCCGCCGGCCTGCCGCGACGGCCTGCGCGCGATCCTTCACGCACCCGAGGACCTTCGTCGATCGGGATTGCCCGGTACTTGCCGGGGCCCGCCGCGCCCGATACGCTTTGCACTGCCTTGGGGTGGCCCGCGAGGGCCTGAGATGCCGACCGCTCCTTGGAGCCCACCGGCAAACCCGTTGAACCTGATCCGGTTAGGACCGGCGTAGGGAGCAGGCATGAGCCACTCGAACACCGACATACCCATTTTCCGCGCTGCGCCGGCCCGCGCCTGAGGCCGCCATGCGCCGCATACTGATGGCGGCACTCGCCGCCGCACCCGTCGTCTCGTTCGCTGCGGAGCCCCCGCGCCTCGACGAGATCGTCGTCACCGCTTCGCTGCGGGAGGTTCCGCTCGCGGAGCTGCCGGTCAGCGCCACGGTGCTCGATGCGCGAACCGTCGCCGATGGCGCCGTGCAGCACCTCGAGGAACTGCTGCCGCAGGTGCCCTCCCTGTCCTGGGCCGGCGCGAGCTCCCGTCCGCGCTACTTCCAGCTGCGCGGTGTCGGTGAACTGGAGCAGTACCAGGGCGCACCGAATCCTTCGGTGGGCTTCCTCGTCGACGAGATCGACTTCAGCGGCCTTGGCATGGTCGCGACGCTGTTCGACGTGGAGCAGGTAGAGGTGCTGCGCGGGCCGCAGGGGACGCGCTACGGAGCGAACGCGCTCGCCGGCCTGATCAAGGTGGCGACGCGGGCGCCGCGGCCGGAGCGCGAGCTCGGGGTGGAGGCGAGTATCGCCGAGGACGGACTGTGGGGCGCGGGCCTCGTCGCCGGCGGCGCCCTGCCTGCGGCCGCGGGCGAAGGCTCGGCCTGGCGCGTCGCAGTGCAGCAGACGGAGAGCCACGGCTTCCGCGAGAACGCCTACCTCGGGCGCGACGACACCAACCAGCGCGACGAGCTGACGGCGCGGGCCCGGCTGCGCCTCGCGCCGGGCGAGGACTGGCGGGTGGACCTGACGCTGCTGCACGCCGACCTGGCCAACGGCTACGACGCCTTCGCCATCGACAATTCGTTCCGCACGCTCTCGGACCGCCCGGGACGCGACGCGCAGCGCTCGACGGGCGCCTCGGTCGATGCGCGCTTCGACTCCGGCCGGGGTCCCGCCCTTCGCAGCATCACCGCCTGGTCGGATACGACGCTGGAGTCGAGCTTCGACGGCGACTGGGGCAACGACCGCGACTGGGGCGATGCCGGGCCCTACGATTTCTTCTCCCGCACGCTGCGCAGTCGCACCACGTGGAGCCAGGACCTGCGCCTCGAGTCGGCGGCGGGCGCGGTCGGCTGGATCGCGGGTGCCTACGCGCTGCGGCTGGAAGAGGACAACGCCCAGGACGACGACGGCAACTACCTCGGCGACGTCTTCGAGCGCAGCCTCGACAGCCGCTACCGGGCCACCAGCGCGGCGGTCTACGGCCAGGCCGACTGGTCACTGTCGGCACTGACGACCCTCACCGCCGGCCTGCGCCTCGAGCAGCGCGACGCACGCTACTCGGACACCGACGGCGCCGCGTTCGATCCACGCGACCGCATGTGGGGCGGGCAGCTTTCGCTCGCGCGCGCTTTCGGCGAGGGACTGCAGGGCTGGGTATCGGTGTCGCGCGGGTTCAAGGCCGGCGGATTCAACATCGGTGCGGTGATCCCGGAGGATCGCCTGCAGTTCGACCCCGAGTACGCCGTGAGCTTCGAGGCGGGCATGAAGAGCCGCTGGGATACGATCGGCCTCGCCGCGGACCTCGCGGTGTTCCACCTGCGCCGCGAGGACCAGCAGGTCTCGACCTCGTTCCAGCTCGACCCGCAGGATCCGCTCACCTTCGTGTACTACACCGACAATGCGGCGCGCGGCCGTGCGACGGGTCTCGAGGGCAGCCTGCAGTGGCAGGCGCACTCGAGACTGCTCGTCGCCGCGACGCTCTCGCTGATGGAGTCCGAGTATCTCGGCTACCGGTACGGGGACCGGGACCTCGACGGGCGCGAATGGGCCCATGCGCCATCATGGCGCTACTCGCTGGCCACGACCTGGCGCCACCCGCTGGGCTGGATGGCGCGCGCCGACGTCGGCGCGCAGGATCGCTTCTACTTCGACAGCAGCCACGACGAGCGCTCGGGCAGCTACACGCTGGTCAACCTGCGGGCGGGTTACGAGACGCCGGGCTGGTCCGTGCACGCCTGGATGCGCAACGCGCTGGACGAGCGCCATGCCGTGCGCGGCTTCTATTTCGGCAACGAGCCGCCGGACTTCCCGGCGAAGCTCTACCTCCGGCTCGGCGACCCGCGGCAGGCGGGCGTCACCGCGTCTTTCCGCTTCTGAGGAGTCCCGCGATGCACGTCGCCGTCGAGATGAGCCTCTACCCGCTGACCGGCGAGTTCATCCCGCCGATCCAGGACTTCATCGATCGGCTCAACGCCCGGCAGGGCCTGCGCGTCGTGACCAACTCGATGAGCACGCAGGTGAGCGGCGAGTACGCCGTCGTGATGCAGGCGCTCACGGAGGAGATGGCGCGCAGCTTCGAAGGCCCGCATCGCGCGGTGTTCGTGATGAAGGTGCTCGGCGGCGGGGGGGGCTGAGCCGTGCTCGACCGGCTGCAGGCGCAGCTGGCGGCAACGTCGGTCACGGAACTCGCCGCCGTCGCGCTCGGCATCGCCTACATCGTGCTCGCGATCCGGCGCCGCCGCGCCTGCTGGATCGCCGGCCGCCTGAGCACGGCGCTGTACGCCGTCGTGTTCCTGCAGGCGGCGCTCTACCTGCAGTCCGCGCTGCAGGTCGCCTACGTCGCGCTGTCGGTCTACGGCTGGCGTCAATGGAGCGCGGCCGCCGGCGGTGACGTGGTCGAACCGCGCCGCTGGCCGGCGCGGCGCCACGCCCAGGCGGCCATCGCGGTACTCGCGGCGACCGTCGTAGCCGCGCCGCTCTTGGCACGCTTTACCGACGCCGCCGCGCCGTGGGCCGACGCGCTCGGCACTTTCGCGAGCGTGGCCGCGACCTGGATGATGGCGCAGCGCATCAGCGAGCACTGGCTCTGGTGGATCGTCATCGACCTCGGCCTCGCGCTCCTGTTCCTGTCGCAGGGCCTCGTGTTCACGGCAATGCTCTACGCCGGCTTCGCCGTGATGGCCGGCGCCGGCTTCGTATCCTGGCGGCGGGCCCTGCTGGGCCCTGCGCAGGCCGGCGACCCCGCGTGACTTTGCCGCCGCAGCACGTCGCGGCGCTCGAAGCGGCAGCGCGGCGTTTCGGGCTCGACAGCCGGGAGGTCGCGCCATTGGCCGGCGGCTCGAGAAATCATCTCTATCGCGTGGGCCATCCGCCGCAGGCGGTCGTGGTGCGCATTGCGGGGGAGGGGGACGCGGTGCTCGGCGTCTGCCGCGAAGCCGAGCTCATTGCGCAACGCGCAGCGGCGGCCGCAGGCCTCGCGCCGCGCGTGTTGTGGAACGATCCTGCCAGCAACGTGAAGGTGGATGAGTGGGCGCCGGGGCGGGTCTGGTCGCGCGAGGAAGCCGCGCGGCCCGCGGCGATCCAGCGTCTCGCGCTCTGGCTGAGATCGCTGCACGCGCTGCCGCCGCCGGCCGGCCTGCGGCGCGTGGATTTCCACGAATCGCTGCTGCGCTACGCCGCGGCGCTGCCGGCCGCTACCCTGCCGGCGTCGCTCCTGCAGGAAGCCCGCGACTGCGTGGCACTGATCGGGGAGCCGACCCGGCTCGTGCTGTGTCACCACGACCTCCACCACGCGAACATCCTCGACCGCGACGAAGCACTGAAGGTCGTGGACTGGGAGTACGCGGGTCTCGGCGACCCGATCATGGATCTGGCGGGTTTCGCGGCGTACCACGAGCTCGATGCCGACGGCTCGCGAATGCTCCTGGAAGCCTGCGGCGAGCGCCCGCTGGCGGGCCGAGAGAGGCTCGTCGCCGCACGCCAGCTCTTCCACATCGTCGCCCGCGCATGGGCCGAGGTTGCGCCGTTGTGCGGTGCAATAAAAAAACAGTCATGATTGTTTTTGTTGGCGAGCCTGTCCTATAGTCGGGCTGCGCCCCGGCCGGGCGCGGCCAGAGGGGGCCACCGCATGACCGATCCGCGCATCGCGCGCGTTCGCGCCGAGCTCGAGCGCGAGGGCTTCGACGCCGCCGTGCTGACCAACACGCACGACGTCGTATACACGACCGGGTACAGCTCCATCATGGAGTACTGGACCCTGCAGGAGCCGATCTGCGCCGCCATCGTGGCGCGGGACCCGTCGATCCCGGTCGTGCTCGTGCTGCCGGAGGCGAACCTGGCGCTGCTGGCGGTGTCCGCCAACTCGGGCCAGCCGGACCGCGCCGGGGAGCTGCGTCTCACCGAGCTGCTGACCTTCTGCGAAATGGCGCGCAGGCCCGACCCCGACGCGAAGCCGAGCTCGATCGGCGCTGCCGCGGGCGAGATCTTCGCGAGCCGCGTGCGCGGCCAGCGGCGCGACAACGTGGTCGAGGCGATCAGCGACGCGCTCGCCGACCACGGCCTCGCCGGCAGGAAGGTCGCTTTCGACGACCTGCGGGTCTGGTCCTGGGTGCGCCGCGACCCGCGTTTCGCGTCGTACGCGCCGCTCGACGCCGTGGACGCGATGGTGCGGGCGCGCAGCGTCAAGACGCCGATCGAGCTCGAGGCGGTGCGCCGCACCGGCCCGAAGGCCGACGCGGCGATCCAGTTCGCGGCCTCGCAGCTGCGGCCAGGGACGAACTGGACCGACCTGCAGCTCTCGGTCGCCAGCTTCATGGCCTCGCAGGGCATCACGCCCGTGGACGAGGGCACCATGCTCTTCGGCGGCTCCTTCGACGGCGAGTTCATTCCCGAACTGTTCCGCACCCGCCACGACCGGCCCCTCGAGAAGGGCCAGATCGTGATCCTCGAGACGCTCGGCAAGACCGAGGGTTTCTGGATCGACATCAACCGAACCGCTGTCATCGGCAAGCCGACGCCGGAGTACCAGGCGCTGCACGACATCGTGCGCGACGGCTACCTGCAGATCCTCGAGCACGTCCGGCCCGGCTTCCACACCGGCGCCCTGACGCAGATGGGCCACGACTACCTGCGTTCGAGGGGCGTGCCGGCCCCGGACAAGCTGGTGCTGTTCGCGCACGGCGTCGGCATGATGCCGGTGGAGTCGCCGGTGCCGGGGCCGTCCATGGGAACCGCCGGCGCGCGCGGCTTCACGCTCGAGGAGAACATGGTCGTCTCGGTGGACTGCCTGTTCTTCGGCGCGAAGCTCGGGCCCTGCCACATGGAGAACGTGTTCATCATCACGCGCGACGGGCCCGAGCCGCTCTATCGCACCCCGCTCGAGCTGATGGGCCCGCGCTGAAACGAATCATTGACCGCTGCGCCGCGGCGCAGGCCGGCAGAGGAGGAAGGAAGTGAGCTACGACCCGATCATGCTGCTCGACGCCTACCGGCGGATGCGGGCGATCCGCGAGTTCGAGGAGCGCATGCGCCGCGAGGTGCAGGCCGGCACGGTGCCCGGCTTCGTGCACCTGTACTGCGGCGAGGAGGCCATCGCCGTGGGCGCCTGCATGCACCTGAAGGACACCGACTACATCGGCAGCACGCACCGCGGCCACGGCCACTGCATCGCCAAGGGCTGCGACCTCGAGGGCCTGCTGCTCGAGATCTACTGCAAGCAGGGCGGCCTGTGCAACGGCAAGGGCGGCTCCATGCACATGGCGGACCTCAACAAGGGCATGCTCGGCGCGAACGCCATCGTCGGGGGCGCGCCGCCGATCGCCATCGGCGCGGCGCTGACTGCGCAGGTGCTGGGCAACCGCAGCGTGGCGCTCGCCTTCATCGGCGACGGCGCGTCCAACCAGGGCACGGTGTTCGAGTCCATGAACATGGCCTCGGTGCACAGGCTGCCGATGATCTTCATGTACGAGAACAACGGCTATGCCGAGTTCTCGGGCGCCGCCTGGCACCTGGGCGGTGGCGACATCGCGCGCCGGGCCGGCGGCTTCGGCATGCCCTCCGTGAAGGTAGACGGCACGGACTTCTTTGCCGTCTACGACGCCATGGGCGCGGCCGTCGAGCGGGCCCGCAACGGCGAGGGGCCGAGCTCCATCGAGGCCGTCGCCAAGCGCTGGTACGGCCACTACGAGGGCGACATGGAGCTGTACCGCAAGAAGGGCGAGGTGGACGAGCTGCGCGCCACGAGCGACCCGCTGGTGAAGTTCGAGTCGCGCGCCACGGCGGAGTTCGGCATCGATGCGGAGGAACTCCGCGAGATCGACGAGGAACTGCGCGAGATCATCGACGAGGCGGTGGACGTCGCCAAGGCGGCGCCGAAGCCGCCACGCGAGGCCCTCTACACCGACGTTTACGCGAGCTACTGACATGGCACAGAAGAACATCCGTGACGCGATCAACGAGACCCTCAAGCTCGAGATGCGCCGCGACCCGACGGTCGTGGTGATCGGCGAGGACGTCGTCGGCGGCCTCGGGGGCACCAGCGGGGTCGAGGAGGCCGCCGGCGGAACCTTCGGCGTGACCGCGGGCCTCGCGGCCGAGTTCGGCCGCCGGCGCGTGATCGACACGCCCATCACCGAGTCGGCGATCATCGGCATGGCCGGCGGCGCGGCGCTCACGGGCCTGCGTCCCGTGGCCGAGCTGATGTTCATCGACTTCATCGGGGTGTGCTTCGACCAGATCCTGAACCAGATCGCCAAGTTCCGGTACATGTTCGGCGGCAAGGCGAAGGTGCCGGTCGTCATCCGCACCATGATCGGCGCCGGCATGGGCACCGGGCCGCAGCACTCGCAGGCGCTCTACAACATGCTGGCCTCGGTTCCGGGCATCAAGGTGGTGCTGCCGTCGAATGCCTACGATGCCAAGGGGCTGCTCACCACGGCCATCCGCGACGACGACCCGGTGATCTTCTGCGAGCACAAGGCCATGTACCTCGACGCCTGCGAGGTGCCGGACGAGTCCTACACCATTCCGTTCGGCCAGGCGGCGATCACCCGCAAGGGCTCCGACGTCACGGTGGTCGGCATCTCGCGGATGGTGACTTTCGCCAACAAGGTGGCCGACAGGCTCGCCAAGGAAGGCGTGTCCGTCGAGGTGATCGACCCGCGCACGATTTCGCCGCTCGACACGGCGACGATCCTCGCGAGCGTGCGCAAGACGGGCCGCCTCGTCGTCGTGGACGAGTGCAACCCGATCTGCAGCGTTGCCTCCGAGATCACGAGCCTCGCCGCCTGCGAGGCGCTTTCTGCCCTCAAGGCGGCACCCGTCAAGGTGACCGCGCCGCACACGCCCGTGCCCGCGACGCCGGATCTGGAGCAGGCCTACGTGCCGAGCCTCGAGCAGATCGAGCGGGCGATCCGCTCCACGCTCGCCTCGGGCAGCGGCGCGGGCCGCGTCGCGGCCGCGGCCGGCTGAGGAGGCAGGATGCAGGACGCCGGCCATGCCTGCTATCTGCGGGTGCGCATCAAGCCCGACAAGCGCGGGGAGTTCATCGGCCTCATCCACAAGCTTCGCCAGGACACGCGCCGCGAGCTGACCGGCGTGGTGTTCTACGAGTTCCTCGCCACCGCGGATCCGCTGGAATTCGTGCTGCTGCAGGGCTTCGTGGACGAGGCGGCCTACAAGCGCTACGCGAACGCGCCTTTCCACCTCGAGATGGCGCCGCACGGCTGGGCCTGCCTCGACGGCGATCCGCACATCGAGTTCATGAATCCGGTGCCGGCGCCGTGAACCGGCGCTCGCAGCTCCTCGCAATTCCCGCCGCGGCAGGCCTCGCCCTGGCCGCGGCCGCCGCGGCGGGTGGTGGCACGAGCCCGGGGCCGCACGCGTCGTGGACGCACTACGGCGGCGACCAGGCCGGCACCCGCTATTCGTCGCTCGACCAGATCAACCGCGGCAACGTCGAGAACCTGGCAGTCGCCTGGCGCTACTCCACGGGCGAGCTGCAGCGCCGCGGCCCTGACCTCATCGCGAACAGCTCCACCCAGACCACGGCGATCATCGCCGCGGGCTCGCTGGTGTTCTGCACGCCGTTCAACCGCATCGTGGCGCTCGACCCTGCCACGGGCCGCGAGCGCTGGGTGTTCGATCCGAAGATCCCGCTCGATCACCCGCTGCCGTTCCAGTACAACTGCCGCGGCGTCACGTCCTGGGAGGATCCGGAGGCGCCCGCGGGCGCAGCCTGCGCGAGCCGCATCATCATGGGCGCGAACGACGGGCGCATCTACGCCGTGGACGCGCGCACGGGGCGCCCCTGCGCGGATTTCGGCGAGGGCGGCAGCGTGCAGGTGACCTGGGACCGCCCCTCGCGCTGGAAGGGCGAGGTGAAGATCGCCTCGGCTCCGGTCGTCGTGAACGGCGTCATCGCGACCGGGTCCTTCATCATGGACAACCTGCGCACCGACGCGCCGACCGGCAGCATCTACGCGTTCGACGCGAGGACCGGTGCGCCGAAGTGGCGCTTCGACACCATCCCGCGCGATCCGGCTGATCCGGGTTACGCGACCTGGCTCGAGGGCAGCGCCGAGCGCACCGGCGCCGCGAACGTGTGGTCCACCATGGTCGCGGACCCCGAGCGCAACCTGATCTTCGCGCCGATCGGTTCGGCCTCGCCCGACTTCTGGGGCGGCGGGCGCAAGGGCGACAACCTCTACTCGAGCTCGCTGGTCGCGCTGGATGCGCAGACGGGCGAAAGGCGCTGGCATTTCCAGCTGATACGGCACGACATCTGGGACTACGACGCTTCCTCGCCGCCGATGCTCGTGGACATCCGCCGAAGCGGCAAGGTGATCCCGGCCGTAGTGCAGAACACCAAGCAGGGCTTCTCGTTCGTCCTCGAGCGCGAGACGGGAAAGCCCGTCTTCGGTGTGGTGGACAAACCTGCGCCGCAGGGCGCCCTGCCGGGCGAGTGGCTGTCGCCGACCCAGCCCTGGCCGGTCAAGCCCGAGCCACTGGTGCCGACGAAGGTCACGCCCGACGACGCCTGGGGCTTCACGCCCTGGGACCGCTGGAAGTGCCGCAAGCTGATCGAGGGGCTGCGCTCGGAGGGCATCTTCACGCCGCCGTCCACGGGGGCGGGGACGATCCTCTCGCCCGGCAACGCCGGCGGCATGAACTGGGGCGGGCCGGCCTACCACCCGGGGCGCCAGTGGATGGTGGTCAACACGAACCGCGTGCCGCAGGTGGTGCAGCTGATTCCCCGCGAGGAGATCCCCGGCGTCACCGGCATCACGCTGGAGGGCGGCCGCGACGTCGCCGCGCAGGAGGGCACGCCCTATGGCGTCCACCGCTTCTGGCTGCTGTCGCCCTGGGGCGCGCCCTGCGTGAAGCCGCCCTGGGGCGAGCTCGTCGCGGTGGACATGGCGAGCGGCGACGTGCGCTGGCGCGTGCCGCTCGGCTCCATCGAGAAGCAGCTACCCTTCAAGTTCGAGTGGAACCTCGGCACGCCGAACCTCGGCGGCCCGGTGGTGACGGCCGGCGGGCTCGTCTTCATCGCCGCCACCATGGACAACGTGATC
Source organism: Gammaproteobacteria bacterium (assembly GCA_037443885.1). Lineage (GTDB taxonomy): Bacteria > Pseudomonadota > Gammaproteobacteria > Steroidobacterales > Steroidobacteraceae > SG8-30. Next base: position 5,208 of record JBBINN010000023.1, on the reverse strand, counting down.
CGCGCCTTCGACCTCGAGACCGGCGAGATGCTCTGGCGCGACGACCTGCCCGCAGGCGGGCAGGCGACGCCCATGACCTACGAGGCCGGCGGCCGGCAGTTCGTGGTCATGATCAGCGGTCACCACATGTGGTTCGGCTCGCCGGCGGGCGACGAGGTGATCGCCTACGCGCTGCCGAAGTAACGGGCGATCGGCCCAGCGCGCGCTATCTCCACTCGACGTGCCGACACAGGCGCAGGACCCCGGCGAGCTTCGCGCCCTCGGCGCGGGCCGGGCCCTCCTGCTCCGGGACCGGAGTCGCGGAGGGCCCGGCCCGCGGCCTCGTGGCGCTCGCTCGCTGCGCCGCGGCCTGGCGACGCGCAGGGCGGCTGGCCCACATT
>JBBINN010000023.1:0-4797 GCA_037443885.1 Gammaproteobacteria bacterium | reverse complement strand
CCGGTCCCGGAGAGGAAGGTGGGCCAGCCGCCTGTCAGCGTCGCCGTACCTGCCCGCGCCGAGGGCGCGAAGCTCGCGCTGGCCTCGGCGAGGATTCAGTGCTTGATCCTGCGCCGCTACGGCTACGCCGGAGGCTTCTGTCCTCGCGTCCTGGGCGTACGACCGGCCCGACGCCCGATCACCCTCGGCAGGTCAGGTGCAGTTGCAGCAGGTTGCGGCCGAAGAAGCTCGGCGCGTACTCGGGCGCTGGCTTGCCCAGCGTGAGTTCGAAGCGCGAGTAACGGGCGAGCAGCGCCTCGAAGGCGGAGAGCATCTCCTGCCTTGCGAGCTGCGCGCCGATGCAGTGGTGCCGGCCGATGCCGAAGGCGAGGTGCTTGCCCGCGGGCTGGCGGTGCAGGTCGATCTTCTCCGGCTCGGGGAACTGCCCGGGGTCGCGGTTGGCGGCGCCGAAGCGCAGGCTCAGGAGCTCGCCCTCCTTCAGCGGCTGGCCGCCGAGCACGGTGTCGCGCGTGACGCGGCGGAACATGCCCTGCGCGGGCGACTCGAGCCTGAGCACCTCCTCGACGAAGTTCTCGAGCCGGCGCGGCTCGGCGCGCAGCATCGCGGCCACGTCCGGCTGCTCGGCGAGGAGCTTCACGCCCGAGGCGATGCCGGCGGTCGTCGTCTCGTTGCCCGAGGCGAGCAGGTCGATGGCGAGGATCGTGAGCTGCTGCTCGAGGTCGAAGCCCTGCTGGTCCGGCGACGCGGCACGGGCGACGGCGGTGAGCAGGTCGTCGCGCGGGTTGCTTTCGCGATCCTCGAGCTCGCACCTGAAGAAGTGCTGTATTTCGACCACCAGCCGGGCGCACTCCACCTCGCGCTCGGGAGAGACCATCATGCTGAAGGGTTCGACGATGGCGTCCGACCAGGCCTTGAAGCGCGCGAGGTCGTCGTGGGCCACGCCGATCAGCTCGGCGATGACCACCATCGGCAGCGGGTGCGCGAAGTCGTGCACGAACTCGACCTCGCCGGAAGCCGGCCAGGCGTCGAGCAGCTCCCTCACGGTGCGCTCGATCAGCGGCTGGATCTCGCGCACGCGGGCGACGGTGAACAGCGGCTCGAGGAAGCTCCGCACCTGCGTGTGCACGGGCGGATCGGAGGTCGAGCACGAGGCGCGCGGAAGCCAGCCTTCCTGCACGTAGACGTCGATGATGGCCTGCGGGATGCCGCCGGGCCTCAGCGCCATCGGGCTCACGCCGCTCGCAAACAGGTCCGGCTGGCGGATGACTTCGCGCGCCAGCTCGAAGGAGGTGACCAGCCAGAAGCCCTGGCCCGGCATCCGGTAGAGCGGCGCCTCCTGCTGCAGGCGGGCGTAGAATTCCCAGGGACAGGCCTGCACCTCGGGCGACATCAGGTCGTAGTCAGCGAGCTTCTTCATCGCTTCAACTCCCCGCGACCGGCCGTCACTTCCCGCCGACGCTGAACACCAGCAGCACGTTGCCCGGCATGCGCCCGCCGAACAGGTAGCCGGAATTCACTAGCACGTGACCGTCCACCACCAGCGGACCGGCGGACTCGAGCGAGCCGCCGAATCCCGGTATTCCGTTCACCGTATCGAAGTCGCGCACGGTGTCGTACTGCCAGACGACGCGGCCGGTCGTGGAATCGTAGGCCCGGAGCCAGCCGTCGAAGCCACCCTGCAGGACCACGCCGTCGATGGCGGTCGGCGGCGGCGACAGGCCCGGGTCGCAGGCGGGCTTGCGCTCCGCAGGGCAGACGTTCGGGTTCGGCGTGAACCAGCGGATCGCGCCAGTGGCGGGGTCGAGCGCGAACAGGCCTGGCTTGGCCTCGCCTTCCTCGGTGCCCAGGAAGATCGTGTCTGCGTTTGGCGCGAACAGCGTGCGGCCGTCGAAGGCCATACCCCAGTGCACGCCGCCCGCGAAGCCGCCGCGGCCGTACTTCACGCGCCACAGCAGCCGGCCGTCGTCCGGGTCGAGGGCGAAGACGTGCGCGGATTTCTGGCCCACGAGCAGCGCGTCGCGGCCGTCCGGCAGCCTGGCGAGGATCGGTGGCGCGCCGATGTCGAGGTCGGGTCCGTTCTCCTCGGGACAGTTCGGGCCGCCGCCGATGAAGCAGGCCATGTTCCAGGCATCGTGCGGAATGGACTGGTAGTGCCAGAGCTTGCGGCCGGTGTCGAGGTCGAAGGCGATCACGGCGTCGCTCGTGTCGGCGGCCGGCGAGGTGTAGCCCTCGCCGGTGCCGACATAGACCCGGCGGCGCTTCGCGTCGATGGTGGGGCTGTTCCAGACGGGCGCGCCTGCGGGGTGGAAGCGGCGCGCGCCGACCGAGTTGAGCTGGCCGGTGAAGCGCGGCTCCTCGGCGATGGTGAAGCTGCGCCACACGACGGAGCCGTCCTGCGAGTCGAGGGCCACCACGCCGCCCCGGAAGGTGCAGCACTCGTAGGTCGGGTCGGCGGCCGAGGCCCACTCGGTGGAGGAGAGCGGCACGAACACCCGGTTCTCGAACACACGCGGGCTGCCGGTGATCGTCGTGCGCGGGTGCTCGTTGGCGCGGACCTTCCACAGCAGCTTGCCGGTGAACGCCTCGACTGCGTAGACGTTGCCCTGCAGGTCGCCGAAGAAGGCCCGCGGATTGGCGCGACGGTCGCCCTTCTTCCAGGGCTCGATCGAGGGCGCGTTGCGCACCTCGGCTGCCGCGCGGAACGACCAGCGGACGCAGCCGCTGGCGAGGTCGAGCGCGTACACCGTGCCGTCCTGGCTGCCGACGAAGGCGGCGCCGCCCGCGTAGGTCGGCTGCGAGCGGGCGCGGGTGGCGCCGGGGAAGGCGAAGGCCCACTTGAGTTCGAGCTTCGGCACGTCGGCGGCCGCGAGCCGCGCGATCGCGGGCGCCACGTAACGCTCGTTGCCGAGCGTGATGCCCCAGCCGGCGACTTCGGGAGGGCGGCGACGGTCGAATCTCGCGGCGGGTCCCTTGCAGTAGGCCGCTGGCGGCACGACGGTCTCGGCGGGCAGCGCGGCGCCACCGAGGTACTCGGCGAGCTGGCGCCTCTCGGCGTCGGACAGCGCGGCACCCTGTTCCTGCATGACGCCGCGCGTCAGGGCCTCGTAGATCGCGGTGGGGCCGAGGATCTGGAACTTGACCGAATGCGGCGCGCGCGGCACGCCGCCTTCGTGGCACTCGGCGCAATGCTGGCGATACAGGCCATCGGGCGGCGTTCCCGCCGCGGCCGCACCGGCCGGTGGAGCCGCCGCCAGGAGGGCGAGCGTCAGGAACATCGCGTGGGCCGGATCTCTCGTCATGTCGGTGGTCCCCCGGTTCCGCTGCCGGTCGCGCGGCCGCGGAATTGTGCGCCGCAAGAAAGCATTAATCCGGTCAGGTCGGTCTGAAAAAAACAGTCATGATTGTTTTACACTGAATCCTGTCCTATAGTCGAGCGCAACCAATAAGCCGCCGAGTCCGGCGGTTGGGTCACCGCAGCCACCTGAGGGGGAGTCCGCATGAAGAGGGAGTCGAATCGCCTTGCCCGTGACATCGCGCGCGTGCTCGCGGCCTGTGCCGCCGGCACGGCGCTCGCATCGCCGGCGCTGGCCCAGGAAGAAACGCAGCAGACGCGCGTGGCGATCGGCCAGCTGGAAGAGGTCGTCGTCACGGGCACCAAGCGCGCCGAGGCCCTGCAGGACGTGCCGGTGACGGTCTCGGCCGTGACCGCAGACGCCCTTTCGCTCACCAAGGTCAACGATGTCCGCGCGCTCGATCGCGTGGCCCCCGGACTCGTGCTGTCCGCCCCGGCCGGATTCAACGCCACCGGCGGCGGCATGCGCGGCACCGGCACGAACATCATCCTCGTCACGCAGGATGCGCCGGTCAGCTTCCTGATGGACGAGTTCGTGCTGAGCCACGTGACCTCGCAGTTCCTGACGCTGTTCGACGTGCAGCAGGTCGAGGTGTACCGCGGCCCGCAGGGAACGCTGTTCGGCAAGAACACGACCGGCGGCGTGATCTCGATCACCTCGAAGAAGCCGGTGCTCGGCGAGTTCAGCGGCGAGACCGAGCTCTCCTACGGCACGCATGAGAATGGCGCCGGCATCATGTCTCTCAAGGCCGCCGCGAACCTGCCGATCAGCGACACCCTGGCGTTCCGCTTCGCGGGCATCTACGACAAGACGGACGGCTACTACACCGCGAACAAGGCGACGGCGACGTTCCCCGGCAACGTGCCGCTGTGGGGCGCCTTCGGCATTCCCGCAGGCACGCTGCCCCCGCCCGAGGTCGACACCACCGCCACCGGCGCGGGCGGGCGTCTCGGCGGCAAGGACGTGCTGGCGGCCAAGGCCAAGCTGCTCTGGGAGCCGAACGACACCTACAGCGCCTACCTGATCCTCGAGGGCGTGCAGGACCGCTCCGACTCGCCGCCGGGCGTGAACGAGAGCACGGCGACCGACCTGCTTACCGCGCTCGGCTTCCCCGGCATCCAGCTCGCGGGCCAGGGCAACGTGTTCAGCACGCTGATCTCGGGCAACGACGACATCCAGATGGACAAGGGCCACCGCGTGGACACGCTGGGCGTGTATCTCACGCAGGACCTCAACCTCGCCGCCGGCAAGATCAAGTCCATCACCGGCTACCGCGAGGAGCAGCAGCGGCTGCCGAGCACCTACACCGGCGAGGCCTTCCAGACGCTGTTCGACTCGACCCGCAACACCGAGCGCTTCACGTTCCAGCAGGAGCTGCGCTTCGCCTCGGACTTCGACGGGCCGTTCAACTTCGTCGCGGGCGCGAACTACTTCGAGGACACTT
>JBBINN010000022.1:0-24644 GCA_037443885.1 Gammaproteobacteria bacterium | reverse complement strand
TCGACTCGCAACCCTGGCTGAGCCTCGTGGGTAATCAGGAATAGGAATGTCCCCTCAGAGGATGTAGCGGGACAAGTCCTCGTCCTTCACCAGCGCGCCGAGGTTCCGGTCGACGAAGGACTCGTCGACGGTGATCATGGTACCGCCCTTGTCGGCGGCCTCGAAGGACACCGGCTCGAGCAACCGCTCCATCACGGTGTGCAGGCGCCGCGCGCCGATGTTCTCGGTGCGCTCGTTGACGGTGAACGCGATCTCGGCGAGACGGCGGATGCCGGCCTGTGTGTACTTCACTTCGACGCCCTCGGTCGCGAGCAGCGCGGCGTACTGCGCGTTCAGCGAGGCGTCAGGCTCGGCCAGGATGCGCTCGAAGTCCTCCACGCCGAGCGAATCCAGTTCTACGCGGATGGGGAAGCGTCCCTGCAGTTCCGGGATGAGGTCGGAGGGCTTCGACATGTGGAAGGCTCCCGAAGCGATGAAGAGGATGTGGTCCGTCTTCACCATGCCGTACTTGGTGTTGACGGTGCAGCCCTCGACCAGGGGCAGCAGGTCGCGCTGCACGCCCTCGCGCGAGACGTCCGCGCCGACCGTCTCGCCGCGGCGGCAGATCTTGTCCATCTCGTCGAGGAAGACGATCCCGTTCTGCTCGGCGTTCGCCACCGCCCGCGCGCGCAGCTCCTCCTCGTTGACCATCCGCGCGGCTTCCTCGTCGGCGAGCGCCTTGCGCGCCTCGCGGATCTTCATCTTGCGCGGGCGCGTGCGGCCCCCGCCGAGGTTCTGGAACATCTGCTGCAGCTGCTGCGTCATCTCCTCCATTCCCGGCGGGCCCATGATCTCCATGGATGCAGGCAGCGCGCGGACCTCGACCTCGATGTCGCGGTCGTCGAGCGCGCCCTCGCGCAGCATCTTGCGGAATTTCTGCCGGGTCTCCGCGTCCCGCGGCGGCTCGGACGGCTGGAAGCCGAGCGACTGCGGCCGCGGCAGGAGCGCGTCGAGGACGCGCTCCTCGGCGGCGTCCTCGGCCCGGTGGCGGACCTTCGCCATCTCCTCCTCGCGGGTGAGCTTCACCGCCACGTCCACGAGGTCCTTGACGATCGAGTCCACCTCGCGGCCGACGTAGCCGACCTCGGTGAACTTGGTCGCCTCGACCTTGATGAACGGCGCGCGCGCCAGACGCGCGAGCCGGCGCGCGATCTCGGTCTTGCCGACGCCGGTCGGGCCGATCATGAGGATGTTCTTGGGCGTGATCTCCTGCCGGAGCGGCTCGGCGACCTGCATGCGGCGCCAGCGGTTCCTGAGCGCCACGGCCACGGCGCGCTTGGCGGCCGCCTGGCCGACGATGTGCTTGTCGAGTTCCTCGACGATCTCGCGGGGAGTCATGGTGGACATGCGGGAATCCAGGAACGGGCGCGCGGCCGTTCAGGCCGTCGGCAGCTCGTCCACGATGATGTTGTGGTTGGTGTACACGCAGGTATCGGCGGCGATGGCCATCGCCTTCTCGACGATCTCGCGCGCGGAAAGTTGGGTGTTCTGCAGCAGCGCGCGGGCCGCGGCCTGCGCGAACGGCCCGCCCGAGCCGATCGCCATGATGTCGTGCTCTGGCTCGATCACGTCGCCGTTGCCCGAGATGATGAGCGAAGCCTGCGCATCCGCGACGCACAGCAAAGCCTCGAGACGGCGCAGCGCGCGGTCGGTGCGCCAGTCCTTCGCCAGCTCCACGGCGGCGCGGCTCAGGTTGCCGTACTTCTCGAGCTTGCCCTCGAAGCGCTCGAACAGAGTGAAGGCGTCGGCTGTGCCGCCGGCGAAGCCGGCCAGTACGCGTCCGTTGTAGAGCCGGCGCACCTTGCGGGCGTTGCCCTTCATGATGGTCTGGCCGAGCGAGACCTGGCCGTCGCCTCCCATGGCGACGGTGCCGCCGCGGCGGACCGAGAGGATGGTGGTGGAATGCGGGTCGAACTTCGCGTCGGCCATGTCAGTCCTGCTTGCGCCGGCGGGCGCGGGGATGCGCCTGGTCGTAGATGCGGGCCAGGTGCTGGAAATCAAGGTGCGTGTACACCTGGGTGGTACTGATGTCCGCGTGGCCCAGGAGTTCCTGTACCCCGCGCAGGTCGCCGGAGGACTCCAGCAGGTGGGTCGCGAACGAATGGCGGAACAGGTGCGGGTGCACGCGGAGGTTCAGCCCCTGTCGGCGCGCCGCCTCGGCAAGGCGCAGCTGAATGGCCCGCGCCCCGAGGCGCCGGCCGGTCGCGCCCACGAACACGGCGGTTTCGCCCGGCTTCGCTAGTCCCGCACGGTCGCCGAGCCAGGCCCGCAGCGCCGCGATGGCGTGGCGTCCGACGGGCACGATGCGGGTCTTCGCGCCCTTGCCGAGCACTCGCACCGTGCGGTCCTCGAGGTCGAGGTCCATCAGGTCCAGCCCGACCAGCTCGGCGAGACGCAGGCCGGAGCTGTAGAAGAGCTCCATCATGGCGTGGTCGCGGCGCGCCAGCGGCTCGTCGGCGGGCGGCGCCAGCAGGCGCGCCATCTGGTCGGCGTCGATCGTCTCGGGCAGGCGCTTGGCGGCCTTGGGCGCGCGGATCTCGGCGGCGGGGTTCGCGCCCAGCACGCCTTCGCGGATGAGGAAGGCGAAGAAGCCGCGCAGCGCCGAGAGCTGGCGCTGGATGCTCTTCGGCGAGAGCCCGCCGCGGTGCTGGCTCGCCGCGAAGCGGCGCACGTGCTGGCTGTCGAGGCGCGGCCAGGCCGGCAGGCCGGCGGTGTCGCACCACGCGGAGAGCGCGGCGAGGTCGCGGCGGTAGTTCGACTCGGTGTGCGGCGACAGCCGGCGCTCGGCGCGCAGGTGGGCGAGGAAGCGCTCGACCCAGGCCGCCGCCGCGGCGTCCATCACCCCGCCGAGAGCGCCGCGGCGACCAGCTCGCCGATCCGGGCGAGGAAATCCGTGCTCATGGTCGGGTTGAAGCGGTGCACGTCGTTCGCGCCGAGGGCCATCAGGCCGAGGCTGCCCCCGGGGCCGATGGGCACGAGCGCCACCGACGCCACGGCGACGGCGCCGTCGCCGAACAGCCACTCGCGCTGCGAGTCGCGTACCTGGCCGCAGCGCGGCTTGCCGGAAGTGAACAGCGCCTCGAACCCGCGCACCGGCGCCGAGTCGCGCTCGGCCATCCTCATGAAGGCGGAGTCCGCGGCTGCCAGCGACTCGTCCTTGCTGAACAGCACCAGCACCGAGCGCTGCACGTCGAAGTCCTCGCGCAGCGAAGACTCGAGCGCGTCCACCACCTTCAGGACGCTTCGCGCATGCACGAGCCGGACGCACAGGCGGTGGATCTTCTCGGCCAGCTCGTCGTTGGCGCGGCCGTTCTCCACGAACTCGACGAGGCGCTGCTCGAGCTTGCGGTTGCGCTCGCGCAGCAACTCCACCTGCCGCTCGATCAGGGACACCGTGCCGCCGCCGCGCGTGTCGGCGAGGCGCAGGCGCTGCACGAGTGCTGGGTGCTTCTCGAAGAAGTCTGGCACGGCCTCGAGGTACTCGGCCACCGTGGCGTCGTCGAGTGCCGCGATGCCGGCGCCCTGGGTTGCGGGCTTCGTCATAGGTTCACCGTTCCTTCAAAGGCCGTTTCGGCCGGGCCCGTGAGCCAGATGGCCTCGCCCGGACCCTTCCACTGTACCGTGAGCCGCCCGCCTGGGAGGTCCACTTGAACCGACTCGTCGAGCAGGCCGTGCCGGCGTCCTATCGCCACCGCGCCACAGGCGCCCGTGCCGCAGGCGCGCGTCTCGCCCGCGCCGCGCTCATGCACGCGAAGGCGGACGTGGTCGCGCGCGACCACCTCCATGAAGCCGACGTTCGTGCGGCGCGGGAATCGCGGGTGGTGCTCGATGGCCGGGCCGAGCCGGTCGACCGGGGCGTCGGCGACCGAGGGCACGCGGATCACCGCATGCGGGTTGCCGATGGACACTGCGCCGATGTCCACGATCGTCTCGCCAAGCGCGAGCGGGTAGACGCTCGCCTCGCCGCTCGCGTCGAAGGGCAAGGCGGCCGGGTCGAAGTTCGGCACACCCATGGCGACCGACACTTGCCCGTCCTCGCGCACCTTCGCGCGCACCAGTCCGCCCGGGCTGTCCATGACGAGGGTTCCGGGGCCGTGGCGGAGGCGCGCATTCACGAAGCGGGCGATGCAGCGCGCGCCGTTGCCGCACTGCTCCACCTCGTCGCCGTCCGCGTTGAAGATGCGGTAGTAGACTGCGGTGCCCTCGCGGCGTGGCGGCTCCAGCATCAGCGCCTGGTCGAAGCCGATGCCCGTATGGCGGTCGGCGAGCCGGCGCAGCGTGACCGCGTCGGGCGGACCACCGGGCGGGGCATCGAAGACGATGAAGTCGTTGCCCAGCCCGTGCATCTTGGTAAAGTGCACCGGCGCAGAGCGACTGGTGGCGGATGGGCTCAGGGGCCTACTCCGGACTGCAGGCGCAGCTGCCGCAGGGGGTGCCGTAGTCGCAGGGCCGCCCTGTGCTGCCGAGGTTTCCGCTCGCGACCACCGCGCCGCCGCTGATCAGCCGGCGGATGCTCGCCTTTGCGGGTGTACCGGCCGGGTCGAGGCCGGCGCGGGCGCACAGCTCGCCCCAGGTCGAGAGCGACTCGCTCATCTTGTGCGAGACCTCGACCACGCGGCCGTTCGCATCGCAGAGGTAGTCGTACGTCGGCATGGCGGGATTCTAGCGCACCCGGACCATCGTGCTCACGGACCCGGGCGACAGGGCGCGCTTCGGCGGCCGGAGCCTCATGCTGGCCTGCCGGCGGCTGCCCCTGCAGCGAGGCTGGCCTCGCATCCGCTACCATGGCGGCCCGTTTCCGCCACCGCCTGCCCATGTCCCGCGCCAACCCCAAGGTCGGCTTCGTCAGCCTCGGTTGCCCCAAGGCCCTCGTAGACTCGGAGCGCATCCTCACCCAGCTGCGGGCGGAGGGCTATGACGTCGTGCCGACCTACGACGCCGCCGACCTCGTGGTGGTCAACACCTGTGGCTTCATCGACGACGCCGTGCACGAGTCGCTCGAAGCCATCGGCGAGGCCGTCGCCGAGAACGGCAAGGTCATCGTCACCGGCTGCCTCGGCGCGAAGCCCGAGGTGATCACCGACCGCCACCCTCGGGTGCTCAAGGTCACCGGCCCCGCCGCCTACGAGGAAGTCGTCGGCGCCGTGCACGAGCACCTGCCGCCAAAGCACGACCCCTTCATGGACCTCGTGCCGCCGCAGGGCATCCGGCTCACGCCGCGCCACTACGCGTACCTCAAGATCTCCGAGGGCTGCAACCACCGCTGCAGCTTCTGCATCATCCCCTCCATGCGCGGCGACCTCGCGAGCCGCCCGATCACCAGCGTGCTGAACGAGGCCATCCGCCTCAAGAACGCCGGCGTGAAGGAGCTGCTCGTCATCTCGCAGGACACCAGCGCTTACGGCGCCGACCTGCGCTATCGCGCCGAGCCCTGGGGCGCGCGCGAGATCCGGACACGCTTCATCGACCTCGCGCGCGAGCTCGGCGAGCTTGGCCTGTGGGTGCGTCTGCACTACGTGTACCCCTACCCGCACGTGGACGAGGTCATGCCGCTCATGGCCGAGGGCAAGGTGCTTCCGTATCTCGACATCCCGTTCCAGCACGGCAGCCCGCGCATCCTCAAGCTCATGAAGCGGCCCGCCCACGCCGAGAACACGCTCGAGCGCATCCGCCGCTGGCGGTCCGAGGTTCCGGACCTCACGCTCCGGAGCACGTTCATCGTCGGCTTCCCCGGCGAGACCGAGGAGGATTTCCAGGTGCTGCTCGACTGGCTCGAAGAAGCCCAGCTCGACCGCGTCGGCTGCTTCAAGTACTCGCCCGTGGAGGGTGCGACCGCGAACGCGCTGCCCGGAGCCGTCCCGGAAGAGGTCAAGGAGGAGCGCTGGCACCGCTTCATGCAGGTGCAGCGGCGGATCAGCGCCACGCGCCTCGCGGCAAAGGTCGGCCGTCGCATCACCGTGCTCTTGGACGAGACGGGAGGTCGCAAGGCCACGGGCCGCAGCGAGGCCGACGCGCCGGGTATCGACGGCGTCGTCCATCTCAGCGGGCCGGGCATCACCAAGGTCGTGTCCGGGCAGTTCGTGACCGCCACCGTCACCGCCGCACGCGAATACGACCTCGAGGCCCGCCTGGAGTAACCTGTCGGTTCCCGATCCCGTCCAGGAGTCGCCCCAATGAACTGGAAGCAGATCGTCGGGCTGGTGTTGATCGCCACCGGCATCGCCGGTTTCGTCTATGGTGAGATCAGCTGGACCAGCGAGAAGCACGAAGGCAACGTACTCGGCCTCGAATTCTCCGTGAAAGAGACCGAGACCCGCGAGATTCCCGAGTGGCTGAGCGGCGGCGTGATCGGCCTCGGCGCGCTGCTTCTGCTGGCCGGAGCCAGGAGGCGCTAGCCGCGCGGGCGATGCGGCTGCCGCCCGGAGGCGGTGTCGAGCCCGTGAGCAGCATGCAGGGAGCCATTGCCCATGACTGACGACACCAGGCCCCTCCACTCCGGGTCCTGCCTCTGCGGCGCCGTGCGCTTCGAGGTGGCCGGCGAAATTCCCGCGCCCGATGCCTGCCACTGCACGATGTGCCGCAAGTCTTCCGGGCATTACTTCGCGTCCGCCGACATACCCCGCAGCGCGGTGACTATCCGCGGCGGCGAGCACGTGCGCTGGTACCAGTCCTCGGCGAAGGTGCGCCGCGGCTTCTGCGCCACCTGCGGCTCGTCGCTGTTCTTCGACGCGCCGCACAAGGACTGGCTCGGCATCGCGATGGGCGCCTTCGACGGCCCCACGCACACGAAGCTCGCCATTCACATCTTCGTAGCGAGCAAGGGCGACTACTACGACATCGCCGACGGGCTGCCCCAGCACCAGCGCTGATCCGCGCATGGCCCGCGCACACGATCGGGCGTCGCTCCGGCCGCCGGGGGCGGACGACACCGTCCAGCCATGGCAGCTCGATCTCGAGGACGTCCCGGTACAGGAACAGCATCGCCGACAGCGCCCGGTTCTGGGTCGATGCCGACACCTTTCGCTCGGCTGCGAGCCAAGTCAGGAACTGCTCAATCCCGGCTGCCCCCAGCTCGCGCAGGTGGCGCTTGTCGTGAAACAGGATGAAGCGGCGTATCCAGCGAACACAGGTCTTCTCGGTCCGGTCTCTATGGTGCCTGTCCCGGATCCGATGGCGGATCTGCTCGAGCAGTCGTGGAGGCTGCGCCATCGATGTTGCGCCGCAATGGCAGGATGAATCACCCGGCGATCAGCCTAAGCCGATACCTGCGGGCGGTGGGGCTGCCAAAGGGGTCGAAATGACGCAATATTCCGCGTAAGTGATCACATCTGCTTCTCGTTAGACGCCGCGACTCCATTCGCTTCTACCGGAAGGCTCCTATGCCAGTTCTCCGTTCCAGCGATCAGCACATCGAGAAGATCGACTGCTTCGACAAGGAACTCCCGAACCTGGAGTGTTGGCTCACCGAACCTGGTCGCCTCACACAGTTTGGAGCCTTCATCCATGTGCTCCAACCTGGAACTCGATCCTCCATCAAGCACTGGCATAGCAACGAGGATGAACTCGTCTACGTGCTCGATGGTGAAGTGACCGTCATAGAGGGACAGACGGAGTCCGTGCTTCAGGCAGGCGATGCGGCTACATTCAAAGCCGGAGATCCGGTTGGCCACTCTCTATGGAACAGGTCCGACACGCCAACCAGGGTTCTTGTCGTCGGCACCAGAGCCCAAACTGATTGCGTCACCTATCCGGATCACAACCGCCAGTTGCACCGGGACAGGTCACAGCCGGAGGACGCATGGACCGATCTGCATGGCGACCCCGCTTCCAACCCGTACGCGGAGTAAGCCTGCGCACCTCAGCGACGCTTAACCCGCAGTCGATGACCAGGCTTCGGAGGACGTAATGAGCGCGCAAGCTGATATTGATACACCTGAGTCCAAGAAGGCCGTTTTTCGCCGGCTGGTTGATATCTATGCGACAGGAAACCTCGCGGCGCTGGACGAGGTAATCGCACCTGACTACATTGGGCACGCGTCAGCTGGCGACCGCGACTTCGAAGGCTTTCGCCAGAGCGCTCGATGCTTCCATGATTTGTTCGTTTATGACGAAGACGCATTCGAGGCAAATGATCAGCTTTCTGAAGGGGATAAGGTTGCAACACGCATGACTGCCCGCGTCGAGGTTCGAGCGACCGGTGAGCCAGTCACCCTCATAGGCATCAGTCTTGCTCGCATCGTGGGCGGGAAGATCGTTGAAGAATGGAATACTTGGGAGCAACTCCGGCAACCAAAGCAGTAATACGTGAAGCCTGACCCTTCGGTCAGCGCGACACGCTGCGGCAGGTCACACTCCGGCCTGGCATTCACTACGCCACGCTCGAGGACGAAGACGGCGAAAGCAAGGCCCGTGCGAATCAAGGCATCACTGCAAGCTCGGCTTGCGACATCTGCCGCGGCTCCGGTTGCCTCAAACGTCGGCCACCATGAGATGCGATGACGATGGAACAGGTTCTTTCATACCAGTTCCAGTCGGAATCCGTCGCTCTGCTCATCTTCGCCGGGCTGACCTTCGCAGGGCTTGGTCTCGGATCGATGTTCTGGATCGACTTCCGCAGACGTTCGTCCGTTGCGTGGCATGTCGCCGGCACGCTGGCGATGGTTTCCGGCCTGCTGATTGGGCTGGCCTTCGGACATCGGGCGACTCAGCCGGAGTACTTCAAGAGGCTCACAGCAAGCAATGATGGCCTGGCCCTTGATTACCACTTTTTCGGCGAAGACGCTCTTCTCGGCTGGAGCGACATCGAAGACATTTCAATCCGAGGCGACCGCCTGGTTGTCGAGGCTGGTCCGGCAGGACGACACGCAAGCGCCGTGGTCTATCGTGGCGACCAGGATCGATTGCTACGTTCGCTCGAATGCTTTCTGCACGAGCAAAGTGCGCATCAGAGCGGGGGAGGCGAACAGTGCCTGGACGCCCTGCAAGATCATGAAGCGGACGCAGCTCCGTACCGTCGCTGATGCTTCTCAGAGCGGCGTCTTTGCCAGCCGGGCGTGTAGCTCGCGGACCAGCATGAGTGCCGCGGAGCCGTAGTACTTGCGGTACTCTGCGATCATCTCGCCCTCGATGATCACGGGGTCGGTCGCGGTCAGCTGCCTCGCCTCCTCGATGTCCGGCACGGCGAACACGAAAAGTCCACGCCAGCCCTCGACGCCGTCGAGGGGCCCCGCAAGCACCAGCTTTCCCTCGTCGGAGAGACGCTTCATGTTGGCGAAATGTCCACGGAACATCTCGTCGCGCTCCGGACCCGCCGGTATCTTGTTCGGACCGGTCTTCAGGATGACGAGCACGTAGCTTCGCATGCCGATTTCGTCGGCGCCGAGCCGCGCAGCCAGCTCGGCGTCGTACTCTGCAGCAGGTGGCTCCTGAGCCTGAGCGCCGGCAGCGAAGGCCAGCAAGGCAAGCGTTGCTGCCAGTGATCGAAGCGTCATGGCGTGATTCCCCCAGTATCGGACGCGCTGATCGTACCCTCGAGATGGCTATACTTGCCTGGACACCGGGCCCTCTGGCGCGTCGTGCGGGCCCACGCAGGAATCGAAGGCGGCCTCGGGCCCGCCGGGAGGCAACCGACCATGGACCTAGAGCTTCGCGGCGTCAACTGCGTCGTCCTGGGCGCGAGCCGCGGCATCGGTCGCGCCATTGCGGTTGCCCTCGGCCGTGAAGGTGCGAATGTCGCGCTGTGCGCGCGCGGTGAATCGGGCCTGGCCGATGCAGCCGTCGCGATCGCCGCCGTCGGCGTGGTCGCACATGCAGCGCCCTGCGATATCGCGGATCCGGAATCGCTCGGCGCATTCCTGGAAGGGGCGCGTGCGGCACTCGGCTCGGTGGACGTACTGGTCCACAACGCCTCGGCGCTGGCCGGCGGCCCCGAGCTCGCCTGCTGGGAGCCGAGCCTGCGAGTCGACCTCATGGCGGCGGTTCAGGCGTGCGAGCGGGTGATCCCTTGGATGATCGAGCGCGGCAGCGGCTGCATCCTGCTCGTGTCCTCCATCTCGGGCCTCGAGGCGACTCCGACGCCGGACTTCGCTTACACCACGGTCAAGGCAGCGCTCATCGCGTACGCCAAGAAGCTGGCCATCATGCACGGCGGCAAGGGCATCCGTGTCAACGCGATCGCCCCAGGCTCCGTCGACTTCCCCGGTGGATTCTGGGACGGCATGCGGCAGGGCGACCCAGGCCTGTACCAGGCGGTGCGGATGTCCATCCCGGAAGGCCGATTTGGCACACCCGAGGAGATAGCGGACGTCGCGGCCTTCCTGGTTTCAAGGCGGGCCGGGTGGATCAACGGCGAGTGCGTGGCCGTGGACGGCGCTCAGCACCGCGCGATCCGCTGACCTCGCTTACCCGGGAGAGGCGCATGGAACAGTCCATCATCCTGCAGCCCGTCGTCGCTCTCGTGCTGCTGACCGCCGTCGTGTGGATCCGGCTCTACGTCGAGCGGCTCGGTGAGATGCGCGCCCGACGCATCGATCCTCAGTTGATCGCCAGTTCCGCGGCGCGCAACGGCACTCTCCAGCAAACGTCGGGTGCCGACAACTTCAAGAACCTGCTCGAGATGCCCGTGCTGTTCTACGTGCTGTGCCTCGCGCTGCTCGCCACGGGGGAGGTGACCGCGGGCTTCGTGCAGGCCGCCTGGATCTATGTCGCCCTTCGCGCCGTCCACAGCTTCATTCACCTGACCTACAACCGCGTCGTGCATCGATTCACTGCGTACGTCGCGAGCAGCGCGCTGCTTTACGCGATGTGGATCGCCTTCGCCACCCGGTTGCCGTGGTTCGGCGCGGCGTAAGGCTCTCCGATATGGGCGTAATCGACATATGGATGCAGCACCCGACGCGGCGTTTCCTCGAGCAGCCGATGTTCGACTCGCTGCGCCGCTGGACCCGCCAGTCGCTCGCGGAGGAAATGCCGCTCGAGGCGACGCGGGCCGCGATGGACCAGGCCTGCGTGGAGGTCGGCCTGCTGTCTGCCTGGTGGGGACCTCAGGGTCCGCTCATCGACAACGACGAAGTCGCGGCCGTGATGCGCGAATGCCCCGATCGTTTCCGTGGCCTCGCGGGCGTGGACGCGAGCAGGCCGATGGTGGCGGTGCGGGAGTTGCGCCGCGCCGTCCGGGAGCTGGGCTTCGTCGGCCTGCGCATCGTGCCCTGGCTGTGGGGTTGGCCGACGGACGACCGGCGCTACTACCCGCTCTATGCCGAATGCGTGGAGCTCGGCGTGCCGGTTTGCGTGCAGGTTGGGCATACGGGGCCCCTCATGTCCTCCGAGCCCGGTCGTCCGATACCGTACCTGGAGCGCGTCGCGCTGGAGTTCCCGGATCTCGTGATCGTCGCGGGACACATAGGCGTGCCCTGGACGCAGGAAGTGCTGTCGCTGGCGACCAAGTTCCCGAACGTCTACGTGGACACCTCTGCGTACAAGGCGAGCCGCTACCCGCCGGAGCTCGTCGAATTCATGCGAGGCCATGGGCGACGCAAGGTCATGTTCGGCACCAACTACCCGATGCTGACCGCCGCGGCCTGTCTCGAGGGCCTGCCGATGCTGGAGCTGCCCCACGAGTCGGTCGAAGCCTTCCTGGCCGGAAACGCGCGGCGCGTGTTCCGGCTCGACGCGCCGGCATGAACCGCCTGCCCGACGAGGCGCGCACCAGCCGCCTGTCGCTTCACCTGTTGAAGACCTCAGACGCCGCGCTCATGCTCGCGGTGTTGAACGATCCGGGCTTCATCGCCAAGGTGGGCGACCGCGGCGTGCGCAGCCTCGAGGCGGCACGTTGCTACATCGAGCAGGGCGCCGTTGCGAGCCACGAGCATGCGGGCCTCGGGATTTACCGTCTGGACGTCACCGTGACTGGCGCGGCAGCCGGCATCTGCGGGTTGTTCCAGCGGCCGTGGTTGCCGTATCCGGATGTCGGATTCGCGCTGCTGCCCGAGTTCCGTTCGCAAGGCTACGCGCTCGAGGCGACGCAGGCCGTTCTGGTCCTCGGGTTCGGGACCCTCGGTCTGCCGCGCCTCGGTGCCATCACCTCGGCAGGCCACGACCGGTCGATCCACGTGCTCGAACGCGCCGGCATGCGCTTCGAGGGATTCGTGAAGCCCGAAGGCGAGGCCGGGCAGCTGCGCCTGTACATCAAGGATCGGCCTTGACGTCCGCGCAGCGCATCACGGCGGAAGAGGTGGGAACGACGCCGCGCTACGCCGCCGCGATCGCGCGACTCGCGGCGGAGACCGGCCGCGACCCGGCGGTGCTCGATGCAGAAGCTCGAGTCGGTCTCGCCGAGCTCGCCACGGGTCACGGGCGCGTGGTTCACGGCGCACTCGTGCGCGCCGGTCGTGCGCTTTGCCGCCGCGGCTACGACCGCATCGACGTGGATCCCGCGCAGGTGGCGCGACTGCGCGAGACCTTCGCAGCGGCGCCGGCAGTGGTGCTGTCGAGCCACCGCTCCTATCTCGATGGCGCCGCGCTGACGGCGGCATTCCACGACGCAGGCCTGCCGCGTACCTTCGAGTTCGTCGGCATCAACCTGGCGTTCTGGCCCATGGGTGCGCTGTGGCGGCGCATGGGCGGGATACTCATCCGTCGTCGCGCGTCCGAGCCCGTCTACCGCGTCGCCCTGCGCGCGTTCCTCGGGCGGCTGGTCGAGCGACGCCTGCCGCTGCGCTGGTTCATCGAGGGCACGCGATCGCGCAGTGGCAAGCTCGCGCCGCCGAAACTGGGGCTGCTGGCCTGGGTCGTGGAGGCCGGTCGCGAGGCGGACGTCGACCTGATGCTGGTGCCTGCCTCCGTCAGCTACGACCAGCTCCACGAGGTGGAGGAATTCGCCGGGGAAGCGCAAGGCGCCGCGAAGCGGGCCGAGTCGCTCGGCTGGCTGCTGCGCTACATCCGCGCCCAGCGCGGCCGTTTCGGCACGATCCACGTGCGCTTCGGCGAGCCGGTCTCGGTTCGCGCAGCGCTGGGCGGGCAGGACGGCAAGGCGGTTCCCGGCGACGTCGCGCTCGCCAAGCTCGCATTCGAAGTCTCCTGGCGCATCGCCGAGGCGACGCCGATCACCGGCATTGCGCTCGTGGCCGTGGCCCTGCTGGGCGCCCGCGGCGTGCCGCTCAGCCTCACGCAGCTGCGCGTGTCGCTGCGTGGCTATCTCACGCACGCAGGACGGCGCGGCCTGCCCCTTGCGACGGGCGCAAACATCACGCAGCCCGAACTGCTGGAGCGGCACCTCGACGCGCTCGTGGAGCGGGGCGTGGCGATCCGACTGGGTGGCGCCGTGGCCGGCCGATTCGGGACGGCGCCCGGCAGTCATCTCAAGGCTTCCTATTACCGCAATTCGCTGGTGCACCACTACCTCACCGGCGCGATCGCCGAGCTCGCGCTGCTCGCGGCGGCGGAAGCGCCGGCCGGCGAGCGCCGAGCGAGTTTCGAGGACGCGGCACTGGCGTTGCGGGACCTGCTGAAGTTCGAGTTCTTCTTCCAGGAGAAGGAAGAGTTCCTGGGGTCGGTCGAAGCCGAGGCACGCCGAATCGATCCGGCGTGGCCCGTCTCGCTCGAGCGGGGCGAGGCCGGGGCGCGCGCTGCGCTCGGAACCGCCGACATGCTGGCCTCTGACATGATGCTGCGTTCGTTCCTGGCGGCGTACGCGATGCTCGGCGAGGTGCTGGCCGGCTGGGGGAGCGAGGCCGCGCCGGACGACGCGGCGCTAGTCGACGCCTGCGAGTCCGCCGGCCGCAAGAGCCTCGACGAGGGCAGGCTGTCCACTCCGGAGAGCGTGTCACGCGTGCTGTTTCGAAGCGGCATCGAGCTCGCACGCCAGCGCGGGCTCCTCGCTGCCCGGCCGGATGCCTCCGAGCGCCGCCGGGGATTCGTCGAGGAACTGCAGCGCTGGCTCGCCCGGATGGACGAGGTGCATGGGATCGCGGTGCGCCGCGTCAGGACGCTGGTGGCTGCCGAGCCCGGTTGATCCCGCCTACAGGCGCGCGTCGAGCCAGGCGTCGAGGTCGGCGAAGACCTGCGCGCGCTCGGGCTCGTTCAGCACCTCGTGGTAGAGGCCGCGGTAGACCTTCACCGTCTTGTCCGTGGACCCCAGTGTCTCGAATACCGGCTTGACGTCGGCGTGCATGACGAGACGGTCGCCCGTGCCCTGCAGCACCAGCACCGGCTCGCGCAGCGCCGCGACGCGCCCGGGCAGGGACTTCATGGCGCCGAGCAGCTCCGCGAGCGTGCGGGCAGGCACCGGGCTGTGCAGCACCAGCGGGTCGTCCTCATAGGCGCGGACGACTTCCGGGTCGCGGCTGATATCCTCCGGCGGCAGCGCGATCGCGCCCTTGCCGGGCATCGCGCGCGACAGCAGACGCACAACGAGCACGGTGATCGGCGACACGGCACGTGGCGGCGCGATGGCCGGACCGGAGAGAATCAGGCCATCCAGCTGCCCCGGGTGACCGAGCGTCCAGGTCAGCGCGACGGCCCCGCCCATGCTGTGGCCGAAGAGAAACTGCTTGCTGCCCGGATGCTCGGCCGCGGCCCGCCGCATCACGACCTCGAGGTCCTCGACCAGCCAGCCGAAGCGCTTCACCAGCGCGCGGCGGCCGCCCGAGCGGCCGTGGCCGCGGTGGTCGGGCGCATACACCGCTAGGCCGCGCGCGAGGCAGTGCGTCACGAGCTCCCCGTAGCGTCCGCCGTGCTCGCCGAGCCCATGTGCGATCACCATCGTGCCGCGAACAGGGCCCTCGGGTCGCCAGGACCTCACGAGGATCCCGATCCCGTCCTGGCCCTTGAACGCGCTCTCTGCGTACTGCATGGGCACTCCTCAATGCTGCCCGCGTCGGCTGCCGGGCCAGTCTGCGAGCGTGTCCAGGAACAGCTGCCGAACGGCGGCGATACGCTCGTCGAGGTCCTCGAGGGTCCAGTCCGTCACCGGGATCGGCGGGAGTACCGCCACGTCGACCGTCGCGGGCCGCATCACGCCGGAATCCCGGCTGCCGACGTCGTCGGCGTTGCGGATGACGATCGGCACGATCGGTACGCCGGCCTCCATCGCCATCCGGAAGGCGCCTTTCTTGAACGGAGCGACCGTCCTGCCGCCGGAGCGGGTTCCCTCGGGCGCGACGACCATGGACACGCCCTTGCGCAGCAGCTCTGTGGCGGGCTTCAGGGACTCGATCGCGGCGCGGCTGTCGCTGCGATCCACGAAGGCGATGTGCATGAAGCGGCTCGCGGCGGCGAACAGCGGCACGCGCTCGAGCTCCTTCTTGGCGACCGCGCCGAAGTCGCGGCGCACGAGGTTGCCGACGATCTGTGCGTCGAAGATGTTGCGGTGGTTCCAGATGAAGACGGCCGGGCGCGACTCCCACAGGCGCTGCTCGCCGACGACGTCGAGCTCGACGCCGCCGAGCGCGAGCGCGATGTCGGTCAGCGTCCCGGTGACGAGGTTCGCGGCGTCGCGCTTGCGGCCGGTCAGCAGCTTCAGCGCGGCCGCGCCGGCGAGCACCGGCACGGCGCTCGCGGTGGCGGCGAGATTCTTCAGCACCAGCGTCGTGTCCGGCCGGCCTCGGCTCGTGAAGCGGCGCACCGGCCAGCCGCGGCGCGACGCAACGCGGGCGAGCTGCGGCTGCGGCTGCGTCGGCCGCGGGTGACCGACGAGATGCATCAGCGCCTCGTCCTCGTCTCCGTCGGCGTAGAACCAGCTCCGGGCGAGGTCGATGTCCCGCCGCGCGGTGAAGGCGCGCACGGCCTCGGCCTTACCGGCGCCGAAGAGGATGGCGCCGTCGACGCGGCCGGTGAGCACGCCGCGCCGCTGGGAGAGGCGCGTGCACAGCACATGCTCGATTCCGAGGTGTGCCGCGGCCGGGCCCACCTGGAAGTGGGTGGCGGATGAGGCCATGACCAGCGTGTGCTCCATGCGGCGGTGGGCATCGATGATCGCGCGCATCTCCGGGAAGATCTCGGGCTCGACCACCGAGGCGAACACCTGCTGGCCGAGTCGCTCCATGGCGGCGGCCTTGCGGCCCTTCCACTCGCGCAGGCCGATCTCGATAAGCTCGCGTTTGTCGGCGCGCCCGGTGGCGAGATCGAGCATCATCTGCGTGGCGCGGGCGATCTCCGCAATGCCGAGCTCACCGTCCCGCAGCCGCTGGCGCACGAAGGCGAGCTCGGAGTAGCCGGGGATCAGCGTGCCGTCGAAGTCGAAGATGGCCGCCACCTGCGGCCCGCGTTCAGCGGCTTCGATCTCGCTCACCGCCGCCTGCCAGGCGCGGGCGCTCATCGTGGCCCTCGCGCCGCGTGGCTGACGAGCGGTGCCGAGACCTTGACCGGCTCGCCCGACAGCGCCAGCACCTCCTCGAAGCCCCGGGCGAGGCAGCGAGCGAAGAGTCGCGGGTCCGTGAAGGCGGCGGTGTCGAGATTGACGCCGATGTGGCAGGTGCCCGCGAGGGACTGCAGCGTCAGCATCGCACCCGCGCCCGGCACCGGGCCGAAGGCCCAGGCGCGCTCGATGCGGCTGCCCGCCACGTAGATGGGAACCGGAGAGGCCGGCACGTTGCTGGCCTGGATGTCCGGCTTCGGCATGCCTTCGGCCAGGGCCGCCCGAATGGTCTCCGGCAGCCGCGCGAACAGCGGTGACAGCGCGCCCGGCGCTCCGATCGCCGGTTCGGCCCGGCCGGTACGCACCTGTGCGCAGATGCGCGCGATGCGCTCGGCCGGGTCGGCGACGCCGACCGGCGCCGCGATGACGACGGCGCCGAAGAAGTTGCCCTCGGCAGGGTCGTCTTCGCGGCGCAGGTTGACGGGAATCGCGACCGGCAGGGAGTCGATCGTCGAGTCGAGCGCCTCGTGGTAGTGCTGCAGGCCGCCGGTCACGGCGCCGAGATAGGCGTCATTGAGCGAGCCACCGGCAGCCTTGCCCGCCCGCCTCAGCGCCTCGAGCGGGACATCGAGCGCAACGAGGCGCCGCTCGAGGCTGCGGCCGGCGAGCAGTGGCGAGGGCTTCGCCTGAGCGCCGAAGATGCGGCCGAGCGAACGGACATATTCTTCCGCGCGCGCCGCCGAGCGCTTCGGGTAGAGCAAGGCCCGGGTTGCGGCGCGTGCGGCCCCGAGGGCAAGCGAACCTGCCGTATCGGCCAGCGTGGCCGGCAGCCGCGCCAGCTCCGCGCGCTGCAGCTCCTCCGGCGTGACGTCTTCGGGGATGGGTGGTGGCGGCGACGGACGCCGGGAGGGCGCGGCCTCGGTGTCGAACAGCGCGCCGAACAGGCGCACCGCGCCGACGCCGTCGGTCACGGCGTGACTCATCCTGAACAGCAGCCCTGCCCGGCGGCGCGGCAGGCCCTCATAGACCACGGCCTCCCACAGCGGGTGCGCCGGGTCGAGAGGCTCGGCAATGTCGCGCTGCACGGCATCCAGGAAGTGCCGGAGGGTGGCGCGCGGCGGCAGCCGCTCGAAGCGCAGATGCCGCAGGAGATCGAAGTCTGGATCCACGATCCACGTGGGCAGCAAGATTGACCAGGGTGGAACGACCACGTGCTGGCGCAATCGGATGATTTCGCGACTGGCGCGGTCGAAGGCGCCGATTACCTCGTCGCGATCGGGCAGGTGCCCGAGCACATGGGCGGCGGCGAGCGTGGCGCGCGTGCGCGGGTCCGCGTCGCCGCGAAACAGCAGCGCGTCGAAAGCGCTCATCGTGTGGCGGCCGCCGGGCTGGCTCACGTCCGGACTCTACCTCAGTGCGGGACCACTGTTTCCCTTTCGGCCGGAAGGTACTGCCGCGCCGGCCGTCGCCTGCGGCGCGCCCCGCGCCTCAAGGAGTCCGCTCTTCCGCGGGCGCGGCCTCGACGGGCTGCACGTCCACGGGCGTCGGCTTCTTCAGGCCGCAGGCAAAGTCGAGCAGCGTCGCGCCCAAGGTGCCTTCCTGGACGCCACGCCACTCCTGCAGAATCGTCGCCGCGGTCTGCGGCTCCGTGTCGTCCAGGTTGTTCCAGCGGTAGTATGCGGTGTAGAGGTTGGCCTGCCGCCGGCCTGCGCAGTCCCAGGCATCGCGGCTCGCGACGCTGCGGTGCGGGACCGGCATTGCCTTCGGGTCGCGGTACTCGATGCGGGTCCACATCCTCACGATGTCGCCTTCGAATTCCACCGCCTGCCGCGTGGCGAAATAGACCTCGGACGGATAGGTCTCGATCCACTCCCAGTCCATCCTGCCCTTCAGATCGAGTTGCTTGACCCACTCGTTGCCGAGACCTTTCATCGGAACCTCGTTGACCTGGGCCGCGACCAGCCCTGCCACTGCCAGGCCCGCGGCGGACAGCAGGATCGCTGCGGCGTGCTTGCGCATGGCTCACCTCCTTGAATCGCTTCCCCCGGGAAAGTCAGGATAGTGCGTGCTGCGGGCCCTGACATCCGGATAACTCCGGGGAATGGTATGGTTTGACGGAACTCGAGCTCCAAGGGAG
Organism: Gammaproteobacteria bacterium; assembly: GCA_037443885.1. Lineage (GTDB taxonomy): Bacteria > Pseudomonadota > Gammaproteobacteria > Steroidobacterales > Steroidobacteraceae > SG8-30. The sequence continues at coordinate 6,114 of JBBINN010000022.1, read as the reverse complement.
TGGAGGATGGCTTCTGAACCCGACGCAAGCGGCGCCCTGAGCGCGCGCGAGCTGGCCGACATCGACGCCCTCTGGCGCGCGTGCAACTACCTTGCCGCCGGCATGATCTACCTGCAGGACAACCCGCTGCTGCGCGAGCCGCTGCGGCCGGAGCACGTGAAGAAGCGGCTGCTGGGCCACTGGGGCGCGAGCCCGGGGCTCAGCTTCGTCTACGTCCACCTGAACCGCCTGATCCGCAAGCACGACCTCGACGCGATCTTCCTCGCCGGTCCCGGCCATGGCGCGCCCGGAGTGCTCGCGCCGGTGCACCTCGAGGGCACCTACGCCGAGATCTACCCCAACAAAGGCAACGACCTCGAGGGCCTGCGCCAGTTCTTCAAGGAGTTCTCCTTTCCGGGCGGGGTCGGCAGCCACTGCACGCCCGAGACGCCGGGTTCCATCCACGAGGGCGGCGAGCTCGGTTACAGCATTTCGCACGCCTTCGGCGCCGCTTTCGACAATCCCGACCTGCTGGTCACGGTCGTCGTCGGCGACGGCGAGGCAGAGACCGGCCCGCTCGCGACTGCGTGGCACTCCAACAAGTTCCTGAACCCCGTTCGCGACGGCGCGGTGCTGCCGGTGCTGCACCTGAACGGCTACAAGATCAACAACCCCACCATCCTCGCGCGCATTCCCCACGACGAGCTCGAGGCGCTCTTTCGCGGCTACGGCTGGGCACCGCGCTTTGTCGAGGGCGACGACCCGGCGACCATGCACGCGCTCATGGCGCAGGTGATGGAGGAGTGCGTCCTCGACATCCGCCGGATCCAGGCCGAGGCCCGCAGGGCCGGCGAGGCGCAGCGGCCGCGCTGGCCGATGATCGTGCTGCGCAGCCCGAAGGGCTGGACCGGCCCGAAGAGGGTCGGCGGCAGGACGGTCGAGGGCTACTGGCGCGCCCACCAGGTGCCGCTCGCCGACGTGCGCGAGAATCCGGAAAGCCTGCGGCAGCTCGAGGCCTGGCTTCGCAGCTTCGGCCCGGAGGAGCTGTTCGACGACCAGGGCTGCCTGGTGGAGCGGCTGCGCGCGCTGGCGCCGGCCGGCGACCGCCGGATGAGCGCGAACCCGCACGCGAACGGCGGGCGCCTGCGCCGGGCGCTGCGCCTGCCGGATTTCCGCCGCTACGCGGTGCCGGTGGAATCACCCGGCGCGGGCAGGCACGAGAACACGCGGCCGCTCGGCGAGTTCCTGCGCGACATCCTGAGATCCAATCCCGGCAACTTCCGCGTGTTCGGTCCCGACGAGACGACCTCCAACAAGCTCGACGCGGTGTACCAGGCGAGCAGGAAGACGTGGATGGCCGAGCGCCTGCCGGTGGACGAGGACGGCGGTGAGCTGTCGCCGGATGGCCGCGTTATGGAGATGCTCTCCGAGCACACCCTCGAGGGCTGGCTCGAGGGTTACCTGCTCACCGGCCGGCACGGGTTCTTCTCGACCTACGAGGCCTTCGTGCACGTGATCGATTCGATGTTCAACCAGCATGCGAAGTGGCTGGACATCTGCGAGCAGATCCCGTGGCGGGCGCCGGTGTCCTCGCTCAACCTGCTGATCACCTCGACTGTCTGGCGCCAGGACCACAACGGCTTCACGCACCAGGACCCGGGGTTCCTCGACATCGTCGTCAACAAGAGCCCGGCGGTGACGCGGATCTACCTGCCGCCCGACGCCAACTGCCTGCTGGCCGTGGCCGACCATTGCCTTCGCAGCACCAACGACATCAACGTCATCGTCTGCGACAAGCAGAAGCACCTCCAGTACCTCGACATGGACGCGGCCATCAAGCACTGCGCCAAGGGCATAGGACTCTGGGACTGGGCCAGCACCGACCACGGCGCCGAGCCGGACGTGGTGATGGCGAGCTGCGGCGACATCGCGACCCAGGAGGCGCTCGCGGCGGCGGACCTGCTGCGCGGCCACTTCCCCGACCTGAGGATCCGCTTCGTCAACGTCGTCGACCTGTACACCCTGACGCCGCCGAAGGAGCACCCGCACGGGCTCTCCGACCGCGACTTCGACACGCTGTTCACCGTGGACAAGCCGATCATCTTCAACTTTCACGGCTACCCGTGGCTGATCCATCGGCTGGCCTATCGCCGGCGCAACCACTCCAACCTGCACGTGCGCGGCTACAAGGAGAAGGGCAACATCAACACGCCGCTCGAGCTCGCGATCAGCAACGAGGTGGACCGCTTCAGCCTCGCGATCGACGTCATCGACCGCGTGCCTCGGCTGCAGGTGGCTGGCGCCCACGTGAAGGAGCGGCTGCGGGACCTCCAGATCGAGTGCCGCAATTACGCACACGAGCACGGGATCGACCGCGACGAGGAGCGCCACTGGAAGTGGCCCGGCTCGGGCAACGGCAGCTGAGAGCGGCACCACTTCCACGCTGCGCGCACCGGCGCGAGCCTCGGCAGGACGACCCGGGTGCCCGACCTTGCGGGCTGCGACCTGCCGACCATCGGCCCCGACCTGCTGCAGCAGCCGTCGGGTCGGGAGAGGGAGATCGCGGCAGCGCGAGGCCGCCGCGACCTGTGGAGGATTACTTCGGCAGGATGACGCTGTCGATCACGTGAATGACGCCGTTGGAGGCGGCGATGTCCGTCGCCGTCACCTTCGCGCCGTCGACGCTGACCACGCCGTCCGCGACCTTGATGGTCAAGCTCTGGCCGTTGACGGTCTTCGCGCTCGTGAGCTTCACGACGTCGGCGGCCTTCACCTTGCCCGGGACGACGTGATAGGTCAGCACTGCGACGAGCTGGTCCTTGTTCTCGGGCTTGAGCAGCGACTCCACCGTGCCGGCCGGCAGCCTGGCGAAGGCTTCATCAGTCGGCGCGAAGACGGTGAAGGGACCCTCGCTCTTGAGCGTCTCGACGAGGCCGCCGGCCTCGAGCGCAGCGGCGAGCGTCTTGAAGCTGCCTGCGGCAACGGCGGTGTCGACGATGTCGGCCTTCTTGCCGCCGTGGTCGTGGGCGATCACCGGCGCGGCTACGAACGTGGTCAAGCCGAGCATGAGGGCGGCCAGGGGCCTGCGAACATTGCGTCGCATAGGAAACTCCTTGGTGAAGTTGACGATGAAGGCGACGAACCGTCCGGGATCGCCGCGCTACCAGGTCTTTCGTGGCGAGGCGCGGGATGGTTTCAATCGATGCGCCTCGCGCGGCGCAGCGTCAGCAGCTGGCTAGAACCGTGCCTCGAGCGTCACTCGCAGCGAGCGCGGCTCGACCGGGTGAAAGTGGACGTCCTCGACGGGCTCCGCCTCGCCGGGCAGGCGCGACTCGTAGAAATAGGTGATGTCGTTCGACGTCTCGTCGAAGGCGTTGAACAGGGCGACGGTGACGCGGAACCGCGACCAGCGGTAGCCGGCCTGCAGGTTGACGAGCGTCGTGCTCTCCGATCGGACGCTGTTGTCCTCCACGAGCGCGGCCGGTCCGAGGTAGCGCAGGCGCGCGCCGGCGAACCAGCCGCCCGGAAAGTCCGCCGTGACGCCCAGCGAGGCGGCCCGCTCGACCGCGCCGGGTATGCGGTCGCCGGCCGGGTCGTTGTCGGAGAAGCGGGGCTTCGACCAGGCGTAATCGGCGTCGAGGATCACTCCGTCGAACGGCCTTGCGTACAGGCCGACCTCGATGCCCTCGCGACGGCTCGGCCGCGACGGCTCGGTCGCGCCGCCGTCGCCGACGAACAGCAGCTCCGAGTCTAGATCGAGGCGCCACAGCGCCACGGACAGCTGCGTGCGTGCCAGCGCCGCGGTCCGGAACCCGACCTCGTAGCCGTCGGCGGCCACGAGCGGCGTCACCGGCGCGAGGCACCCGTCGGCCACGGTGCAGTCGGGATCGGCGGGATCCACCGCGATGGTGGCGCCGCGCACATCGTTGCTGTGGTAGCCGCGGCCAGCGGCGAGGAAGAACTCGGTGTCGCGCCAGGGCCCGAGCGCGATCGATGCCTTGGGGCTCCACAATTCGTCGCTGCCTGATCCTGAGTTGGCCTCGAGGTCGCTGTCGACCCGGTAGTCGAGCCAGTCCCAGCGAACGCCCACCTCGGTGCGCAGCCAGCCGGTCCAGCGCGTGGCAAGGCCGGTCCACAGGCCCGCCAGCGTCTGGCGCACATCGTCCTCGCGCACGGTCTCGTAGCGCTCGCGCGCGCGGCTCAGGTACAGGCCGACCGGGTCGATGTCGTCGTGGCGCAGGTCTAGGCCGGCGCGCAGCGTGCTGCCCTCGCCGCCGAGCGCAATCGGCTGCGACCACTCGAGCGTGCCGCCGTACACGCGTCGGTCGTCGAATTGCGCGAACTGGTCGCCGTTCTCCTCGTCGATGGCGTAGGTGAAGTTGGAAAACAGCCTGAGATGGTAGTCCATCGCATACCCGCTGAAATCGAGCCGCGCCGCGTCGAACTGGCGGAAACCCTGGGCCGACAGCGAGTAGCGGCTGGACTCTCCGCCCGTCGTCTGGTCGATCGCGTCGAAGCGGCCGATGGCACCGGATTCGACGGCGCGCAGCGGGATCTGGTCGGTCGAGTTCCACTCGCCGCGGTACGCCATCGCGTCGATGCTGATGCCGTACGTCTGAGCGGCGCGCGACCAGCGCAGCACGCCGTTCCACTTCTCGAGGTCCTGCGGCCGCGTCCACGGCCCGTCCGAACGGTCGAACTCGGCGCCCGCCAGCAGCGCGCCGCCGGCCAGGTCCCACGAGCCGGCGGCAACGCCGCGGCGGTAGCCGTATTCGCCGATCTCCAGCGAAACGAAGTCCTGCGCCAGCCGATCGACGTTGCTGACGTCCGCGGCACCTGCCGCGGAAAAGTTCCCGAGCTCGGGATAGTAGGTCCCCTTGCGGTAGACGATGCGGTCGGTCAGCTCCGGGATGACGAAGTTGAGGTCCATGTAGCCCTGGCCGTGGGCGTGGGTCGGCATGTTCACGGGCATGCCTTCCACGCGCGTCGCGAAGTCGGTGCCGTGGTCGAGGTTGAAGCCGCGCAGGAAGTACTGATTCGCCTTTCCGTCACCCGTGTGCTGGGTGACGATCAGCCCGGGCACGACCTCGAGCAGTTCGCCGACACGTAGCAGCGGGCGCGCGTCGAGCTGTTCGCCGAGCACCGTGCCCTCGCTCGCCGCGCGCGGCTGGCCCTGAAGCACGATCCGCCCCGCGGTGATCACGATCTCGTCGAGGTTCGCGCCGGTGAGGCCCCCCGCCAGCGCGGGACCGCTGCTGGCAACGAGTGCCGCCGCGAGGCAGCTCCGCGTCACGGGCCCTGTGGGCCCTCCGGGGCGGTGCATCGTGCTCGTCTCCCTGACTGCGTCCGGCTGGTATGAAGAATATCAGTAAAGCTCTTACGGGCAAGTAGGTCCTTGCCGAAGACGCCGCCCGGGCGGCGCAGGCTCGACGCGAGTGGGGAGATGCGCCGGGCGCGGGTTCCCGTCAGGGACCCGGCCTGAGGTGCCGGTGCCGGTGCCCGTCGTGGCTGTGCTCCGGACCCAGCTCGGCGCTGACGAGGTTCAGCTGGCCGTGGCGGACGCCGCGCTCGGACGTCAGCAGGTCCGCGAACTCGCGGACCGCGCGCGAACGCCCCTTGAGGATCACCGTCTCGATGCAGTGCTCGTGGTCGAGGTGCGCGTGCATGGTCGAGACGATCAGCCCGTGGTGGTCGTGCTGGATTGCCGCGAGCCGCTCCGCGAGGTCGCGCTCGTGGTGGTTGTACACGTAGGAGAGCGTCGCGACACAGGGGCCCGCCGGATCGCCCACCTCGCGGCGTGCCGAGAGGTGGCCGCGAAGGATGTCGCGCACGGCCTCGCTGCGTGACGCATAGCCGCGCTCGCGCACGAGCGCATCGAATTCCTCGGCGAGACGGGGATCGAGAGAGATGGTGAAGCGGTCCATGGACGCTGCTCCGCTGCCGTCAGCGGGCGCGGACGTACTCGCCCGGCGCGTCGGCGAGCGGGGCATAGCCCGCCCCCGGCGCGCCGAGGGCGGGGGGCGCGACGCGCCCCGGCGTCGAGTGGGCGGCGAGCCATTCACCCCAGGCCGGCCACCAGGAGCCGGGCTGCCTCGCGTTCGCGGCGAGCCATGCGTCGGCCGACAGCCGCGGCTG
>JBBINN010000021.1:20098-24844 GCA_037443885.1 Gammaproteobacteria bacterium | reverse complement strand
CCATGGCGCGGACCTGCTGGCGGCCGCTCGACACGGCGCGAAGAAGGGGGGCGAGCGGGCCTGCATCGTTGCGCCTGCGCCCGCTTGGCGGCCCGCTGATGCCGTAAATCGCGAGCAGGCCGCGCGGCCTGGGCCGGTCGTTGAACGCGGCGGCCGTCCGGGCGAGTCCGGACACACCGTCGATGATCGCGTGGTGGATCTGGCTGAACATGGCGAACCGGCCGCCGGCGAGTCCCTCGATGAAGTGGATCCGGAACAGCGGCTGCTGCCGGTCGAGCGGCACGGCATGCAGGTCCTCCACCAGCTCCCAGAGCTGGGCATTGCCGCCGGGGGAGGGCAGGGCGAGATGACGCACGTGGTAGCGCATGTCGGGTTCGGCCACCTCGCGCCAGACCGGCCGGCCGACGAGAGTAATCTCTGGAACGAGGTTGAACGGGGACTGTGGCTCGATGGCCCGGTAGCCTGCGACGAGGCGGGCGACGTAGTCGCGCGGGGCTGCCCTGGGGGGCGCCAGGATCATGAGCGCTCCGACGTGCGAAGGCTGCTTGGCGCGTTCCGCCAGCAGGAACATCAGGTCGAGTGGTGGAATTCCGCGGGTCATCCCCGGCGCCTGCGTAAGCTACGATCGACAGTCTAGCGCGCGCCGCGCGCAACGGAGCGATCGTGATGCGAACCCTCCGGCAGCGCTTCCTGCTGTGGTCGCTGACCCGTTTCCTGCACGCGGTGCGCAGGCGGCTGGCCCGCGACCCCTCGCCGCTGCGGGTCCGGCGGGACATGGCGGCGTTCGACCGGCGCCTCGGTGGTCTGCTCCATGCGAGGCGATCGGCGCCGGTCGCCTTGCCGAACTGCCTGGCGCACTGGGTCGAACCGGCCGGCGAGCACGGGCGCGTGATCCTCTACCTGCACGGTGGCGCCTTCGTCGCCGCCGCGCCCAATGCGCACGGCCTGCTGCTCGAGAAGCTGTGCACCGCGTCCGCTGCGCGTGGCTTCTACGTGGACTACCGTCTGGCGCCCGAGCACGCCTTCCCGGCCGCCAGCGACGACTGCCTCGACGCCTACCGCTTCCTGCTCGATGCCGGCGTGCCGCCGGGCAGCGTGGCGATTGCGGGCGATTCCGCCGGCGGAAACCTCACCCTCGGGACGGCGCTCAGGGTGCGCGACCTGGGACTGCCGTTGCCCGCGGCGCTGGTGATGATGTCGCCCGTGCTCGATGCAACCTTCAGCGGCGCATCGGTCCTGCGCAACGACGGTCTCGACCCGCTGTTTCGCGCCGCGGTTTTCGAGGCGCTGGCCAGCCATTACGTGCCGGAGCTGTCCCGCCGCGATCCCTACGTGTCGCCAATCTTCGCGGATCTCGGAGGCCTGCCGCCTTCGCTGGTCCTGGTCGGGAGCTCGGAACTGCTGCTCGACGACTCGGTGCGGTTCGCCCAGAAGGCGCGGGCCGCGAGCCTCGAGGTCTGGCACGGCATGCCGCACGTGTTTCCCGCGATGCACGGCCTGCCGGAGGCCGAGGTGGCCATTCGTGGCATGGGCGAATTCCTCCGCCGCCACGTCGAGCCGGCGGTTGCGGGAAACCGCGGGTCGGCCGCCTGAGGCCGCTGCTAGACTCGGGCCATCCGGCACGCACCGGGAGGTTCTGATGCGCCAGCTGCGCGGCGACGACGCGCTGTTCCTGTACGCCGATACCGGCCACTCGAACGCCAACATCACGCTGGTCAACATCTACGATCCGTCGACCGCCCCCGGCGGCAAGATCCGGTTCAAGGGGCTGCTCGCACACATCGAGAGCCGCCTGCACCTGTCGCCGATCTTCCGCCAGAAGCTCCTGCGCGTGCCGCTCGAGCTCGACTATCCGTACTGGGTCGAGGACGAGCGATTCGACCTCGAGTACCACGTCCGCCACGTCGCACTGCCCAAGCCGGGCGACTGGCGGCAGTTCTGCATCCAGGTGTCGCGTATCCATACGCGGCCGCTCGACGTATCGCGCCCGCTGTGGGAGATCTACCTGGTGGAGGGGCTCGACGCCTTCCTCGACCTGCCGTCCGACAGTTTCGCGCTGCTGACCAAGATCCACCACGCCGCGATCGACCTCGACGGCGGCGCCGAGATCACCACGCTGCTGCACGACACCTCGCCCAAGGTCCGCAAGCCCGAGCCGCCGGAACCGTGGTTCCCGGCGACCCCGCCGGGGTCGCTGTCGCTGGTTGCGCGCGCGGTGCTGCACAACGTCGTGTCGCCGTTCGAGTTGGCCGGGCCGCTCATGCGCGCGCTGCGCCGGCTCGGCCCGCTGGTGATCGGGGCCGTGAGCGAGGCCTTCCTGCACCCGGACCGCCAGCCCGTGACGCGCTTCAATGCCGAAGTCTCGCCGCATCGCGTGTTCGAGACGCGGCGCTTCACCCTGGAAGAGTTCCGCGAGATCCGTTCGCTCGCGACCGGGGCGACCGTCAACGACGTCGTCCTCGCGGTCTGCGGCGGCGCGCTGCGACGCTACCTGGAGACTCACGACGAGCTGCCACCTGCCAGCCTGGTGGCCATCGCGCCGATCTCGATCCGCAACGCCGACACCGCCTCCAAGGCGCACTCGCTGCGCATGCTGCGCGTGCCGCTTGGCACCGACATCGCCGATCCTGTGGAACGGTTGCGGCAGCTGCATGCCCACACCTCGGGCCTCGACGACATGGCCCAGGCCATCGGGGCCCGCGAACTCACGGACCTGAGCAAGCACGCCCCTGCGCGCACCCTCGCCACGACGGCGAGGCTTCTGTCCGGCGCGGCGCTCGGCGTCGGCCAGTACGCGCCGCTCGCCAACTGCACCGTGACCAACGTGCCGGGGCCGGCCGTGCCCCTCTACCTCAATGGCGCGCGAATGACCTACTTCTCGGCCATGATGCCGATCACCGACGGCATGGGGCTGGTATTCGCGGTCACCAGCCACGAGGGCCGCGTCGTCATATCGCCTACCTCATGCCGCGAGCTGATGCCGGACCCGGAGTTCTTTGCCCTGTGCGTCCGCGAGGTGTTCCAGGAGTACCTCGATCTGGCACGCCGGGCGACCCGGGCGCGCCGGAAACCCCGCAAGAATGTGACGGCTGGCAAGGGCAAGGCGGCCGGCCGGCGTGGCGCCCGCAGGCGGTCTACGGCCTGAGCGAACAAGAAAACGCAGACCCTTTTCTGGCTGGCTGGCCGGCGCGGCGTCGGCAACGCTGCTCGATACAAGAAAGACAGCGTCCGCTCTCTTCCGCGTGCCGTCGGCCTAAGCCGGCTTCGGCAGCGCGAGCATCCGTTCGTAGAGCTTGCCGAGACGCCCCTGCGGAACGAACTTCCGCCAGCGGCCCTCCGCCTGACTGAGGCGGTCCGCCAGCAGCCACAGCACGACGGGATTGACGCCGAGCCCGCAATGGCTGCCGGGAACGGCGATGTTCTCGTGATACGGGACGTTCCCGGGGATCACGGCCGCATGCGGCGGCACGACGCCGTCGGTGTCGGTGTAGATGCAGGTAGAAGGCACCGGCGGGGGGGCCTTGAGCAGCTTGGCGCGGGCCTGGGCAAGGTGGGCGATGGGCCCGAGCGGGTGAGCGATCCAGCGGTACAGGACCTTCACGGCCGTGGGCGCCTCGACCTCGACGGGGTTCATCTGCATCGGGCTACCGAGCGAGATGACCGTCCGCACGCATTCCGGTGCCCGGTGGGCGATGTCGAAGGCGAAGACGCCGCCGAGGCTCCAGCCGACGATGGAGACCTTGCGGCCGGCCCGGTGATGCATGTGCCGTATCTTCTGCTCGAGGGCGACGACGAACTTGCGCTGGAAGCCGCGGTTGCGGCCCAGGCCCCAGGTCTCGACCTGGTAGCCGCGGGAGCGGAGGTACAGCGCCAGCGGTCCGAGCGTGGCATCGCCAACGGCAAAACCGGGCAGCAGCAGCACGGGATGCCCGTCGCCGGCCGGCGCGGTGGACAGGATCGGCCAGCTCAGCGGCAGGCTGCCCAGTTCCAGCAGCGCCCGCCACTCGAGCAGGGTGTACAGGCGGCTCGGCGGTCCCTGCCGTACCGGGCCAGCTGACATCGGTGCCCCCCTAGGCGGGTCCCTTCGGGACCATCGGGGACGGAGCCTAGCGCATGAGTAGTTTCTGATGCGACTACGCAATTCACGAAGGGTTGGGCAGGCTCTGCCGGTGGCTCCGGCCCGTGGGTCAAAGGCGCGCAGCCGTGCTACCCTTGGCGGCTTTCTGGCGGGAACCTCCGGCCTGCGTCCTTCGCGGGACCAGGTCGGGCCTCGAGCAACGCGGAGTCGAACAGCATGCCGGTGATCACGCTGCCGGACGGCAGCCAGAGGGAGTACGAGCACCCGGTGACGGTCGCGGAGGTCGCGGCCAGCATCGGCGCCGGGCTCGCACGCGCCGCGCTCGCCGGCGAGGTGGACGGTCGCCTGGTCGACACGTCCCACGCAATCTATCAGGACGCGCGCCTGCGGATCATCACCGGCCGCGACCCGGAGGGCCTCGAGGTCATCCGCCACTCGACGGCGCATCTGCTCGCGCAGGCTGTGCAGTCCATCTACCCGGATGCCCAGGTGACGATCGGTCCGGTCATCGAGGACGGGTTTTACTACGACTTCGCCTTCAAGCGCCCCTTCACGCCCGAGGATCTCGAGAAGTTCGAGGCCCGCATGAAGGAACTCGCGTCGGCCGACCTGCCGGTGTACCGCCGCGTGCTGCCGCGGGACGAGGCTGCGAGGCACTTCCGCGCGAT
>JBBINN010000021.1:0-20088 GCA_037443885.1 Gammaproteobacteria bacterium | reverse complement strand
GGAGTACAAGGCCAGGATCATCGAGGGCATCCCGGCGGGCGAGGAGATCTCGCTCTACGGCCAGGGAGACTGGGAAGACCTCTGCCGCGGGCCGCACGTGCCGAGCACCGGCAAGCTCGGTGCCTTCAAGCTGATGAAGGTCGCCGGCGCCTACTGGCGCGGCGATTCGAAGAACGAGATGCTGCAGCGGGTCTACGGCACGGCCTGGCCCGACGAGAAGCAGCTCAAGGCCTATCTCCACCGCCTCGAGGAGGCGGAGAAACGCGACCACCGCCGACTGGGCCGCGAGCTCGACCTGTTCCACCAGCAGGACGAGGCCGTCGGCAGCGTGTTCTGGCACGCGAAAGGCTGGACGCTGTGGAGGACCATCGAGCAGTACGTGCGCGAGCGGCTGGCCCAGGCGGGGTATGTCGAGGTGAAGACGCCGCAGCTCCTGGACCGCGTGCTCTGGGAAAAGTCGGGACACTGGGAGGCCTACCGCCCGAACATGTTCATTGCCGAATCCGAGGAACGCTTCCTCGCGGTCAAGCCGATGAACTGCCCCGGCCACGCGCTCATCTTCAAGCAGGGCATCAAGTCTTACCGCGACCTGCCGCTGCGCATGGCCGAGTTCGGCGCCTGCCACCGCAACGAGCCCTCGGGCGCACTGCACGGGCTCATGCGCGTGCGCGCCTTCACCCAGGACGACGCCCACATCTTCTGCACGGAAGAGCAGATCAACGCCGAGACGGTCGCGTTCTGCGACCTGCTGAAGAGCATCTACGCGGACTTCGGCTTCACCGAGGTGCGCGTGAAGTTCTCGGACCGGCCGGAGCAGCGCGTCGGCAGCGACGAAACCTGGGACAAGGCCGAGGGCGCGCTGCGTGCGGCGGTCGAGGCGGCCGGGCTCGAGTACACCATGAACCCGGGTGAGGGCGCCTTCTACGGACCCAAGCTGGAATTCGTGCTCAAGGACGCCATCGGCCGGGACTGGCAGTGCGGCACGCTGCAACTCGATTTCCAACTCGCCAGCCGTCTCGGCGCGGAGTACGTGGCGGAGGACGGCGAGCGCCGCCACCCGGTCATCCTGCACCGCGCCATTTTGGGCTCGTTCGAACGGTTTATCGGCATCCTGATCGAGAATTTCGCCGGCAAGCTGCCGCCCTGGCTCGCGCCGGTGCAGGCCGTGGTGATGAACATTACCTCGCGTCAGGAGGGGTTCGTCAGGGAGTCTGCGGAAGTCCTTAAGAATCAGGGGCTTCGGGTCGAGACCGACTTGCGCAACGAGAAAGTCGGCTATAAAATCCGCGAACACACGCTGGCCCGCACCCCGTACCTGCTCGTGGCAGGCGATCGGGAGGTGGAGTCCAGAACGCTGGCCGTGCGCACGCGATCCGGCAAGGATCTCGGTACGCTGCCTCTCGACGAGGTAGCTGCCTTGATCGCCCGGGAGGTCGCGAGCCGCGGCCGTACTTTGTTGGAGGACTGAAGTATTTCAACGAGCAAGCGCACCCGGCGCAACGACGACATCACCTCGCCGCAGCTGCGGGTGATCGATGCGAATGGCCAGATGCTCGGCATCCTGGACCGCGCCGAGGCCCTGCAGATGGCTGCGGGACAGGAGATGGACCTGGTAGAGGTTTCGCCGATGGCGGAGCCGCCGGTCTGCCGGATCATGGACTACGGCAAGTTCCTGTTCGAGCAGAACAAGAAGGCGCATTCGGCGAAGCGCAAGCAGAAGCAGGTCCAGGTCAAGGAAGTGAAATTCCGGCCTGGCACCGAGGAAGCGGACTACCAGGTCAAGCTGCGCAACCTGATCCGCTTCCTGACCGACGGAGACAAGGCCAAGGTGACCCTGAGGTTCCGCGGCCGCGAGATGGCCCACACCGAGGTGGGCCGAAGGCTCCTGGACAGGCTGGTGACCGACCTCGCCGAGATCGGCCAGGTCGAGCAGCATCCGTCCATGGAAGGCCGCCAGATGGTGATGATCATCGGCGGCAAGAAGAAGTGATCGCCGGCGAGGTGCCGGTGCGACACAAGTGACCGGCGGCTTGCCGCCGGGAACGCCTCCAGCCCGGGTTCGCCTGGTGTGAAGAGGTCATAAAAGGAGATCGACATGCCCAAGTTGAAGACCAACCGGGCTGCGGCGAAGCGCTTTCGCAAGACTGCGAAAGGCTTCAAGCGTGCGCAGTCCCACCGTCGCCACATCCTCACCAAGAAGCCGAGCAAGCGGAAGCGCCAGCTCGGCACCGGCAAGATGGTGCACGAGACGGACGTGGGCCGGCTCGAAAAGCTGATGCCCAACGCCTGAACACCACGCTGACACGAGGAGACTGACATGGCACGAGTGAAGCGTGGCGTCATCGCCAGCCGCCGCCACAAGAAGGTCCTGGCCAAGGCCAAGGGTTACTACAACGCGCGCCGCAAGATCTATCGCGTCGCCAAGCAGGCCGTCATCAAGGCCGGCCAGTACGCCTACGCGGGCCGCCGCCTGAAGAAGCGCGACTACCGCGCCCTGTGGGTGCAGCGCATCAACGCGGGTGCGCGCGCCTGCGGCCTGTCCTACAGCCGCCTGATCAACGGGCTGAAGCTGGCAGGGGTCGAGATCGACCGCAAGGTGCTGGCGGACCTCGCGGTGCAGGACATGGCGGCCTTCGAGAAGATCGCCGAACAGGCGAAGGCCGCGCTCGCGGCCAGGTAAGACCGCCGCCACCGCCATCGGTGCGCGACGCCGGGCCTCGTGCCCGGCGCTCGCGTCCGTGGCGCCCAAGGAGGCCCCTTGCAGGACCTGGAGAGCCTGTCGGCGCGCGCCCTCGCCGACATCGAAGCGAGTGCCGACCTCGCCGCGCTCGACGCCGTGCGCGTCGCCGTGCTGGGCAAGAAGGGCTCGCTCACCGCGCTGCTGAAGTCGCTCGGCTCGCTGGAGCCCGAGACGCGCCGCAGCGCGGGCCAGGCGATCAATGGTGCGCGCGATGCAATCAATGCCGCACTAGAGGTCCGCCGCGAGCAGCTGGAGCGCGAGGCGCTGGCGAAGTCGCTGGCGAGTGGCGCGGTCGACGTCACCCTGCCGGGGCGGGGGGAGGCGCAGGGTGGCCTGCACCCCGTGGCGCGAACCCAGATGCGCATCGAAGAGATCTTCAGGGGCGCGGGCTTCGACGTTGCCGAGGGCCCCGAGGTCGAGGACGACTTCCACAATTTCGAGGCGCTCAACATCCCCGTGGACCATCCGGCGCGGGCGATGCACGACACGTTCTACTTCCCCGACGGACGCCTGCTGCGCACGCATACGTCGCCGGTGCAGATCCGCGCCATGCGCGACCGCGCGATGCCGCTCAGGATCATCGCGCCCGGGCGCGTCTACCGCTGCGACTCGGACGTGACCCACACCCCGATGTTCCACCAGGTCGAGGGCCTCGTGGTCGACGAGGGCATCAGCTTCGCCAACCTCAAGGCGGTGCTGCGCCACTTCGTCGAGCAGTTCTTCGAGAAGCCGCGCGAGCTGCGTTTCCGCGCGTCCTACTTCCCGTTCACCGAGCCATCCGCCGAGGTGGACATCCAGTGCGTGTTCTGCGACGGATCCGGCTGCCGGGTCTGCAAGCAGACCGGCTGGCTCGAAGTGCTCGGCTGCGGCATGGTGCATCCCAACGTCTTCCGCGCGAGCGGCGTGGATCCCGAGCGCTGGCAGGGCTACGCGTTCGGCATGGGCGTGGAGCGGCTCGCCATGCTACGTTACTCGGTCAACGACCTGCGGCTGTTCTTCGAGAACGACCTGCGGTTCCTCCAGCAGTTCAACCGGGGTTGAGCGGTGAAGGTCAGCATCGATTGGCTGCGGGAATGGGTTGACTCGGGCTGGGACCCGGTCACGCTGGCCGCTCGTCTGACCATGGCGGGGCTGGAAGTCGAGGGCATCGAGCCGGCCTGCCCGCCGTTCACGGGGGTCGTGGTCGGCGAGGTCGTCACCTGCGAGCGTCACCCGGATGCGGACAAGCTGACCGTCTGCACCGTCGCCGACGGCTCGGGAGAGCCGCTGCAGGTGGTCTGCGGCGCGCCGAATGTCCGGCCGGGCCTGCGATCGGCCTTTGCCCGCGTCGGCGCCGAATTGCCCGGCGGCCTCAGGATCAAGCGCGCCAAGCTGCGCGGTGTCGAGTCGAGCGGCATGCTCTGTTCCGCCCGCGAGCTTGGCCTCGGCGAGGGGCATGCGGGCATCATCGAACTGCCGGAGGACTTGCAGGCGGGCGACGACCTGCGGGTCGCGCTGGCCCTGGACGACAGCCTGCTCGAAATCAACGTCACCCCGAACCGCGGCGATGCCCTGTCGGTGCTGGGCATCGCGCGGGAGGTGGCCGCGCTGTCGGCCGCAAGGCTTGCCCCCTTGCCAGCCGAGCCGGTGACCGCCTCCATCCGTGATCGCTTCGAGGTCCGCCTGTCCGCGCCGGCGGCCTGCCCGCGGTTCGCCGGCCGAGTGCTCCGGGGGCTCAACGCCGCTGCACGCACGCCGCTGTGGATGTGCGAGCGCCTGCGCCGCGGGGGGCTTCGGCCCATCAGCCCGGTCGTGGATGTCACGAACTACGTGATGCTCGAGCTGGGTCAGCCGATGCACGCCTACGATCTGCGGCGACTGGATGGGCATATTGACGTTCGCTGGTCCCGGGAGGGCGAGGCGCTCACGCTGCTCGACGGCCGGATCGCCAAGCTCGAACCGGATGTCCTCGTGATCGCCGACGCCTCGGGTCCCGTCGGCGTCGCCGGCATCATGGGCGGCGAGCGCAGCGGCATCTACGCTGATACGACCGACGTGTTCATCGAGGTCGCCTACTTCGCGCCGGAGGCCGTCGCCGGTCGCGCGCGCCGCCTCGGGATGCACACCGATGCGTCCCAGCGTTTCGAGCGCGGCGTGGACCCCCGGATCCAGGAGCGGGCGCTGGAGCGAGCGACCCGGCTCATGCTCGACATCGCCGGCGGCCAGGCCGGTCCGGCCGTGCTGACGCAGGTCGAGGCCGAGCTGCCGCGCCGGCCGAGCGTTCAGCTCGAGTTCGCGCGCATCGGCCGGCTGCTGGGCGTCGAGGTGCCGCGCCACGAGGTGGAGGCGATGCTGCGCCGCCTCGGAATGCAGGTCGCCGGCGCGGGCGAAACGCTCGGCGTGATCCCGCCCAGTCATCGTTTCGACATTTCGCTGCCGCAGGACGTGATCGAGGAAGTGGCGCGGCTCTTCGGCTACGACCGGATTCCAGAGGCCGACGCGCTGATGCCGCAGGTGCCGCGGCCGGCCACGGAGCAGCGCGTCGGACGCGAACGCCTCGCGCTGCAGCTGGCCGACCGTGGCTACCAGCAGGCGGTGACCTACAGCTTCGTGGCCCCTGACCTGCAGCGCATGCTGGACCCGCGGGGCGAGAGCCTCGCGCTGTCGAACCCGATCTCGGCGGACCTCGGGGTGATGCGCCGCTCGCTATGGCCCGGACTGGTGCAGGCACTTGTCGAGAACGTGCGACGGCAGCAGGACCGGGTGCGGCTGTTCGAGATCGGGACGCGCTTCAATGTCACCGGCAGCGAGCTCGTCGAGCGGCAGTCCGTCGCCGGGCTGGCGTGGGGGCGTGCGGCGCCGGAGCAGTGGGGAATACCGTCACGCGAGACGGACTTTTTCGTCGTGAAGGCGGACGTCCAGGCACTTCTTGCGCTGACCGGCAGGCATGATCTTGGCTATGTCGCCGACGCCTTGCCTTGCCTGCACCCTGGACGCAGCGCACGCGTGACCGGTTCGGCGGGCACGCTCGGCTGGATAGGTGAACTGCACCCTGACCTGTGCCGCAAGCTTGAATTGCGCCAGGCGCCCATGCTGTTTGAACTCGACGTTGAGTCGAGCTTCTGTGCGCAACTGCCTGTTTTTAAAGATATCTCGCGCTATCCCCAGGTGCGTCGCGACCTGGCGGTGATGGTGCCGGACAGCGTCAGTTTCGAGCAGATTCGTAGCGTTGTGCGGGCGGCAGCGTCGGAGAGCCTGCGGGAGCTGCGGTTGTTCGACGTCTACCGGGGGCCGGGTATAGAACCCGGTGCAAAAAGTATCGCTTTAGGATTGATTTTGCAGGAAAGAACTCGCACGCTTACGGACGCAGACGGGGATGCGGTCGTCGCGGCCGTAATAGCTCGCCTCAGAAGCGAGCTCGGAGCCAGTATCAGGGACCACGCGTAATGGCGTTGACCAAAGCGGAAATCGCCGAGGCGCTGTTCAATCAGCTGGGCCTCAACAAGCGCGAGGCGCGCGAGCTCGTAGACCTGTTCTTCGAGGAGATCCGGCAGGCGCTGGCCACGGGGCAGCAGGTCAAGCTATCCGGGTTCGGGAATTTCGATCTGCGTGACAAGAACCAGCGACCGGGCCGCAACCCGAAGACCGGCGAGGAAATCCCGATCTCTGCCCGCCGGGTGGTCACCTTCCGTCCCGGCCAGAAGCTGAAGGCCAGGGTCGAGGCGTATGCTGGAACCAAGCCACAATAAGGACCTGCCGCCGATCCCGGCGAAGCGCTACTTCACCATCGGAGAGGTGAGTGAACTCTGCGCCGTGAAGCCGCATGTGCTGCGCTACTGGGAGCAGGAATTCCCGCAGCTGAAGCCCGTGAAGCGGCGCGGCAATCGGCGCTACTACCAGCGGCAGGACGTCATGATCATCCGCCAGATCCGGGCCCTGCTGTACGACCAGGGCTTCACCATCGGCGGCGCGCGCAACCGGCTCGAGGGTGAGGAGGCGCGCGAGGACGTTTCGCACAGCCAGCAGGTGATCCGCCAGCTGCGTGTCGAACTGGAAGACATTCTCAGGCTCCTGCGGCGCTGAGGCGCCGCATCGGCTATCATTCCGAGCCTGCGCCGGCCCGGTCCGGCGCTCGAAGCAGACCCCCGGTCGGAGCGTGGCGCAGCCTGGTAGCGCACTTGCATGGGGTGCAAGGGGTCGCGAGTTCGAATCTCGCCGCTCCGACCATTTACGATCGAACCTCGATGACAGCCGCCTGCGGGCGGCTGTCGCGCGCAGGGAAGGCGCACGCGCTGCGCCGCAGGAGACGATTGATGGGACGCCTTCTGCTGTTGATCATCGTCGTCGTAGTCCTGCTTGCGGTATGGCGGCTCTGGCTCGGAAAGCGGCGCTGACGGTCCCGGGACCGCGCGCCGGCGAGCGGCGCGGAGCGCTCAGGTCGAGGCGGTCTCCGACAGCGGCAGTTTCCGCACCGGCTTGCCCGTCAGCGCGAACAGCGCGTTGGCCACCGCGGGCGCGATCGGCGGCAGCGGCGGCTCGCCGACGCCGCCCATGGTCTCACCCGACTCGATGATCACCGTCTCGATGCTCTCGGGTGAGTCGGCGATCCTGAGCAGCCGGTAGCTGTCGAAGTTGGTGTCGGCGGCGCCACCGCCGGCGATGCGTACCTGCTCGCGCAGCGCGGCCGACAGGCCCTGCACGATGCCGCCCTCGACCTGCGAGCGCACGCCGTCCGGCAGCACCACCGAACCGCAGTCGAGCGCGCACACCACGCGGTGCACGAACGGCCGGCCGCGCCGCAGCGAAACTTCCGCGACCTCGGCGCAGAGCGATCCATAGCTCTCCACGTAGGCCATGCCGCGGGCCCGGCCCTCGGGTAGTGGCGTGCCCCAGCCCGCGGCCTTCGCTACGGTGTCGATCACCGTGAGCGCGCGCGCGTCGTGCGCGAGGAGCTCGCGCCGCAGCTGGTACGGATCCTTGCCGAGCTGACCGGCGAGCTCGTCGAGGAAGCACTCGAGGAAGTAGCCGTTCTGGGTGGCACCGACGGACCGCCACGGCGCCATCGGCACTGGCTGGTCCACGCGCACCCAGTCCACGCGGTAGGCGGGCGCCTTGTAGCGCGTGTCGCGCAGGCACTGCACGGAGGAGCCGTCGAGCTGGCCTTCGGGCAGGCCGCTGGGCGAGAAGCTCGCGCCGAGGGCCGGGCCCGCCGTGCGGACGGCGAGGGCGCTGACGCGCCCGTCGGCGTCGATCGCGGCGCGCAGGCGGGCCACCTGTGCGGGCCGGTACCAGCCCTGCGCCATCTCGTCCTCGCGGCGCCAGAAGAACTTGACCGGCGTCTTGAGCGCCATCGCCGTGTGCACAGCGCCCGGGACGCCGTCGGATCCGAGACGCCGGCCGAAGCCGCCGCCGAGCAGCGTCGTGTGGATGCGGATGCGCTCGACGGGAAGTCCGGCGGCCTGCGCGGCCGCGTTGCGGAACCGGTCCTGCGCCTGGCTCGGCGCCCAAAGATGCAGCACGCCCTCCGCGTCGAGCTCCAGCGTGCAGGTCCAGGGTTCCATGGGCGCGTGGGACAGGTATGGCGCCTCGTAGTCGGCCTGGAAAGTCCGTGAGGCCGCGGAGAAGGCGGCGGCGACATCGCCGTCGTTGCGCGCCTCGATGGCGCGCGCGTCGGCGTCGAGCCCCGAGCGCATCTGCTTTGAGATCGTCGTCGAGTCGAGCCTGTCGTGGGCCGTGGAGCGGAAGCGGATGGCGAGCGCCTCCGCGCCGCGAATCGCGGACCAGCTGTCTCCCGCGACGACGGCGGCGCCGCCGGGGATCGGGATGACCCTCTGCACGCCAGGGACGGCGAGGGCAGGCGCGGGATCCATGGACTCGACCTCGGCGCCGAACACCGGACTCAGCCGCGCGCAGGCGTACACCATGCCCGGCCGCACGACGTCCGAGGCGAACACCGGCTCTCCGCGCACCTTGGCGGGGATGTCCACGCGCGGCACGCGCTGGCCGACATATCGCCGGGTCGCGGCAGGGCGCAGCTTGGGCTCGGCGGGGGGCGTCAGCGTCCGGGCGTCCGCCACCAGCCCGCCGAATGCGATGCGCCGGTCGCTTGGCTCGTGCACGAGTTCACCCGCATCGACGCTGAACTCCTCCGCAGGCACGCCGAGTTTCTGGGCGGCAGCGGCCGCCAGCATTTCGCGCGCTTGCGCCGCGGCCTTACGCAGCGGCTCATGCCACGCCCGAACGCCCCATGAGCCCCCCGAGGACATGGAACCGTTGCGGCGGAACGGGTCGGACGGTTCCGCCGTTTCGACGCGCACACGCTCGAGCGGCAGGCCGAGCTCATCGGCAATGATGACCGCATGGCCGGTGTGCGTGCCCTGGCCCATCTCGGTAGTCGGTGAATAGAGCGTCACGTTGCCGTCCGCATCGATGCCGAGGTAGGCGGTGACGTTGCCGGGCCCGGCGGGGCGGGACGGGGTGGCGCAGGCGGCAGGCAGCGGCACGGTGAAGGCGACGAGCAGGCCGCCGCTGCCGGCCAGGAACTGGCGGCGGTCGATCATGACTGGCCCTCCTTCCGACGAGCGAGTTCCGCGGCGCGCAGCACCGCCGCCTCGATGCGAGGGTAGGTGCCGCAGCGGCAGAGCACGCCGTTCATGCCCTCGCGGACCTGCTCCCGCGACGGGGAGGGATTGCGCGCGAGCAGCGCCGCGGCCTGCATCACCTGGCCGCACTGACAGTAGCCGCACTGGGGCACCTGCAGCTCGATCCAGGCCTGCTGCACGGGGTGGTCGCCGCCGAGGCCCTCGATCGTGGTGACCTGCTTGCCCGCGACCGTCGCCACGGGCACGGCGCAGGACCGCACGGGCGCCCCGTCGAGGTGGACGGTGCAGGTTCCGCAGGCCGAAATGCCGCAGCCGTACTTCGCGCCCGGCAGCCCGAGCAGATCGCGCAGGGCCCACAGCAGCGGCATCCCCGGGTCGGCCTCGAACGATCGGGCCTCGCCGTTCACCTGGCACTCGATCTTCATCCACATCTCCCTTCTGGCCCGGCGGAAGCCCGCGACGACGGCGGCGCGGTCGGGGGCATGCCGCGTCAAGGTTAGCCCGGATCGGTGCAGGGCGAAACCCGCCACGGCGGGCCGTAGTATCCCCCATGCGCGAGCGGGCCGTCGGCGAGAGACTGGCAACAGCGGAGGTTGCCGGGCATGCAGCGCTGGGAGCATTTTCCGCACGGCGCGGATATAGGCTTGCGCGGCCGCGGTGGAACGCTCGAGGCGGCGCTGGCCGGCGCCGCGACGGCCCTCACCGCCGTCGTCACTGATCCTCAGGGCGTTGCCCCGCGCGTGCCGGTCAAGGTCCGCTGCCAGGCGCCATCGCCCGATTTCCTGCTGCTCGACTGGCTGAACTCGCTCGTCTATGAGATGGCGACGCGCGCGATGCTGTTCTCGCGCTTCGATATCGTCGCGGACGCAAGGTCTCTCGAGGCCACGGCCTGGGGCGAGCCGGTCGACATTGAACGCCACCAGCCGGCCGTCGAGGTGAAAGGCGCGACGCTGACAGGCCTCGGCCTGGCGCAGACGCCAGGCGGCGACTGGGTCGCGGAATGTGTCGTCGACGTTTGAGGGGGGACCATGGATACGCAACGTTTCCTGCGCCGCTCCGAGTTCTGCTTCGAGATGCCGCCGCGCGGACTCATGCGCGTGCCCGGGCTGATCTACGCGGACGAGACACTGGTCGCAGGGATGGACGACAAGGTCGGCGAGCAGCTCGCTAACGTAGCGAGCCTGCCAGGAATAGTGGGCGCGGCCTTGGCGATGCCGGATGCCCACTGGGGCTACGGCTTCCCGATAGGCGGGGTGGCGGCGTTCGATCCGGAGGAGGGCGGCATCGTGTCGGCGGGCGGTGTCGGCTTCGATATCTCCTGCGGTGTGCGGCTACTGTCCACCGGGCTCGAGCATGGCGACGTCGAGCCGGTGGCGGGGCCGCTGGCGCACGAGCTGGCGCGGCAGATCCCCGCGGGCGTCGGCAGCACCGGCTGCCTGAGGCTCGACGATGCCGGGATGGAACGCATGCTGCGCGGCGGCGCCCGCTGGGCCGTGCAGCGTGGCATGGGCCTCACCGAGGATCTCGAGCACTGCGAAGAGGGTGGATCCATCGGCGGCGCCGTTCCGGAAGAGGTTTCGGCGCAGGCGCGGCGGCGGCAGCGCGACGAGATGGGCACGCTGGGTTCGGGCAACCATTATCTCGAGGTGCAGCACGTCGAGGAGATCCATGACGCAGCGGCGGCACAGGCCTTCGGGCTGGCCTCGGGCGACGTGGTCGTCAGCATTCACTGCGGTTCACGCGGACTCGGTCACCAGGTCGGGACGGAGTTCCTGCGGGAGATGGGGATCGAAGCGCCGCGCAGCGGAATCTCCCTTCCGGATCGCGAGCTCGCCTGCGCCCCCATCGCGTCCGCGCTCGGGGAGCGCTACCTCGGCGCCATGCGCGCAGCGATGAACTGCGCGCTGGCCAACCGCCAGATCCTGACGCACCTCACCCGCCAGTCCTTCGCGAAGCTCTTCCCCGAGGCGCGCATCGAGGTCGTCTACGACGTCTCGCACAACATCTGCAAGGAGGAGCAGCACGACGTGGAGGGCCGTCCGCGGCGTCTGTTCGTCCACCGCAAGGGCGCCACACGCGCCTTCGGACCCGGGCATCCGGCGGTGCCGGAGCGCTTCCGAGCGGTCGGACAGCCGGTGCTGATCGGCGGCTCGCTCGGCACTTCGTCCTGGGTCCTGGCCGGCGCAGCCAGTGGTGAGGCGCTCGCCTTCAGCTCGGCCTGCCACGGCGCGGGCCGCGCAATGTCGAGGCACGAGGCGGCACGCCGCTGGGGTGGACGGCAGGTCGTCGACGAACTGGCCAGTCGCGGCATCGTCGTGATGAGCCCTTCGCTGCGCGGCGTCGCCGAGGAGGCGCCCGGCGCCTACAAGGACGTCGACCGTGTGGTCGAGGTGGCCGAGCGGGCGGGGCTGGCCCGCAAGGTGGCGCGCCTGCGGCCACTCGTGTGCGTGAAGGGCTGAGGGTTGTCCCCGACGGCCCGGGAGGCGAGAGGCGGTGAGAGTCTTCCGTGACCGGCGCGAAGCGGGGCAGGCGCTCGCGGCGGCGCTGGCCGACGAGTCGGTCGCCCGTCCGGTGGTGCTCGGGCTCGCCCGCGGCGGTGTGCCGGTCGCCGCGGAGATCGCTACGGGGCTCGATGCGCCTCTGGATGTCTTCGTCGTGCGCAAGCTGGGCGTTCCGTGGCAGCCGGAGCTCGCGATGGGCGCCATCGCCTCCGGCGACATTCTGGTTCGTAACGAGGAAGTACTCGTGGGACTGCCGCAGGCCCAGGCCGCGCTCGAGGCCGTCCGGCAGCGGGAAACCGCGGAACTGGCCGCGCGCGAGCGTCGCTACCGGGGCTCGCGGCCGCCGGTGCCCGTCGCGGGCCGCCGCGTGATCGTCGCCGACGACGGGCTTGCAACCGGCTCGTCCATGATCGCTGCCCTGCGCGCCCTGCGAAAAGCCGGCGCCGCGTCCATCGTCGTCGCAGTACCGGTCGGACCGCCGGACACCTGCCGGCGTATCGAGGCACTCTGCGACCGCCTCGTGTGCCTGGAGCAGCCCCGCTGGTTCATGGCCGTCGGCCAGTGGTACGAAGACTTCCGGCAGACGGAGGACGCGGAAGTGAGCGCGCTGCTCCAGAAGACGGCGGAGACTCAGGCGGCGCCGTGCGGCTCCACGCCCGGGGCGAAGGGCTGAGTCTCCAGGGACACTGCCGCCGCGACCTCCGGCAGCGGGCGGTAGCGCGCGAAGGCGCCAGGCATCCTGCGTGGCTTGCCGGTCTCGAGGTCGATGCACACGTAGTGCACCAGGGCGCGCAGCAGTGTCCGCCCGTCGGCGGGCCGGATCATCTGGAAGCGCCGCGACACCCGCAGGCGGCCGTCAGCGTGCACGATCCAGGTGCCCACCTCGATCCGGTCGCCTTCGAACGCGGGGGCGAGGTAGTTCACCTGGCTGCGCCACACCGCCATGCCGCAGCGGTCTCGTATGCAGTCGCCGGCAGGCAGGCCGAGTGCGGAGGAGTGCGACCACGCGCAGTGGTCGAGCCAGCGCACGTACACCGCGTTGTTGACGTGGCCGTAGCCGTCGATGTCGTCCGTCGCGGCTACGACCGGGTGCACGTGCGGCGACGGCAGATCCCAGGCGTCCAAGCCGTCAGCGGTGCAGCAGGCGCGTCACGAACTGGAACAGCTTGCCGTACGGCGGGCGCAGCAGGGCCGATCCGGACAGGCGATTGTCGTAATAGATCGGCTTGGCCTGCGAGAAAGTCCTGAAGCCCTCGCTGCCGTGGTAGGCGCCGATGCCGCTCGGGCCGACGCCGCCGAAGGGCAGGTCTTCCTGCGCGAAGTGCATCAGCGTGTTGTTCACGGTCACTCCGCCGGAGATCGTCTCGCGCAGCACGCGCCTGCGTCCTTCGCCGCCACCGAAGTAGTAGAGCGCGAGCGGGTGGGACCGTTCGCGCACGAAGCTGATGGCCTCACCGACGTCGCCATAGGGCACCACGGGCAGGATCGGCCCGAAGATCTCCTCCTGCATGACCCGCATGTCGTCGGTCACGCCGGTGAGCGCGACCGGCGAGAAACGCCTTCGCGCGGCGTCCGCCTCGTCGTGATGCAGCTTGTGTATCGTGGCGCCCTTGAGCCGGGCTTCCTCGACGTATCCGGCCAGTCGCCCGTAGTGACGGTCGTTGATGATCGAAGTGTAGTCGAGATTGTCGACCAGCGTGGGATACAGCCGCAGTGTCGCGTCGCGGCAGGCCGCGATGAAGGCCTCGACCGACCCGGCCGGCACGAGTGCGTAGTCCGGCGCGATGCAGGTCTGGCCGCCGTTGGCCAGCTTGCCGTGCATGATCCGCCGCGCGGCCTCGGCCACGTCGAAGTCGTCGCCGACGATGACGGGTGACTTGCCGCCGAGCTCGAGCGTGACCGGCGTGAGGTTACGCGCCGCGCTCAGCATGACCTCGCGGCCCACCGGGGTGGAGCCCGTGAACAGGAGATGATCGAAAGGCAGGGACGTGAACCGACGCGCCACATCCACGCCGCCATTCACGACCGTGACCTCCGTCGGGTCGAAGGTCTCCGCGATCAAGCGCTGGAACAGGGCCCCGATGCGCGGCGTGTACTCGGACATCTTGATCATGACCCGGTTGCCGGCGGCCAGTGCGGGAATGGCCGGGCCGACGGCGAGCGACAGCGGGTAGTTCCACGGCACGACGATGCCGATGACGCCGAGCGGCTGGTGCGTGACCATTGCGCGCCCGGGCAGGCTCCACCAGGCGACGCCCCGACGCCTGGGCCGCATCCACCTGCGCAACTGACCCTGCGCGTGACGGATGCCCTCGATGCACATGAACTGCTCGAAGAGGAGCGTCTCGTCGTGCGAGCGATGGCCGAAGTCCTCGGCGATCGCGTGGCGGATGTCGGCTTCGTGCCGACGCAGCGCCTCTTCGAGCCGTTGGAGACGGTCGCGGCGGCGCTCGAGAGTGGGGTAAGCGTCGGCGGCAAACGCACGCCGCTGGGCCTCGAAGCGCCGCTCGAGATCCGCGACCTCGGTTGCACTGATCAACGACTGGATGTCTTCGGCGGCCATGGAACTGTCCTGGTCTGCGCTGGACGGGCCAGCGACTTCGAAAAGTATGCGCTCCGCACCGCGCAGGCGCATCCGCGCGGGCTGCAATCGGCCTTGCTCTCATTCGAGTGGCAGTTCGGTCGTGCGGCGGACGACGCGCAGCGCGAAATTCGACTGCACGCGCGCGACGCCCGGCAGGCGGGTCAGGTGCTGGCTGTGCAGGCGCTCGAAGTCGGCCGCGTCGCGGCAGGCGACACGCAGCAGGTAGTCGGCCACGCCCGTCATCAGATAGCACTCCATCACCTCGGGCACGCGGCGGACGGCCTCTTCGAAGGCTGCAAGATCCTTCTGCTCCTGTCGGTGCAGGGTGATGCTGACGAAGACGTTCGACGGGAAGCCTGCCTTGCTCGCGCTGACGAGCGCCACGTAGCGGTCGATGAGGCCGCTTTCCTCGAGGGTACGCACCCGGCGCAGCGTGGCGGACTCGGACAGCGGGAGCCTCTGCGCCAGTTCAACGTTGCTCAGGCGGCCATTCCGCTGCAGTTCGCGCAGGATCAGGCGGTCTGTCCGGTCCATTGGAGAAGAATACTGCGCCGAGGCCGTGCCTGGCGCAATAAAATTGCGTTCCGCGGTTCCGCTCCAACGGCAACGCAAGGCGCTGCGCCGGTCGGCAGGCTAAGGTGCGGCGGTGTGCCGGCCCGTCGCCGGCGAGGGGGTTGCATGAAGGTCGGTTGTCCGAAGGAGATCAAGGTCCACGAGTACCGCGTCGGGCTGGTGCCCGCGGGCGTTCGCGAGCTGGTGGCGGACGGGCACGAGGTCTACATCCAGACCCAGGCCGGCGCTGGCATCGGCATCGAAGACGCCGCCTACGTCGCGGCAGGCGCGAAGATCCTGCCGGATGCGCGCGCCGTGTTCGATACCGTGGACATGGTGGTGAAGGTGAAGGAGCCGCAGGCCGGCGAATGCGCCATGCTGCGCGACGGCCAGCTGCTTTTCACCTACCTGCACCTGGCCGCCGACCCGGATCAGGCGGCCGGCCTCGTCAAGTCCGGCTGCACGGCCATCGCCTACGAGACCGTCACCGCGCCGGACGGCTCCCTGCCCCTGCTCACGCCGATGTCGGAGGTAGCCGGCCGCATGTCCATCCAGGTCGGCGCCACGGCACTTCAGAAGGCCTACGGCGGATTCGGCGTGCTGCTCGGCGGCGTGCCGGGTGTCCAGCCGGCGAAGGTCGTGATCCTCGGCGGCGGTGTCTCCGGGACCAACGCGGCCCAGATGGCGGTCGGCATGGGGGCGCAGGTGACGGTGGTGGACCGTTCGCTGAGGCGCCTGCGCGAGCTCGACGTGCAGTTCGGCAACGCGGTCTACACCGCGTACTCGACGATGGAAACCATCGAGAAGCTCGTCATCCAGGCCGACCTCGTCATCGGAGCGGTGCTCGTCGCCGGAGCCGCGGCGCCCAAGCTGGTGACGCGCGAGATGGTGTCGCGCATGGAGAAGGGCGGGGTGCTGGTGGACATCTCCATCGACCAGGGCGGATGCTTCGAAACCAGCCGGCCGACGACGCATGCAGAACCAACCTATTCGGTGGACGGCGTCATTCACTATTGCGTGACCAACATGCCGGGCGCGGTCCCGCGGACCTCGACCTTCGCGCTGACCAACGCGACGCTTCCCTACGTCAAGGCGCTGGCGAACTCCGGCTGGCGCGAGGCTCTGCGGCGCGACCCGGGTTTCGCGCGCGGCCTCAACGTGCATGGCGGAAGGGTGACCCATAAGGCGGTCGCGCGCGATCTCGGCTACGATTTCGAGTCGATCGACCTCGAATAGGTGACCGATGAGCTCTGCACCCGCCGACCCGATCGCCTGGTTCAGGGACTGGCTGGAAGAGGCGAGCCGGACCGAGCCGGCTGACCCTACTGCGGCCTCGCTCGCGACCGCGACACCCGACGGCGCGCCCTCCGTCCGGATGGTGCTGCTGCGCGGCTACGATACGCGCGGCTTCGCCTTCTACACCAACCTGCGCAGCCGCAAGGCGAACGAGCTCGACGTGAATCCGCGTGCAGCCCTGTGCCTGCATTGGAAGAGCCTCGAGCGCCAGGTCCGGATCGAGGGCACGGTCGAGCGGGTCACGGATGCCGAGGCGGACGACTACTTCGCCAGCCGGGCACGGGACTCGCGCATCGGCGCCTGGGCGTCGAAACAGTCCCAGGTGCTCGCGGGTCGCTACGAGCTGGAGCGGCGTGTCGCCCAGGTGCTGATGCGCTACCCCGTCGGCGACGTGCCGCGACCGCCGTTCTGGTCCGGTTACCGTGTGCTGCCGAAGCGCATCGAGTTCTGGTGGCAGAAGCCCTTCCGCCTGCACGAGCGCACGCTGTATCACCGCGAGGGCGATGGCTGGCGCAGCGAGCTCCTGTTCCCCTGACGGAGGCCGTCAGAAGCCCTCGTCGGGCATGACGAGCGACGTGTCGTCGAGGCTCGCCACCAGCGCGAGCTGCGGTCCCACGCGGGGCAGCTCGTGGCGGAAGAAGAACCGGCAGGCCGTCCGCTTGCCCTCGTAGAACGCGCGGTCCGCGGCGCCCGCTGTGTCCAGCGAGCGGGTCGCCACCAGCGCCTGCGCCAGCCAGCGCCAGGCGACGACCACGTGGCCAACGGCCTCGAGGTAGACCGTCGCGTTGGCCAGCGCCCGCTCCACCTCGCCCCTGGCCATCGCCGCGAGCACGCGCCGCGTGGTCGAGTCGACGGTGCCGATCGACTGCTCGAGCTGGTCAGCCTCGTCGAGGAATCCGCCATCGCTCCTCGCCGCGGCGATCGTGGCGCGCATCAGCGTCGCCAGCGAGGCGAGGGCGGCGCCACCGTCCTGCGGCACCTTGCGTCCCAGCAGGTCGAGCCCGTGGATGCCGTAGGCACCCTCGTGGATGTGGTTCAGGCGATTGTCGCGGTAGAGGCGCTCGACCGGGTAGTCGCGCGTGTAGCCGGCGCCACCGAGGACCTGGATGGCGAGCTTGTTGGCCTCGAGGCAGAACTCGGCGGGCCATGACTTGGCGATGGGCGTCAGCATTTCCAGCAGCCCGTGCAGCCTCGCACGCGTGCCGGCATCCGCGGCGGTCGCGAGGTCGTCCATGAGGCGCGCGCAGTAGAGCTCGAGCGCCAGGCCGCCTTCGACCCAGCACTTCTGCGCAAGGAGCATGCGCCGCACATCGGCATGACGCAGGATCGGCACCTGCGGCGTGGACGGGTCGCGCTGGCCTACGGGCCGCCCCTGCAGGCGCTCGCGCGCATAGGCAAGGGCGCTCATGTACCCTGCATAGCCCAGCGCGACGCTGCAGACGCCTACGCCGATGCGCGCCTCATTCATGAGCTGGAACATGTAGGCCAGACCACGATGTTCCTCGCCGACGCGTTCGCCCAGGCACTCGCCGCGCGAACCGAAGGCAAGCGCCGTGTTGACCGTTCCGCGCCAGCCCATCTTGTGGTTGAGCCCTATCAGGCGGACGTCGTTGTCGGCGCCAACGGCGCCGTCGTCGCCGACCCGGTAGCGCGGGACGACGAACAGCGAGATGCCCTTGACGCCGGGCGGCCCGCCGGGGATCTTGGCGAGCACGAGGTGGACGATGTTGTCGGACAACTCGTGCTCGCCTCCGCTGATCCACATCTTTTCGCCGCGGATACGGTAGCGGCCGTCGGGCAGCGGCTCGGCGCGGCAGCGGATGTCGGCGAGGGATGACCCGGCGTGCGGCTCCGACAGGCACATGGTGCCGAAGAAGCGGCCCTCGAGCAGCGCCGGCAGGAATCGCCGCCGCTGCGCGTCGCTTCCGAACACCCGGATCACGTTGGCGACGCCCTGGGTGAGCATAGGGTAGCCGTAGAAGCCGACCTGGGCCGAGGCGAACAGGGCATTGCAGGCCTGGGTCACCACCTGGGGGACCTGCAGGCCGCCGTCCTCGGCGTCGAAGGGTGCGGCGATGAAGCCGGCGTCGCCGAGTTCACGGAGCGCGACGCGGGCCTCCGGGACGATGCGGACCTTGCCGTCCGCGAGCTCGGGCTCGTGCACGTCGGTCAGGGCCGCATGTGGCAGGAAGCGTTCCTCGGCCAGGCGGCGCGCGCCGCCGAGCACCTCGTCGAGTGTGGCGCGGTCGTGGGCGGAGTAGCGCTCCCGGGCGCACAGGGCCTCAGCCTCGAGTACCTCGAAGACCTGGAATTCGATGTCGCGTCGCGGGATCAGCATGGGATCTCCGGGAGTCGGCCTTGGACGCAACATGCTACCCGCGTCGCGAGGCCGCGCGCTGCGGCAGGCGCGGATTGCCCGTCGCGGGCTGCGCTATCATTGTCGAGAAACCCGTGGGAACAGGCTTGCCCGCGGCTGACCGGTGACCGGATGTCGCCGGCGCAATGCCTGTCGCGAGTGCCAGCGGGAGGGGTTCGGTGGCGATGACGAAGGACCTTTTCGACCTTGGCGGCCGGGTGGCGCTCGTCACCGGCGCCAGCCGCGGGATTGGCGCGGCGATCGCGGGGACGCTGGCGGCCTACGGCGCGACGGTGTTCGTGTCGAGCCGCAGGCGGGAAGCCTGCGAAGAGGTCGTCGCGCGCATTCGCGCTGCCGGCGGCGAGGCCGAGGCGCTCGCCTGCCATATCGGCGAGCCCGATTCCATCGGCGAGGCCTTTCGCTGCATCGACCAGCGGCATGGCCGGCTGGACATCCTGGTGAACAACGCCGCCACCAATCCGTACTTCGGCCCGGCGCTCGACATGGATCTCGCGGCCTTCCAGAAGACCGTCGACGTCAACATCCGCGGCTACTTCTGGGCCTCGGTCGAGGCCGGGCGGCGGATGCGGCCCCAGGGGAGGGGCGCGATCGTCAACGTGGCCTCGGTCAACGGCGTCCGGCCGATGGACGGGCAACTGGTGTACTCGATGACCAAGGCCGCGATCATCAACATGACCCAGGGACTCGCCAAGGAATGCGGCCGGCACGGCATCCGCGTCAACGCGCTGCTTCCGGGCATCACCGAGACGAAGTTCGCCTCGGCGCTGCACGGCAACCCAAAGGTGCGCGCCATGGTCGAGGGCCTCCTGCCCCTGGGCAGGATCGCGCAGCCGGAGGAGATGGCCGGGGCGGTGCTGTACCTCGTCTCCGACGCCGCCTCCTACACGACCGGCACGAGCCTCGTGGTGGATGGCGGGTGGCTCGCATGAAGCTGGCTTTATCGGGACCCGGGGAGTGAGCGCGCTCTATCTGGTGCGTCACGGTCAGGCGGCCTTCGGCAGCGACGACTACGATCGCCTCACGCCGCTCGGCGCGGAGCAGTGCGCTTCGCTCGCCCGGCACTGGCGATCCATCGGCCGCGATCCCGCGCTCGTCTACGCGGGTACCATGCGCCGGCACCGCGAGTCGGCCGAAGCCTTCGTGGCCGCGCTCGTGGCGGAAGGCGGGACGTCGCCCGCGATCGAGTCCGTGCCGGGCCTCGAGGAGTACGACCACGTCGCGCTCCTCGACGGGTTCGCGCGGCTGAACGCCGGCATGCCGGATTTCGCCGCCTGCTGGCGCGACCGGCGGGTGCTTCACCGTACCCTCGAGCGGGCTCTCGCCGCGTGGACGGGCGAGGGGGTCGAGGGCTACGGCGCCTTCGTCGTGTTCCGCGAGCGCTGCGCGACAGCGCTCGCTGGCGTCATGCGGAGCGTCGGCCGGGGCCGCGATGCCGTGCTGTTCGCCTCGGCCGGCTC
>JBBINN010000020.1:0-25231 GCA_037443885.1 Gammaproteobacteria bacterium | reverse complement strand
CTTGCCGGCGCGATTCGGCCCCAGCAGCGCAAAGAACTCGCCCTCGGGAACCTCGAGGTCGATGCCCCTCACGGCCTGCACGCCGTTGGAGTAGGTCTTGGCGAGGCCGCGGATGGAGAGCGCCTGCATGGCGGACCGGGAGGCATCCCTGAGCACGGGGAGGCGCGAAGCGTAAACTCAGGGGCCGGGCCGGGCAACCTGGAGGCGGGCGTGACGGGTCATGCGATCGCCGCCGACGCCGTCGTGGCGGTGCACTTCGCTTTCGTGCTGTTCGTCGTCGCCGGCGGTCTGCTCGCGGCCTGGCGGCCCTGGCTCGCGGCCCTGCACCTGCCCGCCGCCGCCTGGGGCGCCTGGATCGAGCTGTCCGGCGGCATCTGCCCGCTGACGCCGCTCGAGAACCGCCTGCGCGCCGCCGCAGGGGAGGCCACCTACCCCGGCGACTTCCTGGCCGAGTACCTTTTCGCCCTGCTCTACCCGGCCGGCCTCACGCGCGAGCTGCAGCTGGTGCTGGGTGCGCTCGTCATCTCGGTCAACGTCGCCGTCTACGTCTGGGTCTGGAGGCGGATCCGCCGCTGAAGCTGCTGGCCGCGCGCGCTGTCGGTGCCCTGCAGCTGCAGCGCCAGCCGCCGCAGGCGCGCCCGACGCACGGCGTCGGAGGGAATCCGCAGGCAGTCCCGGACGGCCATCCAGAAGGATGGCCGGTTGCTGAAGCGCGCTTCGAGCTGCGGTGACAGCCCCGATGCCAGCCCGTCCAGCAGGCCGACCGGCACCTCGGCGAGCGCCTGCGCGGTCGCCGGCTCCATGCCGAGCAGCAGCCTGGCCGGGCGGTCACGCGCCTGCGCCAGGTGCCAGGCGAAAGACAGCGCGGCGCGCGTGAACCCTGCGAGTGCCGGCTCCGCCGAAGAAGACCGCTGGCCTTCCGCTACCGCGCAGCCGCGCAGGGCCACCTGCTGCCACAGGCGGATGTCGCGGAAACGCAGGTCGAACAACGCGCAGGGAAGCCCGATGAGCACGGTCGCCGCGCGCGGCGCCGGTGTCGGCGGCGGCAGCAGGGCCGGCTCGAGGCCGAGGACCGGCTGGCCGGACTCACGCACCTGTGCCTCGAACAGCAGGCGCAGGAAGGCCTCGTTGAGGCTGGTCAGCCCGCGCAGCGTCCGGGCATCGAGGAGCAGGTGTTGGGACCAGTCGGCGACGCCGAAAGGGGGCTCGAGCGCCAGCGGTTGCTGGAGCGTCATGGCTTATCTCCTTCTTTTCGTGCCATTTGCAGGACAGCGGGCACTTGGCTCCCCATTCCAAGTGCTGGTAAAAAAATACCAGTAACTCTGCACGACCGTCAACGGGGCCCCGCCATGCGCATCACCGACGACCGCTACACCCGCGACCGGCTGCGGCTCGACCTCGCGCTTCGCCTCATCCGCCACGAGGCGCGGACCTGCACGATCCGCAGCTGGACCGGGCTGACGGACGACCGCATCCGCAAGCTGTACAAGAGCTACGTCGAGCACGCGGGCGACGACGCGGTGCGGCGGCACCGAGGCAAGGCGCCGAAGCAGGCAGCTTACTTCCTGCGCAACATGGAGCTGCGACTGCAGAGCGCCACCCTCGCAACGCTGATGTGCAGCCTCGGTCTCTTCCAGCCGGAGGCCGGCGCCGAGCCCGGCACCCTCAATCAGCTTCGCTGGGGCGAGCGCTTCTGCGAGGCCTACGAGACCTACCTCGGCGAGTTCACCGAGCCGAGGCTCGGCTTCGAGCACGCCTGCTACCTGCACCGCGCGCTCGAGCGGCAGGCCGAGCTCGCCATCGACGAGTGCCTCGGATGCGGCGCGCTGGTCGTCGTGTCGGCCTTCGCGCCCCGGCCCGAAACCTGCGTCTTCTGCGGCGAGGGACGCCTGCTGCCGCCCTCGCGCGCCGCCTGAGGCGCCTGGTGGGGCTGGTAGAATGCTGATTTCAACGATATCGGCGGTCGCATGGCTCATGCCCCCGAGCGGCCCAACGTGTTCGCCGCTCCGCACGTCGACCGGCTGGCCGTGTCGCGCACGGACCCGGCCGCCATCGCCGCGGTGCTCGCCAGCGACCGTTCACGGCTGGTGCCCGTCTGGCGCAACCGCAACCTGATCGTCCGCGAGCCCTCGCCCGCCGCCGTACTCCTGCCCCTTTCACCGGAACTGCGCGGCGCGTTCGCCCCCGCTGACCCGATCCTGCTCGGCGAATTCGGCGGCACCATCGCATTCGCGGTCGAGATGGCGACGCCCGAGCCGCCGGCGCTCCTGCCCGGCGCGGAATTCGTGGACCTCCGGGCCAGCGCCGGACTGCTGAATCCGCGCGAAGCCGGGCTGCTGGCCTATGCGCGGGCCATGGTCACCTGGCGCGCCCAGCACCGACACTGCGGCGGCTGCGGCGCTCCGCTCGTCGCCGAACGGGGCGGCCACCAGATGCGCTGCCCGCGGGAAGCCTGCGGCGCGCAGTGGTTCCCGCGGCTCGACCCGGCCATCATCGTGCTGGTCGAGCACGAAGGGCGGGCCCTGCTCGGCCGGCAGGCCGCCTGGCCGCCCGGCCGGTACTCGACGCTCGCGGGATTCGTCGAGCCAGGCGAAAGCCTCGAAGACGCCGTCCGGCGCGAGGTCCTGGAGGAAACCGGCGTGCGGGTCGGCGCGATGGCCTATCAATCCTCGCAGCCGTGGCCCTTCCCGTCCTCGATCATGATCGGTTTCCACGCCGTCGCGGAGACGGCCGTCATCGCGCTCGGCGATGAAGAACTGGAGGATGCGCGCTGGTTCAGCCGGGAGGAGATTGCCGGGGGCCAGGCCGGCCTGCCGCCCCCGCAGTCCGTCTCCTTCAGGCTGATCGAGCAGTGGTACGACCGGGACGCCGCGCGTCCGCTCGCCGAGGAGCCCGGCGTGCGCCCCTGGGCCGGACGGCGCTGAGGCGGCGCGCATGGAAGAGATCGACGTCGCGCTCTCCGTCGGCATGGGCATCGCCCTGGCCGCCGCGGCGGGCTTCCGGGTCTTCGTGCCCCTGCTGGCGACCGGCCTGGCGATCCATTTCGCGGGTCTCGAGGCGTCCGCAGGTTTCGAGTGGCTGGGCGAGCCCTGGGTGCTGGTGGCGCTCGGTGTGGCGACGGCGCTCGAGGTCGCCGCCTACTACATCCCGGGGGTGGATCACGTGCTCGACGCAATCGCCGCTCCGCTCGCGCTCGTCGCCGGCGTGGTGGTCGCTGCGAGCGTGATGGCCGACCTGCCTGCCTGGCTGCGCTGGCTCGCGGCCATCGTCGCCGGCGGCAGCGCCACCGCGGCGACGTATTCGCTGACTTCGCTGGTGCGCGCCAAGAGCGGCGTGACGACGGGCGGGCTCGGCAACCCGATCGTGGCCTCGGGCGAACTCCTCGGCGCGGCGGGTCTCGCCCTGCTCGCACTGCTGGTGCCCCTGCTGGCGCTCGCCGGCGTGGTGGCGCTGGTCGTGCTGGCCCTGCGGCAGCTGCGGCGGCGACGGAAGGCGGCCTGATGTGCCTCGTCCTCCTCGCCTATGACTGCCATCCGCGCTACCGACTTGTCATCGCGGCGAATCGCGACGAGTTCCACGATCGCCCGGCAGCACCCCTGGCCTGGTGGCAGGACGTGCCCGGCGTGCTCGGGGGACGCGACCTCGCCGCCGGCGGCACCTGGCTCGGCATGGGGCGACACGGACGTCTCGGAGTCATCACCAACTTCCGTGACCCGGCGACCTACCGGCCCAAGGCACCGTCACGGGGCGCGCTCATCCCGCGCTTCATCATGGGCAGCGCGCCCGCGGACGAATTCGCCTCCCGCGTGGCTGCGGAAGGCGCGGACCTGTCGGGCTTCAGCCTGCTCCTCTACGACGGGCGCAGTCTCGCCTATGCGACCAACCAGCCGGCGGCACAGGCTCGCCCGCTCGAACCCGGCGTATACGGGCTCAGCAACCACGCGCTGGACACGCCCTGGCCAAAGCTTGCGCTGACCCGCGAGCGCTTCGAGGCCGGGATCGAGGGCGAACGGTTGCGGCCCGGATCGCTGGGAAAACTCCTGCGCGACCGGCAACCGGCGCCCGACGCAGCGCTGCCCGACACCGGCATCGGCGTGGAGCGAGAACGCCTGCTGTCGGCGCCCTTCATCGTCAACGATGCCTATGGCACCCGCTGCACCACGATCGTGCTGATCGACCGCGAAGGCGGCGTGCTCGTGGAGGAATGCCGCTACGATCGTGGCGGTGAACCCGTCGGCCGGACCGCGGTCGCATTCCAGGTCCCGGCCGGAAACGCCTGATGCCCCTCCAGCGCCTCGCCCGCCTTGCCATGATCGCCTGCCTCGCGCTGGTGGCGGGGCCGGCGGCGGCGGCCGTCATCCGGGTCGAGGTCCGTGGCGTGGAATCGTCGCTGCGGAACAACGTCGTCGCCTTCCTCGGCTTGAGCCGCTTCTCGGGATCCGCGGACCTCGACCAGGACACGGTGGACCGGCTCGCACTGCGGGCCGAAGGCGAGGCCCGGGCGGCGCTGCGGCCCTTCGGCTACTACGAGCCGTCCGTCGAAGTGACGGTGGAGCCCATCGCCGGAGGCTGGCAGGCGACGCTGACCATCGAGCCCGGCGAGCCGGTCATGCTCGTGGCAGCGGACGTCTCGATCGTCGGCCCCGGCCGCGAGGAGCCTTTTCTCACCGAGGTGCTCGCGCGCTCGCCCTTGCGGGTCGGGGAACGCCTCAGCCATCCGGACTACGAGTCGCTCAAGGGCGAGTTGCAGCGGACGGCCTTCAGCTTCGGCTACCTCGACGCCAGCTGGGCGCGCGCGGAGATCGCGGTCGACCTCGCCAGCCGCGAGGCGAGGATCACCCTGAAGATCGATACCGGCGAGCGCTACCGCTTCGGACCGACGACGATCGCGCAGGACATCATCGACCCCGGCCTCGTGAAGCGGTTCCTGCGTTACCGCGAGGGCGACTGGTTCGACGCGGCCAAGCTCCTGCGGACCCAGTTCGCGCTCGACGACTCGCAGTACTTCTCGGTCGTGGAGGTGCTGCCGGAGGCGCGCGATCGCTCGGCCCTGGTAACGCCCATCAGGATCAACGCCCAGGCCAAGGACCGGCACCGCTATACCGTCGGCGCCGGCTATGCGACCGACACGGGCCCGCGCCTGACGCTGGGCTGGCTCAACCGGCGGGTCAATCATCACGGCCATCGACTCGGCATCGAGGTCACGTTCGCCGAGGTCTACCGGGTCCTGCAGACCAGCTACACCATCCCCTGGGAGGATCCCGCCCTCGAGCAGCTCCAGTTCAGGCTGCGTGCAGGCCAAGAGGAGCGGGGTGACATCGAAACGACCGGTGCAACCTTCCTTGCCGGCCTCACGCAGGTTCGCGGGCGCTGGCAGCGGGTGCTCTTCGCCAACCTGGATTACCAGTCCGACAGCGTGTCCGGTGACTCCACGAGCGTGAGCGAGAACCTCGAGAACCGCAACCTGCTGGTCGTGCCCGGCATTTCCTATGGCCGGCTCCGGCCGGGCTTCATCCGCGGCGACGACGCCGGCCGCCAGCTCTATGCCGAACTGCTCGGTTCCGGGGACTTCCTCGGGTCGAACTCCGATTTCCTGCGGTTCCGGGTGCGGAACGAGCAACGCTGGAGCCTCGGCGGGCCGTGGCACCTCATCGCACGCGGCGAGTTCGGGACGAGTGCGGTGGGCGACTTCCAGGAACTTCCGGCGAAGTACCGCTTCTTCGCCGGCGGCGACCGCAGCGTGCGCGGCTACGGCTACGACGAGCTCTCCCCCATCGACGAGAACGGCAACCGGGTCGGCGGACGCCACCTGATCGTGGCGAGCCTCGAGGTCGAGCACGACCTGCCGCGCAACTTCGCGGTCGCCGCGTTCGTGGACGTGGGCAACGCCTTCAACGACTTCGGCGATCCTCTCGAGTACTCGGCCGGAATCGGCATCCGGTACCGGCTGCCCTTCCTGAGCGTCGGTGTCGACGTCGCGAAGTCGTTGTCGGAGCCGGACCGCAACCCGCGGCTGCACCTCAACTTCACGCCGCTGCTCTGATGACCGCCCTCGCAAGCCGCGTCCTGCTTGGAGTCATCGCCCTGGCGGCAGTCCTGCTGCTGGCGGTGGCCGGTGGCGCGGGATGGCTCGTGCTCACCGAATCCGGCCTCGCGCGGGTCATCACCGTCGTCGAGTCGCTCGACGCCATCGAGATCCGTGTCGAGGATGCGCGCGGCCGACTGGCCGGTCCCCTGCGTGCCGGCCGGCTCGAGATCGTGGCCGGCCGCGTCAGGATCGACGCGAGCGGCATCGACGCGGACTACGACCCGTCCGGCCTGCTGTTCGGCAGGATCAGCATCGCCTCGCTGGACGTGGAGAGCCTGGAGGTCACCCTCTTGCCGCGCGACGAGCCGCCGCCTGACCGCCGTCCGCAGTTCCTGCCGCGCTGGCTCGCCCTGAGTGTCGGTCGGGTCGGCGTCGGGCGCGCCGTGCTCGCCGACACCGACCGCAAGCTGCTCGAGATCGACGGGTTGCGCGCCAGCGGCACCGTCAGCCACGCGCGTGTCGTCCTGGCCGAGCTGGCCGGCGATGCCGGCCTGTTCACGGTCGATGGGTCGGCGGAACTGCGCGCCAGTGACCCGCTCGGTCTGGCCGGCGCGCTCGAATTCACGCTCGGCCCCGAAAGGGACGTGGCCGGCACGCTCGAGGCGGACGGGGACCTGCGGAAGATCAACGTGACCGCCAGGATCCGGGAGCCCTTCGACGGAACCCTGTCCGCCACGATCGAGGATGTCGCCACCAGCCTCGCCTGGCGCGCCGAGGCCCAGGTCGCACAGTTCGACCTCGGCCGATTCGTCGGCAATCCGCCGATCGGCCCACTGTCCGGAACGGCGCGGGGTTCGGGCTCGATCAGCAGGGTCTTTCTCGAGGCCCACGTCGACGGCGCGGGACTGCCTGCCCAGGGCGTCGACCTCAGCACGCACGTCACACGCGCGGGCGGGAACCTGGAAGTCGAGGTGCTGCAACTTGCGGCGACCGGCTCGCCAATGTCCGTCGAGGCGCGGGGACGCATGACGCTCGTCGAGCCGCGAGGCATCGAGGCCGAACTCGACTGGCAGGACCTGCGATGGCCGTTCGACGGCGAGGCAGCCGTGACGAGCGAACGTGGACGGGCGTCGCTTGCCGGCTGGTCTCCCATCAACCTCCAGGTCGCTGCCCGCGCCGCGACGCCCGGCCTGCCCGCCCTGGTTCTGGAGGCGCAGGGCATCCTGAGTGACCGCGGGCTGCTGCTCTCCCAGGCGAACCTGTCCGCTCCCTTTGGCCGGCTTGACGGCACGGGCTACGTCGGGTTCAGCGAGGAGAGGCCCTGGCAGGCGACGGTTCGCGCCGAAGCGCTCGACCTCGGCCAGTTTCGCGAGGGGCTGGACAGCCAGCTCGGGTTCTCGATCACCGCCTCGGGCGCGGGCATCGACCAGCGCCTCGCCTGGGCCGCCGCGATCGAGGGACTGAACGGCACGGTGCGGGGCCAGCCCTCCAGCGGCAGCGGCCTCGTCCGCTACCAGCCCGGCCGCATCGAGTTCGAGCGCCTGCGGCTGGATCTCGGCCCTGCGCAACTCAGCGCCGACGGCTGGACCGGCACCGACACCCAGATCCGCGCCGAGCTGCGCGCGGACGACCTGTCGGGATTCGACCCTGATCTCGGCGGCAGCGTGGATGCCCGGGTCGAGGCCCGCAAGGCCGGGCCGAAGGATGGCCTGCTGCTCGATGTGTCGCTGCGCGGACGCGACCTCAGTCTCGGCGATGAACGCGCTGCGGTGCTGTCCGCCGACGCACTGGTCGACCTGTCCGACGCCACCGAGTCATGGGTCCGATTACGGGCGGCGGGCATCACCGTCGGCGGGCAGACCGTCTCCGTCGCGCGACTCTCGCTCGATGGTCGCGCGAGCGATCATCGATTCGGCATCCGCGTAGGCGCGGGCGAGCGGGCCGTGGATCTGGATGGCACGGGATCCTTCATCGAAGGCGTGTTCCGTGCGAGCGCCGCGCGCATCACGCCGGCGGGCCCGGGCATCCAGCCGTGGGCGCTGGAACAGCCCATGAACGTTCTCGTGGCTGCCGATCGCGCGGAGCTCGACCGGACCTGCCTGGTCCACGAGGCGCGCAAGGTCTGCCTCGCGGGAGAGTGGCGCAAGGGCGAGCAATGGACGGCGTCACTGGACACGACGGCCTTCCCGCTGCAGGCCCTCGACGTGACCCTGCCGGGACGGCCCGGCTACGAAGGCCTGCTGGATGTCGACGTCAGGCTCGAGGGGCTCCCGGGACAGCCCTGGACCAGCCGAGGGCTGGTCCGGCTGCGTGACGGCACGCTGACCTACCTGACACCCAGCCGGCGAGAAGAGCGGCTGTCGCTCGGCGTAACGGAGTTGCGCCTCGCCAGCGAGCCCGACCACCATCGATTCGCCGCGGAAATGAACGGTTCGGAACTCATCCGGATGACGGCCGAAGTCCGCATCGGGCGATCACCGGGCGTTCCCCTCGGCGAATCCCCGCTCGAGGGAAGACTCGAACTCGAGACGCGGCAGCTGGGCCTGCTGCCGCTGGTATTGCCCCAGATCGATCGCGCCAGCGGACTCGTCAACGCACGGTTGTCCCTGGCCGGGGCGGCGGGAGCACCTGAGCTGAACGGCTTCCTGTCCCTCGCAGATGCCGCGCTCGACCTGTATGCAGTCAACCTGCGCATGCAGGACGTGGATGCGCGCCTCGACTTCGCGGGCCGGCAGGTCCGCCTGGATGCCACGGGCGGCATCGGAGAGGGGCGCTTCGGCGTGTCGGGCAACTTCGGCTGGAGCGACGCGGCCCCGTCAGGCCGCTTCACGTTCACCGGCGACCGGCTGCTCGTATCGAACCTGCCGGAGCTGCGGGTGGAAGCCTCGCCGGCCCTCGAGTTCACGATCGACGGCAGGCGCATCGACGTCACCGGGTCGGTCACGGTGCCGGACGCGCGGATCGAGCCACGGCAGCTCACGGGGGCCGCCGTTGCGTCCGCCGACGAGGTGATGGTGACCGAGGGCGAGCCTGCGCCGGAAACGGACGGCTTCGACGTGTCCACCGAGATCCGGCTCATCCTGGGCGAGTCCGTCAAGATCGACGCGTTCGGCCTCAAGGGACGGCTTGCGGGCGAAGTGCTGCTGCGCACCCGGCAGGGCGAAGTGCCCGTCGGCTCGGGGGAACTGCAGATCCAGGATGCGGAGTACAAAGCCTACGGCCGGGAGCTGGACGTCGAGCGGGGCCGGCTGCTCTTTTCCGGTGGCCCGGTCGCCGACCCGGGCATCGATCTGCGCGCCACGAAGGACGTTCCCGGCTACGAGGTCGGCGTGATCGTGCGCGGCCGACTGCGCCGGCCCGAGATCACGCTCTGGTCCGACCCGAGCCTGCCGCAGTCGCAGATCGCTTCGCTGCTCATCGTCGGCCGCAGCCTCGACAGCCTGCAGGCAGGCGACCGGGAGTCACTCGCGGACTCGTCGGACCTCGCCACCCAGGGCGGCGCGCTGCTGGCCGGGCAGATCGGCCGGTACGTGGGTCTCGACGAGGTCGCGATCGAGACGGGCGTGGACCAGGAGGCCTTGCTCGTGCTGGGCAAGTTCCTCTCGCCACGCCTGTACGTCGGCTACGGCATCTCGCTGACCAAGTCCGTGAACACCTTCAAGTTGCGCTACACCGTCGGCGACCGCTGGGTCCTGCGGCTCGAGGCGGCCGAGGAAGCCAGCGTCGACATCGAATACACCATCGACCGCTGAGCCGCTCCGCCGGCCGCAGCGGCGCAACCCCTTGCGCGCGTCTGCATATTTATGCAATCATGATGCAAGTTTATGCAGAATTCCCCATGACCACCGGCCACGACCACTCCGAGACCGCCGCGCGGCGCGAGGCGCTGGCGCGGATCCTGCGCCAGTCGTCCGTGCGCCGGCAGGCGGACCTCGTGCGCCTGCTAGAGCGCGCGGGACACCCCGCCACGCAGTCGAGCGTCAGCCGGGACCTGCGCGAGCTGGGCGTGGCCAAGCTCGGCGACCGCTACGTGCTGCCGGACGAACCTTCGCCCGCCACCGCGAGCTTCGCCGCCGTCACCGCTTTCGTCCGCGGCATCCGCACCGCCGGCGACTGCCTGACCGTGGTGCGCACCACCGCAGGCGCGGCGCAGAGCGTCGCGATCGTGCTGGATCGCGCCGGCTGGCCCGAGGTGGTCGGCACGATCTCGGGCGACGACACGATCTTCGTCGCCACCGACGGCGCGCGCGCGCAGCGCGCCGTGGTCTCCCGCCTGCGCGACCTCTTCCGAGCCTGAGACTCCAGCCATGACGCAGCCTATCGGGGCGGCCTCGCCCATCCTCCTGGCTTTTTCCGGCGGCCTCGACACGTCCTTCCTCGTGCCCTGGCTCAAGGAGACCTGCGGCCGCCCGGTCGTCACGCTGACGGTCGACACCGGCGGCATCGACGCCGACGCCGCGAAGGTGCTGGAAGAGCGCTCGAAGGCGCTCGGCGCCGCAGGCCACCTCCTGGTCGATGCGCGCCGGACCTATTTCGACCAGGTGCTGAAGTTCCTCGTCATGGGCAATGTCCGCCGCGGCCAGCTCTATCCGCTGTGCGTGGGCGCGGAGCGGGCCATACAGGCACAGACGCTCGCCACGGAGGCCCGGCGCCTCGGCACGACCACGGTCGCCCACGGCTGCACCGCCGCCGGCAACGACCAGGTCCGCTTCGAGGTCGCCCTGCGCACCCTCGCCCCGGGCCTCGAGGCGCTGGCGCCCGTGCGCGATCAGGCCTTCAAGCGCCCCGAGCAGCTGAAGTTCCTGCAGGAACGCGGCCTGCCGGTGCCGCCCTTCGGCGCCGCCTACTCGATCAACCGCGGCCTCTGGGGCGTCACCATCGGCGGCACCGAGACGCTCACCTCCATCGGCAGCATTCCCGAGCACGCGTGGGTGCTGTCAGCGGAGGCCTTCACGAATCCGCGCGCGCCCGAGCGCCACGTCGTCGGCTTCGAACGGGGCGTTCCCTGCTCCGTGGACGGCCAGGACATGGACCCGGTGGCGGCGATCGAGCGGCTCGAGGCGATCGGCGCGCCCTTCGGCATCGGCCGCGGCATCCACCTCGGCGACACCATCATCGGCACCAAGGGCCGGGTCGCCTTCGAGGCGCCGGCGGCCGAGATCCTGCTGACCGCGCACCGTGAGCTCGAGAAGCTCACGCTCACGGCGCGCCAGCAGCGCATCAAGGAGACACTGGCCGCGCCGTACGGCGACCTGGTGCACGAGGGCCAGAACCTCGACCCGGTCTGCCGCGACATCGAGGCGCTGTTCGACTCCTCGCAGCAAAGGGTCACCGGCACGGTCACCGTCCTGCTGCGGCCGGGCAGCCTGTTCGTCGAGGGCGTGGCATCGCCGCACTCGCTGATGAAGGCCTCCAAGGGCGTGTACGGCGAGGCGGCCGGCGAGTGGACACCTCAGGACGCACTCGGCTTCTCGAAAATGGTCGCGCTGCCCTGCATGTTCTGGGCGCGCGCCGGCGGCAGCGGGGGTGCCCCATGATGCGCACGATCATCGTCGACAAGATCGCCTCGGTCACACAGGCCTGCGGGCTGTCGCATGAGCTTCGGATCTCCACCGACATCCCCTGCGAGGAAGGGGTCGTGGTGGCGGTGGAGGTGCTCACCAACAAATCCACCTACAACACGCTCGAGCTCACCAGCGGGCGCATGGCCAAGGTCGCGCGCGGCGACGTCGTGGTCGGCGCCCTCGGCCACCGCCGCGCGCTGTTCGGCTACTCCGGCCACCTGCCGACGGCGCTCAATCCGGGCGACGTCATCCAGATGCTCAACATCGGCGGCGTGCTCGGCATCTGCGACTCGGCCAACCCCGAGCGGGGCCGGCCCTTCGACTGCAAGGTGCTCGGCGTGGTGCTGCGCTTCCCGTTCCTCGGCGAGCGAATCGGCGTGCCGGCGCGCATCGGCATGCGCAGGCTCGACCCCGAGGCCGCGCTCGACACCAGGGGAGTGCCGGTAGTCGCGCTGGCAGGCACCTGCATGGAGGCCGGCAAGACGGCCGCCGCCTGCGCGATCGTCGCGCGGATGCGCCACCGCGGCCTGACGGTGGACGCTTTCAAGGCCACCGGTGTCTCGCTGCGGCGCGACATCCTCGCGATGGAGGACTCGGGCGCACGGCGCTCGATGATCTTCACCGACCTAGGCATCGTGACCACGACGGCGGCGTCGGGGCCGGCGCTCACGCGCACCATGATGACCGAGATGGCTGCCGGAAAACCCGATGTGATCGTCTTCGAGCTCGGCGACGGCATCCTCGGCGCCTATGGCGTCGAGTCTATCCTCGCCGCCGAGGACATCCGCAGGTCGCTCACCGCGGTGGTCCTCTCGGCGAACGATCCGGTCGCCGCATGGGGCGGCGTCAAGCTGTTGCGCGAGCGCTTCGGGATCGAGCCGGCCGCCGTCACGGGACCGGCGACCGACAACGCCGTCGGCGTCGAGATCATCCGCGAGCAGATGGGCGTGCCGGCCTTCAACGCGATGACGTCCGGCGCCGAGCTGGGCGACTGCCTGATCGCCACGACCGGCCTGGAAGGCGTTGCCCGCAACGTCGAGGCCGCGAAATGAGCGCGCGCGTCCCGGCCGTCGTGCTGGGCGGCACCGGCTACGTCGCCGGCGAGCTGATCAGGCTGCTCGCCGGCCACCCGCGGCTCGCGCTCGCGGCGGTCGCTTCCGAGAGCCAGCCGGACGCACCGGTAGCGGGCGCCTTCCCGCACCTCTCGGCCGCACTGGGCGACCTCCGCTTCGCCTCGCACGAGGAAGTGCTCGCGCTCGTCGCCGCCGAGCCGCGCACCGCGGTGCTGGCGGCTGCCCCGCATGGCATCTCCGCGCAGCTGATCGACACGCTGCTCGCGCACGCGGCCACCGCCGGCACCCGGCCCACGGTGGTCGACATCTCGGCCGACTACCGGTTCGCCGATGCGGCCGCCTACGCGCGTGTCTACAAGCACCCGCACGGCGCCCCCGCCCGCCTGGCGGAGTTCACCTGCGCGGTGCCGGAGCACCTCGAGAAGGCGCCGACCCCGCACGTGGCCCATCCGGGCTGCTTCAGCACGGCCACGCTGCTCGCGGTCATCCCGCTGCTGAAGCTCGGACTGGTCGAGCCGGAACTCTTCGTCTCGGCGGTGACCGGCAGCACCGGCTCCGGGCGGTCGCCGACTGCGGGAACCCACCACCCGCAGCGCCATTCGGATCTGTACGCCTATGGCGCGCTCGCGCACCGCCACGCGCCGGAGATCGCCGCCCTCGCCCGCGCCGCCTCCGGGATCGAGGCCCGCATCGCCTTCGTGCCCCACTCGGGTCCGTTCGCGCGCGGCATCCACGCCACGGTCCAGGCGCGGCTTTCGCAACCAATGAGCGGCGAGGAGCTGCGCAGCGCGCTCGCCGGGTTCTACGCGGGCGGGCCATTCGTGCGCGTGCTCGACGCCCCGCCACGCATCAAGGACGTGGTGACCAGCAACTTCGCCCACCTCTCGGCCGCCTGCGACGGCCACAGCGTCGCCGTCATGTCCGTGCTGGACAACCTGGTCAAGGGTGCGGCGGGTGGCGCGATCCAGTGGATGAACCGGCTGCTCGGCTTCGACGAAGCCGAGGGACTGACCGCCCCCGCACCGGGCTGGACCTGAAGGAGATGACGATGCCGACCGCGGCAGCCCGGGACGCCCTGCCGGCGCCCGCCCGAGATCACCTGGCGCAGGTGTTCGCGCAGTATCCGATCGAGGTCGTGGATGCGCGCGACGTCTGGCTGCACACGCCGGACGGGCGCAGGATCCTCGACCTCTACGGCGGGCACGCGGTCGCCGCGCTGGGCTACGGCCACCCGCGCTGGCTGGCGGCGCTCGAGCGCCAGGCGCGCGAAGTCGCCTTCCAGAGCAATGCGGTCCCCATGGAGATCCGCCGGCGTGCCG
Organism: Gammaproteobacteria bacterium; assembly: GCA_037443885.1. GTDB lineage: Bacteria > Pseudomonadota > Gammaproteobacteria > Steroidobacterales > Steroidobacteraceae > SG8-30. Next base: position 11,247 of record JBBINN010000020.1, on the reverse strand, counting down.
CGCGCAAGCTGGTCGAGTTCGCGGCCCTGCCGCTCGACACCGTGTTCTTCGTCAACAGCGGCGCCGAGGCGAACGAGAACGCCCTGCGCACCGCCTGCCGCATCACCGGCCGCGGCCACGTGGTCGCGGTCGAGGGCGCCTTCCACGGCCGCACGGCCGCCGCGGCCGCGGTCACGCACGGCTCCGCGGCCTGGTACGGGTACCCGCGCACGCCCTTCGACGTCACCTTCGTGCCGCGCCGCGACACGGGCGCACTCGCGGGCGCCATCACGACCGATACGGCGGCGGTGATCGTCGAGCCCGTGCAGGGCGTCGGCGGGGCCTTCGACATGGGCGCCGAGTATCTCGCGGCGATCCGCCGCCGCTGCGACGAGACCTGCGCCCTGCTCGTCTTCGACGAAGTGCAGTGCGGCGTCGGCCGCACCGGCCACGCGTTCGCGGCCAACCTCTACGGCGTCGTGCCGGACATGCTGACCACCGCGAAGGCCCTCGGCGCGGGCTTCCCGGTCGGTGCGCTGATGATGGCCCCGCACGTCGCCGCGCACCTGCGGCACAACGACCTCGGCACGACCTTCGGCGGCGGGCCGCTCGCCTGCGCCGTCGTCGAGGCCGTGCTCGACGCGATCCGCGAGGAAGGCCTGCTGGACAACATCAGGCGCGTGTCGGCGCGGATCCGCGCGCGCTGCCTCGTCGGCCCGGTGACGGGCATCCAGGGCGAGGGCTTCCTGCTCGGCCTGCGCACGCGCGGGCCGGCGAAGCAGGTGCAGGCCGCCCTGCTCGAGCGTGACATCCTCACCGGCACCAGCGGCGACCCCTCCATCCTGCGCCTGCTGCCGCCGTTCACACTCGAGGAGCGGCACGTGGACCTGCTGGCCGCGGCGCTCGCGGAGCTGCCCGCATGAACCGCTTCCTGGACCTCGCCGACCTGTCCCGCGACGAGGTGGTGGACCTGCTCGCGCTCGCGCAGCGTCTTCAGGACCATCCCGAGCCCGAGGCGCTGGCGGGCAAGGTGCTGGGCCTGCTGTTCTTCAATCCCTCGCTGCGGACCCTGTCGTCCTTCCAGGCGGGCATGGCGCGTCTCGGCGGCCGCTCCTTCGTGGTCACGCCCGGCAACGGCACCTGGAAGCTCGAGACCCGCACCGGCGTGCGCATGGACGGCGACTGCGCTGAGCACATCCGCGAGGGCATCCCGGTCCTCGCGTCCTACTGCGACGTGCTCGGCATTCGCGCCTTCGCCGACGGACGCGACCTCGCGGCCGACCTTGCCGAGGAATCGTTCTCGGCGATGGCGGCCCTCTGCGACAAGCCGCTGATCAACCTCGAGTCGGCGATGAACCACCCCTGCCAGGCGCTCGCCGACTGGAAGACGCTCGACGACCTCGCCGTGCCCCGCCGCGGCCGGTTCGTGCTGTCCTGGGTGAACCACCCGCGCGCGCTGCCGCTCGCGGTGCCCGCCGCGACGCTGCACATGGCCGCGCATCGCGGCATGGACGTCGTGGTGCTGCGCCCGGACGGCTATTCCTTGCCGCCGGAACTGATGGCCAAGGCTCGCCGGGCGGCCGCCGCCTCCGGCGGCTCGGTCACGGAGACCGACGACCGCGCGGCCGCTCTCGCCGGCGCGCAGGTGCTCTACGCCAAGGAGTGGGGCTCGCCCCGCCACTACGGCGACGCCGCGGCCGACGCCGCGCTGCGCCGCGAACTCGTCGACTGGACGGTCCGCGAGGCGTGGTTCGCCGTCGCAGCCGCCGACTGCCGCTTCATGCACTGCCTGCCGGTACGTCGCAATGTCGCCGTCGCCGACGAGGTGCTCGACGGCCCGCGCAGCGTGGTGCTGCGCGAGGCCTGCAACCGGATGGTGGTGCAGATGGCCGTGCTGCACCGCCTGCTCGCCCGCTGATCCCGACAGAGGAAACGAAGACATGGTGACCCACCGCAGCGACCCCTCCGCCACCGTGCGCGCCCTTCGCGGCGCGGCGCCGTACGTGCGGCTCTACAAGGGCAAGGTGTTCGTGATCAAGGCCGGCGGCGCGGTGTTCTCCGATCCCGTCGGCACGCACTCGCTGATCCAGCAGATCGGCATCCTGCACAACCTCGGCATCAAGGTCGTGCTGGTCCACGGCGGCGGCCCGCAGCTCGACCAGATGCAGCGCTCGCTCGGCATCGAGCCGCGCATGGTCAGGGGCCGCCGGGTCACCGATGCGAAGAGCATCGACGTGACCACCATGGTGCTGAACGGCCTGCTCAACACGCGCATCCTGGCCATCTGCCGCCAGCTCGGCGTGGGCGCCATCGGCATCTCGGGCGTGGACGCGGGCCTGATCCGCGCGCGCCGCCGCCCGCCAGTGGACGTGGACGGCGAGACCGTGGACTACGGCTTCGTCGGCGACGTCGCTGCCGTCGACCCTAGCGTCATCACCCGTCAGCTCGAGGCGGGCCTGATGCCCGTCGTGAGCCCGCTGTCCGCGGACGACGACGGCTGCGTGCTCAACATCAACGCCGACACCGTGGCCGCACGCGTCGGGGCGGCGCTCGGCGCCGAGAAGCTGATCCTGTGCACCGGCGCGCCGGGCATCCTCGAGGATCTCCGCGACCCCGGCTCGCTCGTGTCCTACACGGACCTCGTGGGGCTCAAGCGTCTCGAGGCCGCCGGAAGCTTCGCGGATGGCATGCTGCCAAAGGCGACGGCGATCGAGGGCGCGCTTCGCGGCGGCGTCCGCCGCGTGCACGTCATTTCCTACAAGACGGCCGACAGCGTGCTTGCGGAGGTATTCACCAACGAGGGCACGGGCACGCTGATCGTAGAGGACATCGGTGCGCTGTCGCCGGCCGAGCAGAACCCGGCGGGGACTGGCCCGTGACCCGGCTGTGGGACAAGGGCGCGCCGCTCGACGCGCGGGTCCTCGCCTACACCGCGGGCGAGGACCACGCGCTCGACGACCGCCTCGTCCGCTACGACGTCGAGGGCTCGATTGCCCACGCGGAGATGCTGCACGCCGTCGGCCTGCTGGCCGACGGGGATCTGAAGTCAATGGTGGCAGCGCTGCGAGACATCGCGGCCTCCCACGCGCGCGGCGAGTGGCGGGTGACGCTCGAGCTCGAGGACGGGCAGACCGCCATCGAGTCCATGCTCACCGAGCGGCTCGGCGCCGCCGGCGCGCGCATTCATCTGGGACGCTCCCGCAACGACCAGGTGCTCACGGCACTGCGGCTCTACCTGCGCGACGCCGTCGAGCAGCTGCGCAGCGGCGCCCTCGGCGTCGCCACCGCCCTCGACGCGCTCGCCGCCCGCCAGGGCGACGTGGCCCTGCCGGGCTATACGCACCTGCAGCAGGCGATGCCGAGCACGGTGGCACTCTGGGCCGGGGGCTTCGCCGCGGAGGTGCGCGACGACGCCGACGGCCTGCGCCACGCCCACCGCCGCATCGGCAAGTCGCCGCTCGGCTCGGCAGCCGGCTACGGCACGCCGGGGCTGCCGCTGTCACGGGCGCTGACGCGCGAGAAGCTCGGCTTCGCCGAGGTGCAGGAGCCGGTCACCGCGGTGCAGCTCTCGCGCGGCAAGGCCGAGGCGCACGTACTGTTCGAGGTGACGCTGCTCATGCAGGACCTCGGCCGTCTCGCCTCGGACCTGGTCCTGTTCTACACGCAGGAGTTCGCCTACGTCGCGCTGCCGGAGGCCTTCACCACCGGCTCGTCCATCATGCCGCAGAAGCGCAACCCGGACGTCTTCGAGCTCATCCGCGGCCGCTCGGCAACCGCACTCGCCTGCCTCGTCGAGGCGCTCGGCATCGTCTCGCGCCTGCCCTCCGGCTACCACCGCGACCTGCAGCTGATCAAGGCGCCGCTCTTTCGCGGCATCGACCTGTGCCTGCAGACGCTCGGCATCCTGCCCGTGGCGCTCGAGGGCCTGCGCTTCCGGCCGGAGAACATCCGCCTCGACCCTTCGATCCACGCCACCGAGCAGGCCTACCGGCTGGTGCTGGAGGAGGGCATCCCCTTCCGCGAGGCCTACTTGCGGGTGGCGCGCGTTCTCGCCATGCCCTGACAGCGTCACACCGCCCACCCGGCCCGGCCGATCTACCGGGCCCCGCGCCGGGTCAAAGGTCGAAGTGACAGGCGACCGAATGGGCACTCCGCCCGGCGCCTGCCACCTCGCGCAGCGGCGGTTTCTGCTCGCGGCACACGGGCTGCACCTGCGGACAGCGCGTCTGGAAGGGACAGCCCGGCGGTGGATGGATCGGCGAAGGCACCTCGCCGACGAGCACCTGCCGGTGGCGCGTCCGCCCCGGCACCGGCTGCGGAATCGCCGAGATCAAGGCGCGGGTGTAGGGATGGCGAGGATGGCGGTGCACCTCCTCGCCGTCGCCGGTCTCCACGACGTTCCCGAGGTACATGATCGCGATCCGGTCCGATACGTGCTTCACCACCGCCAGGTCGTGGGCGATGAACAGGTAGCTGAGGCCGAGCCGCTGCTGCAGGTCGAGCAGCAGGTTGAGGATCTGGCTCTGGATGGACGCGTCGAGCGCGGAAACGGGCTCGTCGCAGATGACGAGCTTCGGGTTGAGCGCGATCGCCCTGGCGATGCCGATGCGCTGGCGCTGCCCGCCCGAGAATTCGAACGGGAAGCGGTCGATGGCCGAGGGCTGCAGGCCCACGGTCCTCAGCAGGTCCTGCACGCGCTCGCGTCGTGAGTTCTCGTCGCCAATGCCGTGGATGAGGAAGGGCTCCTCGAGCATGTGGCCGACGGTGAGCCGCGAGTTCAGCGAGTCGCCGGGGTCCTGGAAGATCATCTGGATCTCCCGGCGGAACGGCTTCAGCTGCCGCATCGACAGGCCGGCGAGATCGGTTCCCTCGAAGAGGATTCGCCCCGAGGTCGGCCTCACGAGCCGCACCACGGACTTGCCCAGCGTGGACTTGCCGCAGCCGGACTCGCCGACGAGGCCCAGCGTCTCACCCGGCCAGATGGACAGCGACACGCCGTCCACCGCGCGGCACTGCCCTCGTGCCGCGAGGAACACCCCGCCGCGGACCGGGAACCAGGTCCTGAGCTCCTGGACCTCGAGCAGCGGCGCGCTCATGCGACGGGCTCCTGCCACGCGGGCAGCTCGCGCCAGCGATGACAGCTCACGTCATGCGCGTCTTGCATCGGCTCGAGGCGCGGCGCCGTCTCCCTGCACCGCTCCTGCGCGTAACGGCAGCGGTTGTTGAAGCGGCAGCCGGCCGGAAGATCCATAAGCGACGGCACCATGCCCTCGATGGTTCGCAGCATCGTCTTGCGCGGGTGCTCGAGGCGCGGGATCGACTCCAGCAGGCCTCGCGTGTAGGGGTGCGAGGGGCGCGCGAAGATGTCGCGGACCGTGCCCTGTTCGGCCACGCGGCCCGCGTACATCACCAGCACCTCGTCGCAGGTCTCGGCAATCACGCCGAGGTCGTGGGTTATCAGGATGATGGACATGCCCATCTCGTCCTGAAGCTCCTTCATGAGCTCCAGGATCTGCGCCTGGATGGTAACGTCGAGGGCGGTCGTGGGCTCGTCCGCGATGACGATCGCGGGCCGGCAGGCGAGCGCCATGGCGATCACCACGCGCTGGCGCATGCCGCCCGAGAGCTGATGCGGGTACTCGCTGACGCGCAACTCCGGCGAGGGAATGCCTACGCGCTCGAGCACGGCGATGGATCGCTCGAGTGCGGTCCGGGGGCTGATGTCCTGGTGCAGGAGAAAGGCTTCCGACAGCTGCCGGCCGACGCGGTGCACGGGATTGAGCGCCGTCATCGGCTCCTGGAAGATCATCCCGATCTCGCCGGTGCGCACCCTGCGGATGCGCTCGCCCGGCGCCGTGACGAGGTCCTCGCCGCGGAAGAGGATGCGACCGCCCGCGATACGTCCCATCGGCTGCGGCAGCAGCCGCAGGATCGACAGTGCGGTCACGCTCTTGCCGCAGCCGGACTCGCCGACGATGCCGAGCGTGTGCCCCTCGCGCAGCTGGAAGCTGACGCCGTCCACGGCGCGCGCCACGCCGGCTTCCGTATCGAACTCGATGGCCAGGTCCTGCACGTCGAGCAGGGCCGCGCCGCGACGGTCACTCGTCGCGGTACTGGTCATATACCTCGACCTTGGGCGGGAAGGTCTTGCCGGACTTGCGCGCCTCCACCACCTCCTTCTTGATGTTCTGGTCGATCCACCCGAGACCGTACTGGCCCGAAAGCCGCGACAGTTTGACGTTGAAGCCCTCGGGCCAGCGCAGCCAGCGCCAGTGGCCGATCCGGTAGAAGGGCATCACGAACCCCGGAGAGAACGACGCGTCCTCGTACAGGATGCGCTCCATGGCGAAAGCGAGGCGCTTCATTTCCTCCACGTCGGTCGAGGCATGGTAGGCCTCGATCATCTTGTCGAGTTCGGGAATGGCGATGCTCTGCAGGTTGTTGGTGTTGGGCTTCGCCCTGCGCGCGGGATTCGGCGAGCCGTCGGCCAGGAACGCCTGGTCGAAGGCGTTGACCGAGTGATAGGTCTCCCAGTAGCGCGGATACATCTCCGGCGAGACCGCGAAGGCGGTGAACTGGATGTCGTGCTGCTTCTCCTGCACCTTCTTCCACGCCGCCGTGCTGTCCAGCACCTCGATCCGGAACTCGAGTCCCGCCCGGGCGGCCTCCTCGCGCAGGATCGTGAGGACATCCTGCAGGTTGCTGTAGCCGCTGGTCAGCGTAAACGACAGGCGCTGTCCGGCGGCATTGACCAGGATGCCGTCGGCACCGCGCGTCTCGAAGCCCGCCCTCGCGAAGGCGTCGAGCGCCTTGTCGATCGAGTAGCCGCGCGGCTCCAGGGTCGGCTCGGTGAACTCCCCGTAGCCGTCGGCCGTCGTGCGCATGCGGGTGTAGTCGCCGCGGAAGTACTCGCGGATGACCCGGTCCCAGTTCGTGGCGTACTGGATGCCGACGCGGATGTCACGATTGTCCAGCAGCGGCCGCGCCTGGTTGATCCACAGGCCCCAGGTCGGCCGCGGGATCTGGTTGTAGAAGACCTTCTTGGCGACGTAGCCGCCCTGCACCAGCGGATCCGTGTCGGGAAGCTTGTCGTACCAGAGCTCCGGCAGCGTGAGCGCGAAGGCGTCGAGCTCGCCCTTCTTGAAGGCCTCGAAGGCCTTCGCCGGGTCGCGGATGACGCTGAGGTGGACGCGGTCGTAATTGAAGCGGTTGCGCCAGAATTTCCTGTCGCGGGCCCACCAGTCCTTGTTGCGGGTGAGTGCGATCGACCGGCCCTTCTTGATGTCCTCGTCGAGCACCACATAGGCGCCCGAAGTCGGCTGGAAGCGCCACTGGTAGCGCTCGGGGAAATCAGGGCCCAGCTCGCGGTAGAAGTGCGCGGGCACAGGCTCGAGTTCCAGCAGCCGCGCCAGCGCGTCCGGCTTCCATTCCGGGATGCCGACCGCGAAGGTGCGGTCGTCATAGCGCGTGACGTGCGTGTAATTGCGCGTGTAGAAATTATTGTACCAGGGGGCCTTGACGTAGGGACTCTGGTACATGAAGAACATGAAGAAGACGTCGTCGACCGTAATCGGCTCGCCGTCCGACCAGCGTGCCTCCGGGTCGATTCGCGCAAAGATCCGGCTGTTCTCGGGGTCCAGCGCCCAGGCGGCGGCGATTCCCGGGTAGTAGCGGTGGCCGCTCGGTCCGACAGAAGTGTCGTTCGGGTGGCGCTGCGCGAAGCGCATGGCGTTGTCGTCGAGGAGGTAGGGGCGGAAGCTGCCGTTGGAGTCCGGCCCGAGCAGGCGCAGCGTGCGCGGGAAGTCGTCGATGAACGAGTACAGCGTGCCGCCCTTCACCGCCTCGGGCGCCGCGAACTCCGGAAGTCCGGAACCGTCCTCCCACTGCAGGCCGGCGGGGATGTCCTCCGGCGAGGCCTGGCGGAAGAACAACGGGAACTCGCCCTGCTTCGTGCGCTCGTCGATCTCCGACTGGGTGATCTCGCCGCGCTCGAACGACTCGAATACCGCCGCCGGAATCGACACCTTGGTGCGGTAGTACTCCTGCATCTCCGCGGTCACGTCCCTTGCGCCGGGGGCCGCATCATCGGATGGCCCGCCGCCACAGGCGGCCATGAGGGTCAGCAGCGGTCCGAGGAGGAGAGGTCTCAGGCGTCGCGGGATCAATGGCATCGGGAGCCTCACTGGTAGACGGTGAATTTACGGGGATCGAAGGCCTCGCGGATGGACTCACCGATGAAGGTCACTACGGTCAGTATGAAGACGAGCGCCGCGAAGGCCGAACTCACGATCCAGGGAGCGGTGGTAAGGTTGGCGGTGCCCTGCTTGAGCAGCTCGCCGATGCTCGGCGTGGGCGGCGGCAGGCCCCAGCCGAGGAAGTCCAGCGCCGTGATGTAGGTGATCGCCGCGATGACCGTGAAGGGAATGAAGGTCACGACGGTGGAGATCGTGTTCGGAAGGATGTGGCGGAAGATGATTCGCGCGCTGCCGGCCCCGAGCACGCGGGCCGCGGCCGCGTAGTCGCGCGCCTTCTCGCGGTAGGTCTCGGTGCGCATGTAATAGGTCATGAAGGTCCAGGAGAAGAGCACCATGATGGCCAGCAGGATCCCGATCCGCGCCGCGGTGCTGTAGGTGCCGGGGATCACCGAGAACACGATGATCACCATGTACAGGAAGGGTATGTTCGACCAGATCTCGATGACTCGCTGGAGCAGCAGGTCGAACAGGCCGCCGAAGTAGCCCATCATGCAGCCGAGCGAAATGCCGATCAGGTAGGTCAGGGCCGTGAAGGCGGCGGCGAACAGGATCGCCGTGCGGAAGCCGTAGAACAGGCGCGCCAGGATGTCGCGCCCGGTGCTGTCGGTCCCGAGGTAGTGGCCGCGCCCCGCATCGGGCGGCGTCGCGCGCAGGATGCCGTCATAGGCGTTGTTCTCGTAGGGCCCGAAGGGGACCGGCGGCATGATGACGAGGTTGCCGGCGCCCTCCTCGCGGAAGCGCGCGCGCAGCTCACGGTAATTGACCGGCGAGCGGGCAGCCGGGCCCTCGAGTCCGAATTCGGCGCCGAGCTTCACCGCTGCGTAGGTGGGGAAGGACCATTCGCCGTCGTAGCGCACGGCGATCGCCCGGTCGTTGACCAGCAGCTCCGCGAGGAGCGACAGCGCAGTGAGCCCGACCAGCAGCCAGAAGGAATAGTAGCCGCGCTTCAGCGCCCGGAAGCGCCGCAGCTTGCGGACCGTCAGCGGGTTGAGCCTCACGCGAAGCGCACCCGCGGGTCGACCAGCGCGACCAGGATGTCGGAGAGGATGTTGCCGACCAGCAGCAGGAAGCTCGAGAGCAGCACGACACCCATGACGACCGGATAGTCGCGGTCGAAGATCGACGAGAGCCCGAGCAGGCCGAAGCCGTTGATGTCGAAGATCGTCTCGATCAGGAACGAGCCGGTGACCAGCAGGGTGACGTTCTGCCCGAAAGTCGTCGCGATCGGGATCATCGAGTTGCGCAGCGCGTGGCCGGTGACGGCCCGGCGGAAGGAAACTCCCTTGGCGATGGCGGTGCGGACATAGTCGGCCGCGAGGTTGTCCATCAGGTTGTTCTTCACGAGCAGCGTGGTGACAGCGAAGCTGCCGACGAGGTAGCAGGTCAGCGGCAGGGCCGCGTGGTGGAAGACGTCCTTGACCTTGTCCCAGGGCCCAAGCTGGTCGAAATACATGCTCGTGAAGCCGCCCATCGGGAACCACTCGAGCCGCACCGAGAAGTACAGCAGCAGCAGCGAGCCGAGCACATAGCCGGGCACGGCGTAGCCGGCGAAGATGATGATCGAGGTCAGGTTGTCGAGCGCGGTGCGATGCCTGATCGCCTTCATCACCCCGAGCGGTATCGAGACGGCATAGGTGATGAACAGCGTGACCAGGCCATAGAACAGCGACACCGGGAAGCGCGCCTGGATGACGTCCCAGACCGGCTCGTTGTAGCGGTATGACGTCCCGAGGTCGCCCCGGGCGATCTTGCCGACCCAGTCCGCGTAGCTGGCGTACCAGGGCTTGTCGAAGCCGTAGTACTCCTTGAGCTGGTTGAGCTGGTCCTCGGAAAGCGCCATGCCCTGGCCGACCGAGCTGCTCATGCCGGCACTTACGTTCGCCTGCTGCGCTTCCATGATGGCACGCTCGAGCGGCCCTCCCGGCACGAGCCGCGTGATCATGAAGACGAGGATGGTGATGCCGAACAGCGTGGGCGGAAGCAGCAGCAGGCGCCTGACGAAGTATCCACCCATCTGGCTGAAGGTTACTGGAATCCGTGAACCAAGCCCATACCCACGTGACCGCGGCAGATCCAGGAGCTGGCCGCCCCCGGTCCGACTGGGCTAAGCTCGCGGGCATGGAGGCTACGACCCGGTGAGGTGCCCGGCATGCCCCGCTCCCATCGCAGCCTGCGGGCCGCTGCGCTCGTGACGGCCGCCGCCCTGACCTATGGTGCGCTCGCCGGCGACGCCTATGCCGCGAGCCGGACCGTCAAGCCGCCGCTGCATGCCAAGCAGTGGCTCGCGATCACGGGCAAGCCGCTCGGCGCCACGGCAGGCGCGATGATCTTCCAGCAGGGCGGCAACGCCGTGGATGCGGCTTGCGCGATGATCGCGGCCACGGCGACCATGTGGGACGTCCTGCACTGGGGCGGCGAGACGCAGGCGCTGATCTACAACCCGCACACGGGCAAGGTCGTCGGCGTGAACGGGCTCGGCGTCGCGCCGTCCGGCGCGACCGTCGATTTTTTTCGCGAGCAGGGGCTGCGCTACCCGCCGGAATACGGGCCGCAGGCGGCGGTCACCCCCGGCACGCCCGGCGGCCTGCTGCTGATGCTGGCCGAGTACGGCCGGCTCTCGCTCGCGCAGGTGCTGGCGCCTGCGATCGACCTCGCCGACGGCTATCCGATCGAGCAGGAAACCGCGTCCCAGATCGAAAGGCACAGGGAGCGCCTGAAGCAGTGGCCCGACTCCCGGCGCGTGATGCTGCCGCGCGGCGGCGAGCCACCACGGGCGGGCGAGATGTTCCGCCAGCCCGAGCTCGCCGCGACGCTGCGCAAGCTGGTCGAGGCGGAGAGGGCGGCACTTGCGGCGGGCGCCGACCGCAAGGCCGCGATCATGGCCGCCCACGACCGCTTCTACCGGGGCGACCGGGCCCGGACCCGCGACGGCAGTGGGGCTGGGCTGGGCCTGGCCATCGCCCGGCAATGGGTTGAGGCGCACGGTGGCAGCATCCGCGTTGAGAGCGCCCCG